>JAYWBR010000163.1:0-43818 GCA_043781315.1 Verrucomicrobiota bacterium | reverse complement strand
TGGACCGCTCGTTTGTCATCAGCGACAAATGGCAGGACGCGGAGGCGGCGCGGGCCGTCGGAGCCACCTCGTTGCTGGTAAAATCTCCGTGGATCGGTACGGCGCACCATGACTTCGTGCTGCCCGACACGAAAGCGGTGGTGGAGAAAATTCTTCAGTTGCAGAGCAGCCCGGTGACGGTCGCGGTTTGACGAAGTCCGTCAGGGTTTTTTAGTTTCGCCGGCCTCCAAGTTGGGCGCGGGTAAATCATTCGGTTTTTTCACCCGCGTGGCGCCCGCCACGGCCATCTCACCATTCTCATCATACTTCAAATGCGGATGCGACGTGAACTCGTAGGTCTGGCGTTTGAGCAGGTCGCCGTCGGGACTGATCACCGTATAACAGTCCGCATGCGCCCCAATCTGATAGAGGATGTGCAGCCGGCTGGCGCGATCCACTTCCATGTCCGGCACCGCGTTGATCATCCGGCCCAGCGAAAAAATCCGGTCGTGTTTTCCCGAAGCCTCGCTCAGTTGAAAATAGAGCGTCAGCTTGCTGAGATGATTCGCCAGCAGCAGCGTGTACTTGCGCACTTCCGGCGGACGGTTGGACACACCCGCCGGCAGCGGCACGCCAAATTCCACCTCGCGCAGGTTGGCCGCATGAATCACATCAAACCCCACCGGCGCACTCGTGATCTGCCGGCTCCAGTCCTTGATGACGGCGGTGGCCAGGACCGAATAATGGCCGGGATTTTTGAGATTGAAGTACGGGGCGATGTTCACCCGTTTGATGGCCGTGTGGGCGGATTCCAGCACAATGTTTTCCGCCACGGGCGCCTCGCCGTTTTTTACGACAATCGGGATGTCCCGCGATTCCACCGAGAATTTCAGCCAGTCCTCGTCGGTGCCGAGGTTGAGCGTCTGCCCGGAGCGGTTGGTGATGCGCACGACCACGGGCAAGGCTTCGCCCGGCAGAAATTCTCCCTGATCCAAGGCAAGTTCCATCGTCACCTGCGCCGACAAGCTCACCAGCGAGGCCAGCCACAAGCCGACCACCAAGCCAAAGTTTTTCATGCCGCCACTTTAGGCACGCGCACCAAACTGGCAAGCCGCAAAAACTAGGCGACGGTTCAGCGGCCGGGGCTAGTTCAACGCCACCCCGCGCCGGATGTACGTCGGCACATCCAGGTCTTCGCCCTTGTGGATCGTCGGCTCGCTCTTGTCGAACCGGCCCTTGGAAATAATCTCCAGCGGCAGCGTCCCCTGGCTCATCTTCGCGTGGGATTTCCGCGACCGGGAGGCGCCCGGCGTCTTGCTGGCAAAAATTTCGCGCGCCATTTCCTGGGAAATTTCCGGCGGCGGCGGCACCAGGCGCGACTGAGGACGCGCCCCGGTTTCCTTTTCCGGCAACGAGTCGGACTCGCCTGCATCGCCGGTTGAAACTTTTTTGGACGCGGTCGCACCGCGGCGCGTCACCACCAGCGTGATCGCCAGCCGCTGTTGAAAACTTTCGTCAATCGCCGCGCCCATGATGATCTGCGCCTGCGGACATTGGCCGGTGATTTGTTCCATGACGCGGTTCACCTCGGCCATCGTCAGATCCGGGCCGCCGGTCAGGCTCACCAGCACCGCTTCCGCTTCGGTCAGGACTTTTCCTCCGTCCAGCAAAGGGTGGGCAAACAATTGTGCCACCACCTCGCGCGCCCGCGCAGCACCCGTCGCCGAAGCCGTGGCAAAACAACTTTCCCCATGCCGATCCTTCAACAGCCCGCACAGGTCGGCAAAATGAATTTCAATCAGGCCTTTGCGCGCGAGCAGTTGCCAGACGCTGTTCACGCCTTCCGCCAGCAATCCGCCCGTGGCCTTGAACATCTCCACGACGCTCGTGTTCTCGTCAATCAACTGGAACAGCTTCTGGTTCGGCAGACAGATCACGCCATCGGCCTGCGCCTTCAATTGTTCCAGGCCGCGCCGGGCAATTTGCTGCCGCCGATTGCCCTCGCACAGGAAGGGCAGCGTCACAAACGCGAGCACCAACGCCCCCGCCTCCTTCGCCGCCCGCGCCAGCACCGGACTGATGCCCGTGCCCGCGCCGCCGCCGAGTCCGGCCACGATGAACACCGCCGTGGCTCCGGCACACGCTTCCTTGAGGGTCGGAAAAAATTCTTCCGCCGCGGCCGCCCCGCGTTCGGGATCGCCGCCGGTGCCCAGGCCGCGCAGCAATTTCGTCTCGACGGAAATTTTCTCCCCCACCGTGGAGCGCGCCAGCGATTCGGCGTCGGCGCTGATCGCCGCCAACGACGCGCCCGCCAGCGGACTCCGCGCAATCAATTCCAGCATGGCGATGCCGCCGCTGCCGACGCCAAAAATTTTCACCGTGAGCGGACGACTCGCCGCCGCCGCCGCCGCCTCGTTTTCTAGTGGCAGATTGGTTTCCATAAAAATTGTTTTCGTTCAGGCGCGTCCCAGCATTTGTTTGATGGTGTTCCCGATGTCGCCGGCCAGGGATTTTCGACCGGTCCGTTTGCGCTGCTGCTTGGATCCCACCTTCACCAAACCAATCGCGGCCGCGAACTCCGGATGTTCCTGCGCCGACTTCAAGCCGCTGATGGAATTCGTCTGGCCGATGCTCGTCGGCATCTGCAACACCTTCTCCGCCAGTTGCGCGATCTGCGGAATGCGCGCGCCGCCGCCGCAGATAAAAACTCCCGCCCGCAAATAATCCAGCACGCCCGCCAGCTCCAGATCCTGGGCGATGAGCTGGAAAACTTCCTCCAGCCGCAGCGCCATGATGCGCCGCAGATTCTCCACGCTCACCGTTTTCTGCGGCAGCCCGAACTCGTTGGGAATCGTGATGTCCGGCCCGGCGTTGGCGCGGTTGGCCAGCGCGCAACCATGTTCGCACTTCAACTGCTCCGCGCGGCCCAGCGGAACTTTCAACCCATACGCCAGATCGTTGGAAACATGATCGCCGCCCACGGCCAACACGCCGATGTGTTTGATGACGCCCTTGGAATAGACCACGTACTCCGTCGTGCCGCCCCCAATGTCAATGACGAGCGCGCCCAGTTCCTTCTGCTCGTTCGTCAGCAACGCCAGCGACGACGCGAGTCCGGTGAAAACAATTTCGTCCACCTCGAGCTGCAGTCCCTTGACCGTGCGCACGGAATTTTGCAGCCGGTTGAAATTCCCCTGGATCACATGCATGTCCACCTCCACGCGCGAGCCGAGCATCCCGACCGGATTCGGAATCCCATCCTGCCCGTCCACCAAAAAGTGCTGCCGGATCGCGTGGATGACGTGATTCTCCGGTGAACGGTTGATGGCCTTGGCGTTCTTCACCACATCCTGCACGTCCTCCTCGGAAATCTCCCGGTCCGCAGAAACGATCTGATGCACGCCCCGGTTGTTGCAGCCGCGCACATGCGCACCGGTCACGCCCAGATAAACACTGCGGATTTCCACGTCGGCCATGTGCTCGGCCTCGACGATGGCGTTGCGCACGTCCTCTTCGGCCACCGGCGCGTCGCAGATTTCGCCTTTGCGCACGCCGCGCGAACGCGCCTGCCCAAGACCCACGATGTTGAGTTCGCCCTCGGCATTCACCTCACCGACGACCGCGCACACTTTCGACGTGCCGATCTCCAGGCCGACGATGACATTCGACGTATCAAACATTTTTCGATTAAACATTTCTTCTCCTTGCTTTGGCAGGTTTGAGATTTTTGGGAACGGCGGGCGCGGCCGTGCCGGCTTCAAGCAACCGCAGCGGCGTGTAATCCGCCACCGCCAGATCCAGCGTGGCAATGCCCTTCCGCTCCCGCACACATTCATCATACACGCGCCGCCAGCGGTTCAGTTGCCGCTCGAAATCATCCGCCGCAAACGTCACTTCGCTCCCCTGCGCCGTGGTGACGACGATCACCTGCGGCGCGCTCACATCAATCCGTTTCAAGTCCACCAGCCCCGCCATCGGCGACTGCTCGAATTTTTCAATTAGCTTCAACGCCGAAAGCGCCGGGGCGAAATCCAGCTTGCGACCCGTCTGCAAACCGGCGGTGTTCAGGCCGGCGATCACCGGATATTGATCCTGCCCCTGCCCCAGCGGCACCGCGCGATCACGCGGATCGAGCGGCTGCAACACATACCCCTCGGCGTCCAGTTGGAAAATCTGCTGCTCCATCCCGCCGCCGTCGCGGGGATGCAGCACGTTGACCTGCGCCACCGGTTCGCGCTCCGTCACCCGCAGCCGCAGCGTTCCCGGCAGGATGCGCTCAACCGACACGGCTTGCACCATCGGCACCATTTCCAAATCGTGCTTCACCCGCGCGAGATCCAGCGCGAGCAGATTCTGTCCGGCCCGGACGCCGCTCCAGCGCCGCAATTGTTCCGGCGCAATCACCCCGTCGGTCTGCACCTCGATCATCTGGATCGCGAAGGACTTGTTGTCATACACCAGTTGATTCAACCCCCATTCACCCAGCCGCCACAGCACAAAAAGCCCAAGCAAGGTGCCGCCAACCACGCCGAGCGAAACCATCGCCAGCCGTGCGCGCGCCGAACGCACCACCTTGGAGCGCACTTTGACATCCAGCACGCTGGGCCGGTTCCACAACCGCCGGTTTTTAGATTTACGTTTGAACCACATGGGTTAATTAAAAATTCAAAATGAAAAATTCAAAATTTCCGCAGGACATTGCATGGACTGGACGCTGGTTTCGCATTTTTAATTTTTAATTTTTGATTTTGCATTTCGCCCCAGCGCCAGTTCGATCATCCGCTGGCAAAGCTGCTCGTAGCCGATCCCGGCCGCCGCCGCCGCTTTCGGCAGCAGGCTCGTTGGCGTCATGCCCGGCAGCGTGTTGACTTCCAGCACCACCGGCTCGCCGTTGGCCCGCACCATCACGTCCACTCGCGAATAATCGCGTCCGCCCACCGCGCGAAAGGCTCCGAGCGCCGCCGCTTGAATCCGTGCCGTCGTCGCCTCATCAAATTCCGCCGGACAAAAATACTCCGTGTTTCCGGCCGTGTATTTATTGCGGTAATCGTAGCTGCCGGACTTGGGCCGCACCTCGACCACCGGTAAAGCGACGCCGTCCAAAATCCCGACCGTGGTTTCGCGTCCGACAATTTTTTCTTCCACGAGCAATTCCGAACCGTGCCGCGACGCCTCGCGCAGCGCATCGCTCCACTCGGCCACGCGCTCGACGAATTGCAATCCCACGCTCGAACCTTGTCGCACCGGCTTGACCACCAGCGGCGGCTGCCAGCCCATCGGCCAAGGCGTCCTCTCGGAATCCACGACTAAAAACTTCGCGGTGGGCACGCCAGTTTCGATGCACCGCTGCTTGGTCAAAACTTTGTCGAACGCAATCCGGCTCGCCTCGGCATCGCAACCGGTGTAGGGCACGCCCAACTTTTCGAGCTGCTGCTGAACCGTGCCGTCTTCGCCGTAAGTGCCGTGCAACGCCAGAAAAACCACGTCGGTCTTCGGCGGCAGCGTGAACGTGCCGTCCTGCGGATCCACCTCGGTCACGACATGCCCCAGCGAACGCAGCCCCGTCGCCACGCCCGCGCCGCTGTTCAGCGACACTTCGCGCTCGGCGCTGGGGCCGCCCAGCATCACCACGATGTTGAGTGGTTTGATCATGGGGTTGGGAAAACCAAAACATTCAACATTGAACTTCCAACTCTCAACGCCCAAGGACGGACGTGGTCGCCCGCTTGCGAGTTCGATGTTGAATGTTGAATGTTGAATGTTTGCTTCACAAAATATTCAATCTTCACCAATGATTTCCACTTCCGCGTGCAGCTCGATGCCGCGCTCCGCCCGCACGCGCTGTTTCAAACTCTCCATCAGCGCGAGGACATCCCGCGCCGTCGCCGTGCCGTCGTTCACAATAAAATTCCCGTGCTCCGCCGAGACAAACGCCCCGCCGACGCGCGTGCCTTTCAAGCCCAGCTCATCAATCAACCGGCCCGCCGAATGTCCCGCCGGATTTTTGAACGCACAGCCCGCGCTCGGCTTGGCGGGCTGCGACGCCCAGCGTTTCTGGCTGTAATCAGTCATGCGCTGCTCGATGGCTGCGCGCTCATCCGCCCGGCCTTTCAGCACCGCGCCGAGGGCGACGTAATTTTTCAAAGTCGCGCAGCAACGATATTCGATCGCCATTTTTTCCGGCGTCAGCTCGAAAACGTCGCCGGCAAAATTCATGAGCCGAACCAACTCGACGACATCGAATGTCGCGCCGCTCATTGCGCCCGCGTTCATCCGCAACGCGCCGCCGACGCTGCCGGGAATGCCCTCCAGAAATTCCAGCCCCGCCAAACCGTTGCGCTTCGCTTCGACCGCCACGTTCTTCAACTTTGCACCCGCGCCGCAAATGATCCTAGTGGCACGGGCGTCCCGCCCGTGAGTTCCATCTGACATTGCGTCATCTGAATCGAAACGCACGGGCGGGACGCCCGTGCCACTAATTTCAATCCGGCTGAATGCCGGATGCGCCAGGCAGATCACTACGCCGCGAAAACCGCCGTCGCGCACCAGCAAGTTCGACCCACGTCCCAGCACAAAAAACTTCAAGCCGCGCGCGTCACAAAATTTCAAAACCGCCGCCAGATCCGTTTCCGAGGCCGGCTCCACGTAAAGATCCGCCGGGCCGCCGACCCGCAGCGTCGTGCGCTTCGCCAGCGGTTCGTCGCGACGGATCACCGTCGCGCCCGAAACGAGGCTCGCGAGTTGTTCCGCATGGTTTTTCTCTGCGCTCATCGGCTCTTCCAAAATGGTGGGTGACGCAATCATGCGGCGGCGGGCCGCTCGCCCGCAAACGGAGCGCCGGTCTCCGACCCGGCCTGTTTCGGGCCGCTCGCTGATTCGTGCCGGGTCGGAGACCGGCGCTCCACGGACAGCGTGGCTCCCAAAATCTTCTCGGCGATTTGCCCGGCGGCATCCGGCGCGTGCCACTTGGCCAGCGCGGTCTGCATTTTTTTCTGGACGGCGGCGTCTAAAATTAATTCCGTGACCAGGCTGGCCAGCCGTTCCGGCGTCGCGTCCTTTTGTTCGAGCAGCCGCGCCGCGCCGGTTTCCTCGAAGGCGCGCGCGTTGAAAAACTGGTGGTTGTCCATCGCCGCCGGAAACGGCACCAACACGGACGGCACGCGCATCGCCGCCAGTTCCGCCAGTGAAGAAGCCCCGGCGCGGCTGACGGCCACGGTCGCCGCCCCGAGCGCAACGGCCATGTCCGAAAAAAAAGGATGCACGACGGCGCGTAGATTTTTTTCCGCATAAGCCCGGCGGACTCGTTCGACATCCGCCGCGCCGGTGAAATGGAGAAACTGCCAGTTGGTTTTCAACAGCGGCAGCGAGTGGATGAGCAGGTTGTTGATGCCGGTCGCACCCTGGCTGCCACCGACGACAAGGATTACGGGACGCGCAGGATCAAGACCGAGCGCGGTGCGGCAGGCGGCGGTTTCGCGCGCTTGAAATTCCGGGCGAACGGGCGTGCCGGTGGTGGTGATCTGCCGGGCGTGCAATCGCGCAGCGGCCTGGGGAAACCCGACGAATGCCTCGGTCACAACGCGCGAAAGCCAGCGATTGGCGCGGCCCGGAATGGTGTTCGACTCGTGGAGAAACGTTTTTGCGCCCCGATGTTTTGCCGCGAGCACCGGCGGCGCGCTGGTGAAGCCGCCCATGGCCAGCACGGCTTGCGGCGGGTGGTTGCGGAAATGTTTCCGGGCGGCGCGATAGGATTGAATAAAGCCGCGCAGGAAGGCGATTTTATTTCCGCCGCTCAAGCCCACGGCGGGCAGCGTGACGATTTCCATGCCGGAGATTTTTTGCGCGGCCTGCTGGTCCACGTCCTTGGGGGAAATGAGCAAGGTGACTGCGCAGCCGCGTTGGCAAAGTTGCTCCGCGACCGCGACGCCGGGGAAGAAGTGGCCGCCCGTGCCGCCGCAGGCGATGGCGATCTTCGGTGCGGTGGAAGGCGTCATGCGTTTTGAGGTTCGGCGGTTTCGAGATCGGTGGGCAGGCTGGTTTCCGCCACGCGCGCGTGCCGTGCGACGTTCAAGAGCAGGCCAACACAGATGAGCATCGCGAGCAGATTCGAGCCGCCGTAGCTGATAAACGGAAGCGGCAGGCCTTTGTTCGGCAGCGCGTTGGTGACGACGCCGATGTTGATCATGGCCTGGAGTCCGATCAGAAACGTGAGTCCGGACGCAAGCAGGGTGCTGAAGGTGTCGCGCGCGTGGGCCGCAATGAAAACGCCGCAGCCGACAATCGCGACGAACGCCGCGCAGATCAGCAAGGTGGCGATCAGGCCGAGTTCTTCACCAATGATCGCAAGGATAAAATCGGTGTGATGCTCCGGCACCCAGCCGAGTTTCTGGCGGCCGTTGCCGAGGCCAAGCCCCGTCCAATTGCCAGCACCGAGAGCGAGCTGCGCCTGATAGGCCTGCAAGCCCTTGTCGTGTTTGGTTTCTTCAAGGTGCAACCAGGAATAGACGCGTTCCGAGCGCATCGGGTTGTGATAGATGAAGGTGCTGATCGCAATCAGACCGGCAATGACGGGCGGCAAAAAATATTTCAACTTGAGGCCGGCAATCAGCAGCAGCCCGCAACTCACCGAAGCCAGAAGCAGCGCATTGCCAACGTCGGGTTCAATAAAAATCAGGCCGAGCGTCAGGCCGATGAAGATGCCCGGAAACAAAACCCCCTTTTTCAAAGTGTGCATCTGGCGCTGAAAACGGTCGCCGTACGAGGCCAGCGCCAGAATCAGGGCGATCTTGGCAAACTCCGAGGGTTGCAGGCTGATGCCGTGAAAACTGAACCAGCGGCTCGCACCGTTGATGCGTTTGCCGATGTGCGGCACGACGACGAGCACCAGCAAAATCAACATGAAACCCAGCAGCAGCCACGCGGATTTTTTCAACACCCGGCCGTTGATCAACGCGGCGATGACACACAATCCAAGTCCGAGACCGCACCAGATCAGTTGCATCACCAGGTAATGCGCGCCGATCGCGACCTGGTGCCGATCCAGCGATTCGACGCTCGAGCTGTAAAGCATCACCATGCCCAGCGCGAGGAGGGCGGCGACACAAAAAACCAGAATGGTAACAGCCACTTTCATTTCACGAACTCGGACGCCGGGCCGAGGTTGCCCGGCATCCGCAACCAACGCTTACAAAGGTTTCGGAGTTGCCGCAGCCGGAGCCGGCGCTTCGGGAACCACCGGAGCCGCCACCGGCGCGGTGGCCTTGGCTGGAATTTTCAGCTTGTCACCCACCTTGATCTTGTCCGTGGTGAGACTGTTCGCCGAGCGGAGCGCCTTGACGGAAACGCCGTAGTGCTTGGCGATGGTCGTCAGCGTGTCGCCGGACTTGACCTTGTGAATCTGTTCGCCAGTCGCGGCGGCATCCGCCGTGGGCGCGTTGACGGAGGAGCCCGCCGCCGGGGCGACGGTCGCCGCCGGGAGTTGAATCTTCTGCCCGATTTTTAGCTTCTTGGAATCCACGCCGGGGTTGGCGTCCTGGATCGCCTTGGTGGTGACCCCATGATCTTTGGCAATTTTTTCAAAATAATCACCCTTGGCGATGACATACTCGGTGGCGCTGGCAGCGACGACCGTAGGTGCCACCATAACCGGTGCGGGCGGAACAAACGCCGCCGTGTTCGTGCCCGGAGCATTCGTGCTGAGTGCGGGCACCATGTTGGTGTCAAACGCCGGCATCGTCATCGTGTTGGTCTCAGCGGGCGGGACTTCCGGCTCGGCGGGTTTGCGGCAGCCAAAGCCGATGATCAGCAACGCCATGAGGGCGATGAAATTGGCGGCGAAGACCAGCGTGACGGCGGTGCGAACGCGCACGCGGCTCTGATTTTTTTGCTCCACCACGGGGCTTTCGGGACTGAATGGACTCGGATTATTCATTTGATTCTGACGCGCAACGGCGTCCTTTCTGTGAGGTTGATTTAATTGGTTCGTTCGCTCCGGGGTTTTCCCTCAAAAAACCACGGGGCGATAAATTGTTTCGGTGCTGCGTTTTCGTAACTGTTTGTTGGCCGGTTCAAACCGTTGCCATTTTCACCATGCATCTTGGGGCAGGCCGCCGGCCAACCCCAACTAATTGATTTCGTCCGACGGCAAATTTTTTCACCTTGTTGCTGTAAGTTTTGAAATCGCTCAAAGCTTGAATCAACTGGTGAAAGCAAAAACGAACGCCGACCCTCGCGGAATATTCCACCGCGACAGTTGTTTCTAACAACGAACGCGCGGGCGTGCAAGCGGTAAAACGACCGCCGGCCCCGCTAATTTTATGACTGCCAGTTTGTTTCATTTTTTGCCCGTGAACCGTGAGGCGTGAAACGTGAATTCCAAATCAGGCTTCACGTTTCACGCCTCACCCTTCATCTGATTTTCAACGTGCTCAACGCCACCACCGCGCACAAAAAACACAGGATGTAAAACCGCATCACCACCTGCGATTCATACCAGCCCTTCTTCTCGAAGTGATGGTGGATCGGTGCCATTAAAAAAATCCGCTGCCCGGTGCCGGTGCGTTTGCGCGTCCACTTGAACCAGCCCTTCTGCAAAATCACCGACACGGCTTCCATCACGAACACGCCGCCCGCGATCACCAGCACCAGCGGTTGATGAATCAGCACCGCGACGATCCCCAGTGCGCCGCCCAGCGAAAGCGAACCGGTGTCGCCCATGAACATCTGCGCCGGATGACAGTTGAACCACAGGAAGCCCAGGCCCGCGCCGATCAGCGCCGCGCAAAAAACCGTCAGTTCCCCCGCGCCGCTCACGTACGGAATTTGCAGATACGTCGCCGCCTTCACGTTGCCCGCAAGATAGGTCAGCACCAGAAACACAAACGAGACGATCAACGTGCAGCCAATCGCCAGGCCATCCAAACCGTCCGTCAAATTCACCGCGTTGGAACTGCCCACAATCGTCAACATCGTCAACAGCACGCCCACCGCGCCGCCGACGAGGATCGGGTATTTGTAAAACGGCACCATCAGCACGCTGACGAGATTGCTCACGACCGGTTGTTTGGAGTCCGGCAGATGCAACACGCTCTGCACCGGCAGTTGCCACAAATACAACGCCACAAACGCCGCGAGTAGAAACTGCACCCAGAGCTTCACGCGCGGTGGTGTGCCTTCGCCCGTCTGCTTGGTGATCTTCGCGTAGTCGTCGTAAAAACCCAGTGCCGCCAGCACGATGACAGAAAGTAACGACAGTTGGACCAACGTGCTCCACTGCGCCCAGAGCAACGTCGAAAGATTCAACGTCAGGATGATCAGGATGCCACCCATCGTCGGCGTGCCGCGTTTGTCCAGAATCCGCGACTTGAAATCACCACCCTGCGTGGCGAGATCCTGATACTCCTGCCCGAACTTCAACTGCTTCAACCACCGAATCACCTTCGGTCCCAGCCACAGACTCAGCAGCAGCGCCGTGATCGCCGCGCCCGCGCTGCGCACCGTGATGTACGTGAACAGCCGCAACGGCGACAGCCGGCCGGCCCACTCGGTGCCCGCCGACCATTTCAACAGCCATTGACTCAGGTAATACAACATTCAGTTCTTCCTTGCGCCCGCGCCACGCAACGCCTCGGCGATCCGCTCCAGCCGCGTGGACCGCGACGCCTTGAGCAAAACCAGATCGCCCGCCTTCACGAAATTTTTCAGCCCCAGCATCGCCGACTCCACGTCGGGAAATTCCAGCACGCGGTTCAACCCCGCCGCCTTTGCGCCGCGCGCCAGCACCGCCGCCATTTTTCCCACGGCAATCAACTGCCCGATGCCCAGCTTCGCCGCGCCGCGCCCGACTTCTTCATGCGCCGTTTCGCTGTGCGCGCCGAGTTCCGCCATGTCGCCCAGCACCGCAATGCGCCGGCCCTTGCTTGGCAGATCCATCAATGTTTGCAAGGCCGCGAGCATCGAGTCGGCATTCGCGTTGTAGCAATCGTCCAGCACCTGCACGCCGTTGGTTTCCCAAAGTTGGCCGCGCATCTTCGGCGGCTCGCACGCTCCGAGACCGCGCCGGATTTCCGCCGCGCTCAAACCCAGCTCTGCGCCGAGCGCGATGGCGAACAATGCATTCGCCGCCTGATGGCGTCCCAGCAGACGCACTTTGAAATCCCCGCAAAAATCCGCCAGCGGTCCGTCCACGCGAAAGACCAGACCACTCTTGTCATAACGAACTTCACTCGCGCGCCAGTCGTTGGTTTTTCCAAAACCCACTTTCACCACGCCAGCCCGCGCGCGTTTTGCAATCGTTGGTGTCCACTCGCTGTCGCCGTTGAGAAAAAGTTTTCCCTCCGCCGGCAGCAGTTCCGCCAGCGCGCCTTCCTCTTGCGCCACGCCCGCCAGGTCGCCGAAAAATTCCAGATGCTCGCGGCCGATGCTGGTGAGGACACCGTATTTCGGCTGGATCAAATTCACGAGCAGCGCGAGTTCTCCTGGATGATTCGTCCCGACTTCCAGCACGGCGACGGCGTGGGTTTCTTCCAGGCGCAACAGGGTGACCGGCACGCCGATGTCGTTGTTGAAACTCGCGTCGCTGTGGAGCGTGGAAAACTTTTGGCGCAACACCGAGGCGAGCAAATCCTTGGTCGTCGTTTTGCCGTTCGAGCCGCCGACGGCGATGACGGGCAGCGTGAACTGTTTCCGGTACGCCGCCGCCAGTTGGCCCAAGGCCGCGCGCGGTTCGTCCACGACAATCGCCGCGCACGCAGTTGGTTTTTCCGGCTGCCGGTCGCGCGCCATGACAATCGCACCCACGTCTTTCCCCGCGACTTCATTGAGGAAATCGTGGCCATCGAAACGGTCGCCCTTGATCGCCACAAACAAATCCCCGGCCGCCGCCGACCGCGAATCCGTGCAGACGCGCCGCACCAAAGCCGACGCGTCGCCGCGCAGGATTTCCCCGCCCACGGCGTCCGCGACAAATTTTAAGGTGCGCGCTTCCATTCAGTTCAAAGTGAATGTCGTGGTGACGACCGCCATGATGGTTTTCTCCACCGAGGTCGTGTCGTTCATCCCTTCGCCGCTGGTCTGCGAATTGTTCAGCGGCGTGATTTGAAAAATCCCCATGTCCGCGTCGTGCAGGTTCGCGATGCCGCGCCCGCCCTGCGTCGCAATCTGTTCGGCGCGGGTGCGCGCATCCTTGGTCGCCTCGCCGAGCATCTCGATCTTCGCCTCGCCGGCCTTGGTGTAAATGAAGCGCGGCGAATCCGTCGTGAACAAAACTCCCTGCTCCACCAGCGCGGTGGAGTCACTGTCGAGTTGGACGATGCGATCCACTTCCTCCGAACGCACCTCGACCGACTGCCGCAACTTGTAGCCGACGTTGCGCTCCTCGGAACCGGTAACCTTCCAGTTACCGGATTCGCTGTTGGTCACAAGCGTTTGAAACGTGGCGCGCTTTTCCTCAATGACGATGGGCGTGAACGCGTGGTTCGTCATCCCGGCGTTGGTCAAAAATTCATGCACCCGCACCCGGTCTTCCTTCAATTTTTTTTGCGCCTCCAGCAACGTGGCCGCTTCTGTCGTGAAGCTCCCGCTCCAGATGCCGAGGTCGGACTTGATGTTTTTCCGGGCCGAACCTTTGACGGTGATGAACTGGGAATTTTTTATTTTCACCCACGCGGTCGTGCCGAGCATGGCGGAAAAAACCAGGCCGGCGGCGAGGAAAAGTCCGGCCAGCATTCCGAACAGGTGGGGTTTTGAAAAACTGGCATTCACGGATTGGTTCCTCCATCACGGGCCAGGCGGTTTTCCGTTGCGGCGGCCAACGAGTCGGGTTTGGCCGGTTGAATGTCCGGCTGGATGTTTAGATAACTCGCGGCGCGTTCGGCAATCTGCTTGAACACCGGCGCGGCCACTTTGCCGCCATAATAACCTTCCTTCGGCTCATCCAACACGACCGAGATGCACAGCTCGGGATTGTCCGCCGGAAAAAAACCGATGAACGACGCCACGTATTTGCCGTGGGCGTACTGGCCGTTCTCGACTTTTTGCGCGGTCCCGGTTTTGCCGGCGACGGTGTAATTCGTCATCCCCGCCTTCTCCGCCGTGCCTTCCCGCGTGACAACGGTTTTGAGCGCCTCGACCATCTGCTTCGCCGCTGCTTCGCTGACCACCTGCCGGACGAACTGCGGCTCATAGCGGGCCGCGACCTTGCCATTCTCGTCTTCCAGATGATCCACGAGCATGGGGCGCATCAGCCTGCCGTTATTGGCGATGGCGCACATGGCCATCAGCATTTGCAACCGCGTGACGGCGATGCCCTGGCCCATGGGAATCTGCGCGACGGAAACCTTGCTCCAGTTCTTGAGCGCGTGAACGGTGCCGACAATCTCCCCCGGCAACGGCAGGCCGGTGGGCGCGCCGAAGCCGTAGTTGGCGATGTATTCAAAGAGCCGGTCCTGCCCGAGCTTGATGCCGATTTTCGCCGCGCCGATGTTGGAAGATTTCGTGATGATGCCTTTGACACTCAGCACGCCGGACGGCTCGTGATCGTGCAACACCCGTCCGGCATAAGCAAAATGACCATGCTCACAATCAAAGTTGTCGTTGAGATTCACGACACCATCATTCAACGCGCCGGAGACCACCACGATTTTGAAAGTGGAGCCGGGTTCCACCTGGTCGGTGATCACGCGGTTGCGCCGCGCGTCCGCCGGAGCCGCGCCGGGATTGTTCGGGTTGTAATCCGGCAACGTCGCCATCGCCAGAATCTCCCCGGTGCGCGGCCGTGCGACGATGCAACTGATGCTGATGGGCGAATGTTTTTCCATCGCATCGGCCAGCGCCGTCTCGACGATGTGCTGGACGTAGGCGTCAATCGTGAGCACCACGTTCTGCCCGTCCCGCGCATCCACATCCTGTTCGCGCAACGTGACCAGCTCGCGGCCCCGGTTGTCCGTCTCCGTCCGCCGCCAGCCGCGCACGCCGCTCAGTTTGGAATTGAGAAAAAGTTCCACCCCGTCCTTGCCAGTGATCTCAGCGGCGGCCCCCTTCCCTGCCAGCTCACGTTCTTCACTGACGGCAAAACCCAGAACGTGCGATGCCAGGTTGGTGCCGGGGTACGTACGCAACTGATCCTTCTCCGTGAAAATGGCCTTCTGCCGGAGCGCGGTGTAGAACGACCGCTCGCGGAGGGGGAGTTTTTTTTCGTCGAGACCAAAATTCAAATTGGTCATCGCGGCTTGAATCGTCTGCCAGGTTTCCACGGAAACCTTGCGTTGGAGCCGCGCATATTGGTTGGTGAACGATTCGCCCTTTTCATTCTGACGCACCTTGGGGGTCAGCCGTTGATTCAGTTCCGCCTCGGACAATTTCAACAGCGGGGCCAAAACATGCACGACTTCACCGCGCCGCGCACCCAGCAACGTCGGATCAGCGCAAACCGTCATTACCGGAATGCTCGTCGCGAGGACGTTGCCTTTCACATCGAGGATGTCCCCGCGCCGTGGCTCCAGGAAAAATTTCCGTTGCGTATTCTGCTGCGCCTTCTTGGCGAGTTCCTCGTGGCGCAGCACCTGCAAATCCACCAGATGATAACCCAGTCCCGCAAACGCGCACGCCAGCATCCCGGCGAGCCACCAAAGTCTGCGGTGTTGCAATTGTTTGGCCATGGATAAAACACCAGCCGCCCGCGGCGATCGGTTCCTCTCCGACGGCGTCGCGGGCGGTGGTAAAAAAGGGTTCATAGTTCGCTCAATGTTCAGCCCAACTTAAAACTAACTTGCCAGCCGCCCGTGGCGATCGGTTCCTCTCCGACGGCGTCACGAGCGGCGGCAAAAATTCTTCAACGTCGCACCTGCGACCCAGCCTGCTGCGCGTACTGCTGCTCCAAGCGCACCGGCGCTGGTTCGCCCAAGCGCCAGAACTGCGACGACGACGGCGGCACCAGCCCGAGGTTCAATTCTTTGACGCGCATTTCCAAAAACTGCGGCGACCGCATCAGTCCCAGTTGCCGTTTCAACTTTTCGTTCTGCCCCTGCAAATCCAGCACGCGCTTTTCGTTGCGCGAGATCTGCCGGCCCAGTTCGCCGATGCGCCCCTTCTGCCAGACGTAACCCACGCCCGCGCCGCCGAACAGCGAGCACAGCAAAATCACCCAGATCACCGGGCCAAACCGGATCGCCGCCGACTGATTTTTTCGATTCTTAGCCATTCAAACTTTCCCGTTTCAAATTTTTTCCATCACCCGCAGTTGCGCGCTGCGGCTGCGGGGATTTTCCGCCAGCTCGACTTCACCCGGCAGCACCGCTTTCCGCGTCACCAAAACCAACTCCGGCTGGCGCGGCACCCGCAACTCCGGGATGTCCACTTCGCCCGCAAATGAATAATCCCGCGCCCGCTCGCGCCCGAAATTTTTCACCACCCGGTCTTCCAGCGAATGAAACGTGATCACCGCCAGCCGCCCGCCGGGCTTCAATATTTTCAGCGCCCCGACCAGCCCGCGTTCCAACGAGCCGATCTCGTCGTTCACCGCAATCCGCAACGCCTGAAACACCTTCGTCGCCGGATGCGATTTTTTTCCGTGTCGCGGCGAGATGCGCTCGATCAGCTCCGCCAGTTGCCGCGTGGTCGTAAACTTCCGCAGCGCCCGGTCGTGAACGATCGCCCGCGCCATCCGCCGCGAATCCCGTTCGCCGCCGTACTCAAAAAAAATCTTCGCCAGTTCGTCCGGCCCCGCCGTGTTCACCAGGTCCGCCGCCGAGAGCGCCTGCCGCGCATCCATCCGCATGTCGAGCGGGCCGTCACTTTGAAAACTGAAGCCCCGCTCCGCCACATCGAGCTGCGGCGAACTCACACCCAGATCCAGCAAAACCCCATCGCAACTTCCCGCCGGCACCCATTCGGACAACTCCGAAAAATTCCCCCGCCGAATCTCAAATCGCCCCGCAAATTCCGCCAGGCGCGCACCCGCCGCTTCAACCGCGACGCCATCGCGATCGCATCCAGACAACCATCCAGTCGGCGAACTTGCCGTCAGCATCGCGGCCGCGTGTCCAGCCCCACCGAGCGTCCCGTCGGCGTACCGCCCGCCCGCTCTCGGTCGCAGGGCGGCCAGCACTTCCGCCAGCAGCACCGGTTTGTGGGCGAAGGACAGTGGCACGCATCAGTTCTCCCTCACGCGGCCGAACCTTGCGTGACCGCCAGTTCGTTCCGCGTCTGTGTCCGCAACGCCGGCTTGAAATTCGTCTCCTGGCTGAAAGTCCGCGCCGGAATCACTTCCACGTCCGCGTCATTCAAATCGTTGCGCACGACTTTGATGTTCTGCAACGACAGCTCGCCTTGCACCACGGGCTTGTCGAAGCGCGGAACCGCTGATTTCACAGCCGGTTTGGAGCCGCCAAACCACTTGGCCGGACTGAGCTTCTCCAAAACCACGCCGGCGGAATCCAGAAACGTCTCCCACCATTTCGGCTGGGGCGTCGCGGGCGTGCTGTGACGCGCGGCCACAAACGGCAGCCGTTTCGTTTCCTTCATTTTCGCGGACAGCTCGGGCAGACGCTGGGTTTCTTTCAGGTTGGCCAGCACTTGGGGCTGGGCTGGGATCACCAGCTCACCCTGCCCCGTCGGGATTTTTGCCGGCGGCATGAACGGGTTTTTTGCGGAACCAAATTTCGGCAGGGGCAGCTTGCCGGGCATCTGGTAGCGGCTCGTGGAATTTTTCAAATCCACCAAAGTTTTTCCGTTGGTCAGTAATTGCATCAGGCTCATGTTGATTACTCCATCATCTTGAACGCCTCCGTCGCCATCACGGCGTCGGTCGCGCGCACTTTTTCATAACGATCCGGATTCCAGATCTCGAACCGGTCCAACAAACCCACCAGCATGGCATCCTCGTCGGCCTTGATTCCCGCCGCCGCCGCCATCGCTTCGGGCAAACAAATTCTTCCCCCCTTATCAAGAGCCACCTGGATGGACTCACTCCCGATAAATCGTTTCAACACCACCTTGTTCGGATCGCTGTTCGCCATCGCGTCAATGTCCCGCATCAACTCCGCCATCTCCTGCGGCGGCAGCACACGGAGGCACGGCCCCTCTTTTGACTTCGGCCACAGGATCAAGGTGAACTCCACGCCCGCTTCCGCCGGCCGCCACTTGGAAGGAATCTGCAAACGACGCGCCCCATCCACCCCGTGGCGGTAGGACGAGTTGTAAATCGTCGTTTCGATGTTCTTCTGCGGTTCCATTTCAGCGGCCAAACTTATTCACAGCGTTTACTTTCGAGCTACTCTCAACCCAAATTACCCCTCAACGCCACAGAATGTCACATATCACCCCAGTTACCGTCAACACCGAAGAAGCAGATTTATCAAAATGTTATTCACAATTTTTCAACCTCGGCGGAGAACTGGGAATAAACCGCCTCTTTCGAGGGGGATTTAGCTGAAATCATGCAGAAGGATTAACCACGAAATACACAAAACACACAAAACGGGCAGGTGCAAACCGCTGCCAAACTGCATTCCATCGGCTGCTGAATAATTCCGTACATGTTCACCCATTGAAAGTTTAGCCCGGCCGTCTGCCTAGGTTTTTCTTTTTCGTGTGGTTCGTGTATTTCGTGGTTTAGCAGAACTGTTCCGGTTTAGAACCAATCACCGCCATCCCAAACTCCGGCTTTGAAGAACCCCTTCCTCCACTGTTACGCTGACCACGACATGCAAACAGCGGATTTTAATTTCGAACTGCCGCCCGAGCTGATCGCGCAGACCCCCGCCGCGCGCCGGGATGAATCCCGACTGCTCGTGCTGTCGCGCGCTTCCGGAAAAGTCGCGCATAAAAAATTCCGCGACCTTCTGGATTTTTTTCGCGCGGGCGATGTCCTCGTCTTAAACAACTCGCGTGTCATCCCCGCCCGACTGCGCGGCCTCAATGCCGCGACCGGCGGAAAATTTGAAATATTGCTGGTCGAAGAAAATTCCCCCAACGATTGGTGGGCCATGCTCCGCCCCGGCAAACGCGCCCGTGTCGGCACCAAAATTATTTTAACCGACCTCGCCGGCGAGCCCACTGCCATCCACGCCACCGTGACTGACACGAACGACGAAGGTCATCGTCGCCTGCAATTTTCCGGCGCCGGAAATATTTTCGACCAGTTGAACTCGCTCGGTGAAATTCCGCTGCCGCCGTACATCACCCGCGAAAATTCCGCGCACGAGCCGGAAGATCGCGAACGCTACCAGACCGTTTTCGCCGAACCCGCCGGCTCCGTCGCGGCACCCACAGCCGGTTTGCACTTTACCGAAACCCTGCTCGACGAAATCCGTTCGCGCGGTGTCCAGGTTTGTTTCGTCACGCTGCACGTCGGCCTCGGAACGTTCGCACCCGTCAAAGCCGAAACTCTTTCTGCGCATCAAATGCACGAGGAACGGTTTGAGTTGAACGAGGAAACCGCGCGCATCGTGAATGCCGCGAAGCGCGAAAAACGCCGTGTTTTCGCGGTCGGAACCACCAGCGTCCGCGTGCTTGAAAGTGCCGCCGAGAAAAATTCCGGACCGCTCACCCCCGGCACCGGCCGCACGCGGATTTTTATTTATCCGCCGCGCACGTTTCAAATCGTGGACGCGTTGCTCACCAACTTTCACCTCCCCTGCTCCACCCTGCTGATGCTTGTCAGCGCCTTCGCTGCGCCCGGCGAAACGCGCGGCCGCGAAATGATTTTGTCCGCCTACGCCGAAGCCATCCGCGAGCGCTACCGCTTTTTCAGCTACGGCGACGCGATGTTAATTTTATGAGTCGGCGAATCCAAAATCCAAAATCCAAAATCCAAAATCTGAAACGCCCCTCTCACGTTTCACGTTTCACGCCTCACGTTTCACGTCCCTTCGTCCTCATCAACATGGCCATGACCACCGATGGAAAAATCGCCACGGCCAACCGCGCCGTCTCCACCTTCGGCAGCCGGCGCGATCACGATCATCTGCTCGAACTGCGCGCCACGGCGGACGCCGTCATGGCCGGCGCGCGCACCGTGGACTCGGCCAAAGTGAATCTCGGCCCCGGCCCGGCGAAGTTTCGCCGCCGCCGAATCCAGCGCGGTCTGGCCGAATTTAATTTGCGGATCATCGTCAGTCGCAGCGGCACGGTGAACCCCGACGCGGAAATTTTCCGGCACGACTTTTCGCCGATCCTCATTCTCACCACTGAGCGCGCCAATGAAAGCAGGTTGAAAAAACTCCGCACCCTCGCCACCGAAGTGAAAATCTGCGGGGCAAAGGTAATTAATTTTCGCCAGGCTTTGAGCTGGCTCCAAAAAAAATGGGGCGTGCAACGGCTGCTCTGCGAAGGCGGCGGCGAGTTGAACGACGCCTTGTTTCGCGCGGGTTTGGTGGATGAACTGCATCTGACGATCTGCCCGAAAATTTTCGGCGGGCGTACTGCCCCGACGATTGCCGACGGCGTGGGTTTTCAGAAACTGTCCGCCGCCGCCGACTTTGAAGTGCAGTCGCGGAAGCGGATTGGGGAAGAAATTTTTCTCGTTTTTAAAAAGCGCGCCGTCAACCGGGTGTGATCGAGTCGGGTGCGGCAACTTCCAAGGTAGGGCGCGACACTCCGTGCGCGCCCGGCGGAAAGGAGCGCGGAGCATCGCTCCGCCAGACGAATACCCCAGACCATCCTTGCGGAGCAATGCTCCGCGCTCCGTCTCCCTATTTTTGCGCGAACCTCAACAATTCACAGCCGCGTAAACCCCGCTCGCTGAAAATTATTTCGCGGGTTTGCGCTTGCCCGCCGGCTGCTCCGTCCAGCGCGCCAGCAGCCACAGCAGATCGGCGAGACGATTCAGATAAACAATGATTTCCGGGTTGTGCAATTCGCTCGTGGCTTGCAAGGCGCAGACGCGCCGTTCCGCCCGGCGACACACCGTGCGCGCCACATCCAGCGCGGCTGAATTCACATTCGCGCCGGGCGTCGCCCAACCCTGGAAGGAAATGTTTTGCGCTTCGAGTTGTTCGACGAGCGCATCCAGCTTTGCCGTCATGGCGGGCGTGACGAGCGAGTAACCGCCCTTGAGGTAACGCGGTAAATCCTGCTTGGCGACGCCGATTTCGCCCATGAGAACCACCAACTCCTTCTGGATGAGAAAAAGATTCTCGCGCAAAAATTTTCGTTTGGAAGTCGCGCGGGCGAGACCGATGGCAGCATTTAATTCGTCCACCGCGCCGCACGCTTCCACGCGCGGACTGCTCTTCGAGACGCGCCGACCAAACATCAACCCGGTTATACCCTTGTCTCCGGTTTTAGTAACAATGCTCACGCGGGCAAACTAGGTAGATATCGAAGCCTTGGCGAGTATGGAGTGAACCCGATCCATAAATCCCGACGCCCAGTTATTGCATCGCAGATCGCTGCCCGAACCGCATCCCTCTTTTGAGGGATGACGTTCGCAAACCAAGGCATTATGCTGCTCAGGGCTTGCGCACAGTCTGCGTGATCAGCCCAATCAACGATGAGATTACTATTACAGGCTTGGAACGTATGGGCTGTGCCGGCACGCGCGGCGTGGCGGCGCAAAGTTTTCCCCGCGTGGTGGCTTGGTGTGGCGCTGTCGTTCGGTTTGCTCACCTTGCCAGACGCCGCCGCGCAGGTGGCGCGGCCTATTCCCGTTCCCGGACGAATTGAGGCGGAGAACTACGACACCAACGGTCCCGGCATTTCTTTTTTCGACACGACCGCCGGCAACTCCGGCGGCGCGTATCGCAGCGACGATGTGGATATCGAAGTCACCACCGATCTCGGCGGCGGTTACGATGTTGGTTATATCGCTTCGGGCGAATGGTTGAACTACTCGCTCAACGTGCAGACCACGGCGGTGTATCAAATTGCTTTCCGCGTCGCCTCGGGCAACGGCACGGGCAACATCCAGACCTCGGTGGATGGTGTTCCGTTGTGCTCCGCCACCACGCCCTTCACCGGCGGTTATCAAACATGGCAGTCGGTCACCGTCAGTAACCTGGTGCTGACCACCGGCGCGCATTTGCTGCGGCTGGACTTCGCGATCGGCGGGCAGAATCTCAACTACCTCCAAGTCACCAAGCAGCCTGATTTGACGGGCGGCTTCCTGCGCGTTTCGGGAAAACAAATCGTGAATGCCCTCGGACAAAACGTGATTCTGCGCGGCATGGGACTGGGCAACTGGATGCTGCAAGAGCCTTACATGATGGATGTCTCCGGCATCGTGACCAATCAGCAGCAGCTCAAAATCAAGATCGCGGCGTTGGTTGGCACCAATAACACGCAAACCTTCTACACCGCATGGTTGACTAATTATGTGCGCGAAGCCGATGTGGCCGCGCTGGCGGCGGCGGGATTTAATTCCATCCGGCTGCCAATGCATTACAACCTGTTCACCTTGCCGATCGAACAGGAACCCGTGCCTGGCCAGAACACCTGGCTCACGAATGGTTTCAAGCTCGTGGATGACTTGCTGGGCTGGTGCGAGACGAACCACATTTATCTGATCCTTGATATGCACGGCTGCCCCGGCGGAGAAGGTCACGACCAACCGATCTCCGACTACAATCCGCCCGCTCCATCCTTGTGGGAGAATTCAACCAATCGCACCAAGCTCATCGCGCTCTGGCGTGAGGTCGCCTCCCACTACGCAAACAAAACGTGGGTTGGCGGTTACGATCTCATCAACGAACCCAACTGGACCTTTGAGAACAACGCCAACCTCAACGGCTGCAATGATCAGACCAACGCGCCGTTGCGCCAAGTGTTCATGGACATCACCGCCGCCATCCGGCAGGTGGACACGAACCACATTGTTTTTCTTGAAGGCAATTGCTGGGCCGGAAATTACAACGGCCTCCTCCCGCCGTGGGATGACAACCTTGTCATCAGCTTCCACAAATACTTTGATCAGGCCACCGCCGCCTCATTTCAACCTTGGGTGGACAAACGCAATCAATGGAACCTGCCCGTGTGGCTGGGCGAGTCCGGCGAGAACGCGAATGAATGGTTTCGCGACGTCGTTCGCTACGCCGAGCAAAACAACATTGGCTGGGCGTGGTGGCCTTGGAAAAAAATTGGCACCATCGCCGGCCCGGTCATCGTCCAGAAGCCCGCCGGATATCAGACCATTCTCAACTACTGGAACAACACCGGCCCGCGCCCGTCCACCAACGATGCGATGAGTGGGCTACTCGCACTCGCCCAAGCCACGCGTTATGAAAACTGCGTCGTGCATCCCGATGTTTTGGATGCCTTGCTGCGTCCCAACACCCAGGGCTTGACGCTGCCGTTCAAAAGCAATTCCGTGCCCGGCGTCATCTTCGCCGCGGATTATGACCTGGGCCGTTTCGGGGAAGCGTATCTGGATCAGACCACCAACGGCGCTTACAACAGCGGCTCTTCCTATCGCAACGACGCGGTGGACATCGAGGCCAGCAGCGATTCCGCACCGACGATAGGATACGATGTCGGCTGGCTCGATGCCGGCGACTGGATGAAATACACCGTGCCGATTCCCGCCGGACCATTTTCAATTTCACCACGGGTCGCCGCCAATGCAGCAGGCGGACGCTTTCATGTTGAACTGGGCGGGAGCAACGTCACCGGCGCGATCAACATCCCGGCCACCGGCGGCTGGCAAACGTGGACCACGCTCGCACCCCGCATCTTCACGAACGCGCTGCCCGCAAATTCATTTCGGGTGGTGGTGGACATCGCCGGGTTCAACTTGAACTGGCTGCAATTCACCAGCCTGTTGCCCGCTGCGCCAACGGGCCTGCTGGCCACGGCTACCAGCGCACAAGTGAAACTGAATTGGAACGGGGTGGCGGGAGCGTCCAGCTACAACATCAAACGCGCCGCCACCAGTGGTGGAAATTTCACCGTGATTGCCACGGGAATTTCCGGCACGAATTACACTGACACCACCATCACCAACGGCACGACGGTTTACTACATTGTCACCGCCTTCAATACGTATGGTGAAAGCCTCCCCTCCAACGAAGCCAGCGCGTCCGTGCCGTTCCCACGGCTCTCGGCCAGCGCCGCCGCCGCCAATGTCTTGTTGTCCTGGTCCAACGCCGCCAGCTACCTGCTACTGCGCAGCACGGCGAGTTTAGTTCCACCCACAGCATGGCTGCCCGTCACCAACACGCCGGTCAATCAGAATGGCATCTGGCAGCTCTACTGGACGCCAGCGGATGCGGTTCGTTTTTTCCGGCTGTCGGTGGAATGAAGCCAAGTTGGAATTACCGCTTCTGATTCCGCCTTGTGGAAACCTGGCGCAAATAATCCTTCGCCGCCGCGTTATCGGGATCCAACCCCAGCGCATTTTCAAATTCATGGATGGCTTCGGCCATCCGGTTTTGGCGCACCAGCATCACACCAAGATTCACCCGCGCGACCGCATGGCGCGGATTGAGCCGCACCACCTCGGTGTACTCCTTGATGGACTCCGCCACTTCATTCACCCCGGCCAGTTCGCCCGCCAGTTCAAAGTGCCCCTCCCAACTGCCGCCGTACAACTGGAGGGCCGCGCGATAAACCCCAATCGCTTCGGCATGGCGATTCAATTTCGACAACGCCTTGGCCTGATGAGCCAGATAGCTTCCGTCCGTGGGACGCAGCTGCACCGCCCGCTCAAAAAATCCCAGCGCTTCGGCGTAGTCTCCGTGTTCAGCCACGGCCATGCCCAATTCAAACCACGGTTCCGGCAAGGAGGGGCGTTCCGCCGCCGCCCGCCGCAGCAACGGCGCGGCCTCCGCCGCCCGCCCGGATTCGCGGAGCATCCGTCCGGACTGCAAACAACCATAGAAATCTTGCGGCAACAGTTCGGTGATCTTCAAATACTCCGCCAGCGCACCCGGGTTGTCGCCGATGGACTCCAGGAAATTCCCATGATTCTCGTGCAGAAAATTGTCTGTAGGCGCGCGGGTCAGCGCCGTCTCAAAGTCCGCGCGTGCCTGCGTCACCACGTTAGTTTGCTCCATGCGCTGACGCAGACCGGCCATGGTCCGCTGCAATACTTCTACCCGCGCCGGGTTGTTGAACTGTGCCGCCAGCGGCGGCAATCCCATCCGCGCCACGACGGAGGAAAAAACAAACATGCGATTCCAGTCCGACAAGCCGATGGCGCGCTCACAGAATTCCTGGCTCACCCAGTCCGCGCGCGCCGTGCGCCGAACTTCGTCTGGCAATAGTTTGGCGATTTGCTCCGCCCAGATTTTGGCGAGGCGATAGTTGCCGTCGAAATTAAAATGCACATGCTCGAAAAAGGATTCGTCGCCCGCAATGCCGTCGGGCACACCAGTCTTCATTGCGGCTTCGGCATCGCAGAAGGCAAAATTATTCCCGGCCATTTCCGCCGCGAACGAACGGATCGCGCCATTGATGCGCGTGTCGGCCCGGAACGGCAGCGCATCCACATCGCACGCCATTTGGAAATGCGCGCGCGCCGCGGTGAAGTTGGTTTCATTCAGCAAGCATTGCGCCCAGCGGAATTGCAGTCCGGCGAACTTCGGCTCCAGCTGCGCCGCCTGTGAAAATTTCTCAGCGGCTTCCGCCGGATGACCGTTCGTCTGAAGCGCCAGCGCGTCCGCGTAAAGCGAAGCAAACTGCGCCTGACCGGTCGCGGGCAGATTGCTGTTCATCAGGGAACCGAACGGCGGACAATCCCGCAGGTTCACCGAGACGGTGCTGAGAATAATCTTCGCGCCACTCCGCTGGCCGGCCTGCACAATGTCGCGCAGGTTGCGCGCGAAGTTTTGATAGACAGTTTCCCGCCGCGCATCGTCGGGCGGAATCTGATTCTGCAAAAACATTTTCATCCCACCCCAAGTTGCATTCGACGGTTTGCGGCCAAGCTGACGCATCAGGGAAACCACCCACTGTCCGACGCGGGTTTTTTGGATGGCCAGATTTAACCGCACCACGGCCAACGGCGGCGCACGAGAACCAAACACGGTGGCGGCACCAAACGGTCCGACCATTTCGTTGTTGCCCATGTAAATCAGCCAGAGGTCGCCCTGACCGCGCGCGGCCACGTCCTGCGCGAGGGGCAGGATGACGTGCGAATTGATGGCGGTGATGCCGAGGTTGACGATTTCAAAATTTTGCCTGGGAAATTTTTCGCGCAGGAGAATTTCCAGATCGTGCGAGGCGCCCACGGACGGCTGCGGATCGCCCATCGCGGCGGATTCGCCGAAGATGAAGATCCGTTGCACGTCCGGCGGTTTCTCCGCCGCCACTTTGAACGTGCCCGGCCAGCGGGCCAGTTCAGGCGGAAAAAAGCGGCGCGTGAAGCGGTCGTTGTTGATGAGAAATTTTTTACCATTGGCGTCCCGCTCGGTCTTAAAAAATGCCGTGTCGTAACCGTAGCCCGCCAGGCGCAGGCCAGCCTCAATCAATGCCAGCAACAGGAAAGGCAGCAGCAACACGACGCTGCGAAACAGCCATCTCCGTCCGGGCGAGAGCGGTGGTTTGGGAGCGGAGGCAACTGTAGCCCTGTTTGATTTTTTTTGTTTGTGCTTCAAGTATCCCAGTCTAGTCGGCCGCTCACCGGTTTGGCAATTTGTGAAGACTGATTCGGGCGGCGCGCACGCAAATTATCGTCCCGCCTCGGCTTGCAAATACTTGACCACGGCATCGGTGCGCGAATGCACATGCAGCTTCTCGTACACGGCCCGCACATGGCTGCGCACGCCATCCATACTGATCCTCATACGGTCGGCAATTTCCTTGTACACGTAACCGCTGGCGAGCTGGGTCAGGAATTCCCGTTCGCTGGCGGTGATCTGAGCCAGCGAGGAATTCTCCGCAGTTTTCGCCGGGGCATTGAAAAATTGTACGACGCGACGCGCCAATTGCGGCGTCATGGGCGAGCCACCGGCGCTGACTTCATGGATGGCTTCAAGCAACCGCGCGGGGGAAGTGCGTTTGAGTAAGTAACCGCTGGCCCCGGTGCGGAAGGAATCAAACAACGAATCGCTGTCCTCATAGACGGTGAGCATCAACACTTGCAACCGGGGCAGCACGGACTTCAACTGCCGCACACACTCCACGCCGTTCATGCCGGGCAAGTTGATGTCCATCAAAACCACATCCGGAGGATCGTGGGGGATTTTTCTGACGGCGGTTTCGGCGTCGGCATATTCCCCAAGCAGTTCGAGCGTGAGCGAACGCCGAACCAGGGAGGCGAGGCTGGTGCGAATGCCCTCGTTGTCATCTATGATCGAAACTTTGATGGCCATGGTTGTAGGTGGCTGCCGAAGCCGCTACCGAACCGCGCGCATTCCCGAGCTTCTATACACACAGTCAAACGGCTCCGGTAACGGCGGTATTCTTCCCGAGAAACAAAGAACTTAATTTCCCCGGTCAAGGTACGCCGGGCATCCGTTGGGTGTGTTCACGCATCCATACGTAGTCCTTGTCCGCTGCTGAAACCGAACTACTCCTCCAACTCGGCCCGCTGTTGTCATAGATCACTCCCACCAGCTTTGCGGATTCTTGCCAGCGGTGGATTTCCGAATGGCCGTCCACGAATGCAAAGCCCGCCGCGCCATTGTGATAGTTGGCGGGCATGTCGTACCATTTGCCGTTGTTCGGTGTGAAGAAGGCACCGTCGTTGATGCTGTCCGCGTTTTCGTCGAGATAAACATAGGTGTCCACCGGGTGGGTCACCTGCAAATATTTCGGCGTGAGCGACAGGCCCAGATCCACGGGCGCGCCCATGACGTATTGCGAGGGGTCGCCGCCGGTGTAGAAGTTTGCGGACACGCTGCGGATGCGCTCGTAGATTCCTGCGGCGCGCTGTGTGCCTGACACGTATTTATCAGCGGGACATTTGTAGATGTTTTTCTGGCTGCCAAAGTAGGGGGCAATCGAGGAAAAAAGTGGATCGAGCACATAGCGCGTGTCGGTGTTGACGGTGGAGATAGTCCAGTCCATGAAACCGGAAACCCACGGCTTGCGGTAGTCGTTGGGGTTGATGGTTGTTGGACTATGAACGTTGCCGGGAAACTTGTCGCGGTTCTCGCCGATATACATGGTGCAGGCGACCATGAGTTGTTTGGTGTTGTTCATGCAACTGATGGCATAGGCCTTGGCTTTGGCTTTGCTCAACGCCGGCAGCAGCATCGCAGCGAGAATGGCGATGATGGCGATGACGACCAGCAACTCAATCAAGGTGAAGGCGGATTGGGATTTTTTCATTTTTCAAATAGGATGGTTAGGGTTGAGATGTGGCCGATAAAGGCGCACCCCGACAACTTTGTCGAGGTGGGCGTTACTGCTAGCTTACGGAGTCAACCGTTTCTGGAGCCGGAAGAACTTCGATCCCGTGCTCGGCACATTGGTCGAACTGGTGCTTTCCGTCTGCGGCAAATCCGTCCAGGAGCCGCCGTTCAAGCTGCTCCGTGATTGCAACGTCACGCACGGACAGGTCAGCCAGGTGACGGGAATGTTGCCGCCAACAGGCGCGCCCGCCTTGAGGTTGCCAAAGGCCGCCTGCACGCGGATGGACGCGTAGTTGGTGCCGAACTCGACCGGGATCATGGTGTAGGTCGTGTTGGTGGTGCGAATCCATTGAATGTGGTCGTTATTGAAGCCAGCTTCATTGTCGCCGCCGGAGAGGGTGTTTCCGTCCACGATGTTATACTTCACCTTTTGGTTGCGCGGACGTCCGGCCGGAATGGTGAAGGTGTTGGTATAATTATCGGTAGTACCGTCGCGCATCAACTGGGGCAGTGTGAAATTCCAGGGCTGCCACGCGCCGAGCAGAGACTCACCGTTGATATGAATCTGATCAATCGTGTTGTCGAACACATGTCCATCCAACGCCACCGTGCCGTTGGTCACATGGATCGCAAAAGTGACATCCGTGGCCTGATCCAAGACATCACACAAGGAAGCATCCGAGTAGAGCACCAGCGGGAGCACGCGGTCGCCGGTGGTTGTCGCGTCCCAACTGCGGTCGTTCGACCCGTAGGCCGGGTTGAAGGTCGGCTCTTCCCAGCCGCCATTGGCGCGGAATTTGAATCGGTTATATTTGGCGGAATTATTCGGCCAGGTGGGCGGAATGAGCTGCGTGATCGCAGGGTAGGTCCCCGAATAGAACCAGTTCGTAGGGTAAGTTGCGTTTGGATTGTTGGTCAGCACCTGACTGTTGCCCCATCCATTGAAACCGCCCGAGACCGTGATGAGGGCGCCGCCATTGAGCCAAGCCTGTCCCTGCACCCGCATGTCACAGTTAAAGGTGATATTGTTGGTCACGAAGTCAATCGGCACGGCCCCGCCGTAATTAAACACAAGCAAAGGCAACGTTTGCGGACTGCCAGTGAGCGTCATGCCGTGGTCGCTGCCGGCTTCCCACTCGGTACCGCCATTGATCGCACAGGTATATTTGTAATTGCCGTTGGCGGCGATTTCGACGGTGTTCGTGAAAATATTCGCTCCGTTGTTGGTAAGGATCGTGGTCTGGCTCCAGCCGTTGAAAGCACCGCTGGCGCGGACTTCCGTGTAGGCCGGCAGCCCCGCGCTGTTGGTCATGCGAGCCATGTCCACATTGAACGTGATGGGATCCGCCTGGGCGGCGACGCCCGCGCCGAAGAGCAGGCTGGCTCCGAGGAAGCTTCGTATTGATGTAGTTATTTTCATACTGTTGTGTCTTGGGGTTTGGTTGTTTTACTCGTTGCTTATGGTTGGCGTTTCACCGCCCAGAGGTTTTTATTTGTGGATACCTTAGACCAAAACCCGACTCGTCCCGCCGCCGGTCTGTGCGTGAACTTATTTTGAGGGAGCAAGCTCAGTGCTGGTCGTGTATTGGTCATCTGGTTGAAACATTAGCGCAGCCCACTTCGGTTGCCATCCCTCTTAAGAGGGGGGTGGCATTGGAAAAATTCTGGACTCGCAAGCAGCGCGGAGCTTAACTTTGGCATCCGCCCAAAACCAAACATCCGAAACTTCCTTCGTGCGCCGCACCTGCTTATCCGCGTGCTGGCGGGAATTTTTCTGGCGTGGGTGTCAACATCGCTAGCCCCAGCGCAACCCACCAATCTGGTGCTGACGAATGCCAGCCAGATTCTCGCGCTGCCGGCGGAGCGCGCGTACGGCATCAAAGTTCTGATCCACGGGGTGGTGACGGCAGCTCAACCCGACTTGGAATGGAGCGGGCGTTTTTTTGTGCAGGACGCCACGGCCGGCGTGTTTGTGGAAAACATCAGCACAAACTTGCTGGACCCGAACCAGCCGAAGCCTGGGGATTTTGTCGAGGTCACTGGCATCAGTCATCCCGGTGGTTTCGCCCCGATCATTACTTTGCCGCACTGGCACAAACTCGGAACCGCACCCCTGCCCCAGGCCAAGCTTGTCCCCATCGAACAGCTCGTGGCCGGCATCGAAGACAGTCAGCGCGTGGAAATTTTCGGCGTCGTCCGCGCCTTTCGCCCCAAGGGTGGGGTCATCACTTTTGAGATTGCCTCCGGCGGTTACCGAATCGAGGTCAACACCCCGCCGCCGGACGTGGATTCGCAGACGTTGATCGGGGCCAAGGTCCGCGTCCGCGGCACCGCTTCCACCTTCTACAACGGAAAACTCCGACACCTGATCACCGTCGGACTGCATGTCCCGAGCGCGGCGGATTTTGTGATTGAGAAAACCGAGTTGGGCGATCCGTTTGCCGAACGGGTGATTCCGCTCGACCGTCTCGCGCAATACCGCAACGAACCGGAACTGGGCAAACGAGTTCATGTCCAAGGCGTCGTCACCTACCAACGTCCCGGCGAAGACCTCTTCCTCCAGGACGAAACCGGCGGCATGCAGGTGCAGAGCCGCTTGCTAAAAAAAGTCGCCCCCGGCGAAGTCGTCGAGGCAGTGGGCTTTCCGAACTTCGAGCAATTTCTCCCCGTCTTGCAAGACGCGGTTTTTCGCAAAGTGGCTAACCCGCACCAGCAGCCCACCACCAAGCCGGTGACGATTTCGGAATTAGAGGGCGGCTTTCGCCACGCCGACACAGTCACCCTCCAAGGCCGGGTGCTTGACCGTACAGAACGGTTGGTCCGACGTCCGGGTGGACTTCCGACCGACCAACAAACCATTTTGACTCTGCAAAACTCAAACTTCCTGTTCAGCGTGGAAGGGCCGATCACCGGAGTTGGTGCCGACCCCATGCCCGCGCCCATCGGCAGCCTGGTGGAAGTCACCGGCGTTTGCCTCATGAAAATTGCCGAGGATGGCAAACTGCAATCACTCCAGATTTTGCTGCCCGACGCCCGGAGCCTCCGCATCCTGCAAGCGCCGAGTTGGTGGACGCCACAACGCTTGCTCCTCGGACTCGCCGGCCTGTTCGCCGTGCTGGTCGTCGCGTTGAGCTGGATCGTCATGGTGTCCCGGCGCAATGCCGCGTTGAAAATTTCAATCCGTGATAAGGAGCAGGCGCAGGTCGAATTGCAAGACGCCAACGACCACCTGGAAGAACGCGTCAAGGAACGCTCCGAGCAACTCAGGCTCCAGATCACCGCGCGGCAGGAAGCGGAGCTGCAATTCAACGCCGTGCTCAGCGAGCGCACCCGCCTCGCGCAGGAACTCCACGACACGCTGGAGCAAACCCTCACCGGCGTCGCCTTGCAGATGGACACGGCGGCGAAATTTACCCCGAGCGATGCCGGGCGGGCGAACCATCACCTCGAACTGGCGCGCAACCTCGTGACCCAGAGCCAGACCGAAGTGCGCTGTTCCGTCTGGGATTTGCGGTCGCGGTCACCGGAACAAATTGATCTGGCCGGTCTGCTCCTCAAGATCAGCCAACAGCTCACGGAGGACACGAGTATCCAAGTGCAGGTCAAGGCCGTGGGCCGCGTGCGGCCGCTGTCGGAATTCATCGAGGAAAATCTGCTGCGCATTGCGCAGGAAGCCCTGACCAACATCATCAAACATTCCCAAGCCACAGACGCGACCATCACCCTGGATTACGGGCCGCAAAATGTGATCCTCAACATTGGCGACAACGGCGTCGGGTTCGTGATCCATCAACAAGCCGGGCCGCGCGAAGGCCACTTCGGGCTGCTCGGCATCACCGAGCGAACCACGCGACTCCAAGGGAAAGTTTCCGTCACCAGCGAACCCGGCAAGGGAACCACCGTGCAAGTAATGATCCCGCTGGCACCACCGGCGGATCCGGGATTGATTGAAAGCCAGCTTGGCGCACAACTATGAGCAAAAACCCCATCCGCATCCTGATTGCCGACGACCATTACGTCGTGCGCATGGGGCTGGCCGCCTTGGTTGAAACCGAGCCGGACTTGCAGGTCGTTGGCGAGGCCGCCGACGGAACCCAAGTCGTCGAACTCTATCAGAAACTTGAACCCGATCTCGTCCTGATGGATTTGCGGATGCCACGCGGCGACGGCATCAGCGCCACCCAAAAAATCCGCACGCAATTTCCCGCCGCCCGCATCCTGATGCTCACGACGTACGACGGCGACGACGACATCCACAAAGCATTAAGCGCCGGAGCCGGTGGCTACCTGCTGAAAAATTCCACCCGCGAAAGTTTGATCCCCGCCATTCGCGCGGTGGCCGCCGGGCAGCGTTGGATTCCGCAGGAAGTGGCCACCCGGCTGGCGGCGCGCAAGCTGTTCGAGGAATTAACTCCGCGCGAAATCGAAGTATTGCACCAACTGGCCACCGGCCGTGCCAACAAAGAAATCGCCGATGTGCTGAAGATCAGCGAACACACGGTCAAAGATCATCTCAAGAGCATCCTCGGAAAACTGCACGTTGCCGATCGCACCGAAGCCGTGACGGCAGCCTTGCAGCGGGGAATCATTCATTTGTAACCGCCGCCTGGGTCAGCCGCCACGCTCAACCCGAGCTCCGAAGTCGGGCTGCCCTTCAGCGTAGCGCCGGTTTCCCAACCGGCTGTATCGCCGCACTTCCAAGCCGGCAGGTCCTTGCCGTGCCAGCGCGCCTGAAAATTTTCACGCCGCGCAAGTTGGGAAACTTGCGCGACAGCAGGCTGGGAAGCCTGCGCTACGAGGGTCGGCGAAAACCCAGCTTCGGAATTCGGGCTCAAAACAATTCCCGCTCCTTCGTCCGAATCGGCGCGAAGCTGCGGCGGTGAATCGGGCACGCGCCGAACTTGGCAATCGCCGCCAGATGCTGCGGCGTGCCGTAACCCTTGTGCTCCGCGAAACCGTAGTTGGGAAATTGCGCGTGAAACTCCAGCAGCATCCGGTCGCGCGTCACCTTGGCCAGCACGCTCGCAGCGGCGATGGAATAACTTTTCGCGTCGCCCTTCACCAACGCGGTCTGCGGAAAGCGCATCGTCTTCACGGGCCGGCCATCCACGAGGATGTGCTGCGGTGGCGGCTGCAACTGCGCGAGCGCCTCGTTCATCGCGCGATGCGTCGCCTGCAAAATGTTGATGCGATCAATCGTCGCCGCGTCCACGACGGCGACGGCGAAACGGATTTCGGGATGCGCGGTGAGGATGGCGAAAAAGTTTTCCCGCTGCGCCTCGGTGAGCTGCTTGGAGTCGTTGAGGTCGCGCAACCGCTCGTCCACGCCGGTCTCGCGCCAGTGCGGTGGCAACACGACCGCCGCCGCCACGACCGGCCCGGCGAGCGGCCCGCGCCCGGCCTCGTCCACGCCGGCAATGTGACTCAGGTTCTGCAACCAAAGCTCGCGCTCAAATAACAAGCGGTCAGGAAATTTGGTGGCCATTGAAAAATATTGCCGACACGATGACTCTTTGATTTCAACCGGGCAACCAAAACCTGCCGCCGAAAAATCCGTGTGCATCCTTCCCCATCCGTGGTTAAATTTCCCCACATGAAAACTGAAGCGTTGCACGTCGGCATGAAAGTCCGCCACCCGCAATACGGCCTGGGCGTGGTGAAAACCATTTCAGAAATCACGGCGGACATTTTGTTCGACGACGCCCGCCGCACCATCGCGCCGGAACCGGCGGGCGTGGAAGCCGCCGAGCCGCAGGTCAGCGTGAGCGGGCTGGGCGTGCCGTTGAAACAGTTCGTGGAACAGACCCTCGCCGCCGCGATTCAAAAACTCGGATTGGAAAAACCCGACGCCGTGGTTGAACAACTCGGCCTGCGCTGGCACGGCGGCAAAGTGGTCATGCATCCCGCCGATCCGACGTTGCAGACGAAGGAAGTGCCGCTCGAAACTTTTTTCCACAAGGTCGTGATGGTCAGAAATAATTTGCGCGTGCTGGAACAGAAAATTAACGCGCACGAAAAACTCACCGACGGCGAGAAGGTGGAGATGCAGCAGTACATCACGAAGAGCTACGGTTCGCTGACGACGTTCAACGTGCTGTTCAAGGAGAAGGAAGACCAATTCTAAGTTAGATTCTTACACACCGACCAGGGAGCGTTCTTCCGGCGTCAATATTTTCCAGGCTCCCGGCGCAAGCGATCCCAAAACGTAGCGCCCGATTCTCACACGCACGAGCCTCAAAGTGGGATGCCCGATGGCGGCGGTCATGCGGCGCACCTGGCGGTTTTTGCCCTCGATCAATTCCAGCCCAATCCAGCAATCCGGCACCGTCTTGCGAAATCGAATCGGCGGCACGCGCGGTGAAATAGTAGGGCGCGTCACTCCGTGCGCGTCGCCCGCTGCGAAGTCCGTCCCCGGCGCGCACGGAGCGACGCGCCCCACCTCAATCGGTTGCGGCTCCAGCAACCAGGCGCGACAGGGCAACGTGTTTCGGCCTTGCACGAGCAATCCGCTGGCTAGTTTTCTCAACGCCTCGACGGTGGGAATGCATTCAACCTGCACCCAGTATTCGCGTTCGTGGGCGTTGCGGGGATGCAGCAGTTTTTGATTCAACGCCGCCTCATCACTCAACAGCAGCAAGCCTTCCGAATCCGCGTCGAGCCGGCCGATGGGATAGACGCCTTTGGGAAAATTAAATTCCGCGAGCGGGCGGTTGGGCGAACCGTCCGCCGTGAACTGCGACAGCACGCCGTAGGGTTTGTTGAAGGCGATCAGCATCGGTCAGTTCGCGTTGGCGGCCCGGAAAAGATCCCAAAGATTGGTGGAAGCCAAAGATTGAAAATTCCCATCTTTGGCTTTCCCAAATCTTTGGGTTCCTGCCAGGAAGGGAAAATAAAGACACCGGTTTGAAACTGGCTCGTCCGCTCCATGCTATTTCTTCCCCACGGTCAACGCGGCTTCGCAGCGGTTGATGAGTTCGACGCGTTTCAATTCGACGAGGCTCTCGGCCTTGCCAAAGTTGGGGAGCGCGGACGGAGCCAGATAAATCGGCGCGTCTTTGCGGAGCGGGAGAATTTCCACGCGCAGATCAGCACCCGGCAACTCGCTGGCAAAACGCCGGAGGCCAAGGTCGAAATAATTTCCGTAATAGAAATCGTCCTGGATCAGGCGGCCGTTCAAAGTGACGCGCGCAACATCCCCGACGTAGAAAAACCGCAGCATCGGATCGTGGGTGAATTCAAATTTCTCCGGCAGGCGGATCTGCCAGACGGCGGCTTCGGAAAAATCCGCGTCGTCCGGCGCCAGCGCGAGGGCATTCTTGCCTTTGCTCAACGGAATCTTCCGCAACTTTCCAGCGGGCTTGAGCTGTTCGGTTTCGACCTTGAACGTCTTGAGTCGCAGCATCGGCAGATTGAAACGCGTGAAGAGACCGTCGCGGATCAGCCCGAGTTTGTTGGATTCCAGCACCACCGAGGCGGGCGCGGGAAACATTTCGACGTTCAAAAAATCCGGCTTGTTCGCCACGAGCCGCAGCCGGTCGCCGTCGAATATCAGCGCGTCGCGACAAAGAAACACGCGCTCGGTGCCCGCCCATTCACCCTTCCACAAAGTTAGCGACGCCGCCTGATCCAGCAGCACGATCTGAAATTTTTTGCCGTCCTTCGTCTCCACACGGATGGCCGCGCTCGTGCCGGGATTCACCTTGAGCACGGAGATGTGGCCGTTCTGTTTGTCGAGCCGTCCGCCGGGAGCCACCACTTTGTTGTCGTCACTGAAAACAAACTCCGACGGCACGCCGGGAGTCTGCGCAAAGAAAACGGTGCGGGAACCTTCGGCGTCCCTGTGGCAGATCGGTTGCGCGGTGGCGTAGATCAAATTCAAGCCGCCGAGATCCAGATTGAACGGCCAGAAGAAACAGGTGTCCGCCGGCACGTTGACGGCGCGCTCGGGAAAAACCAACGTCTCGCCGGGAAGTTTCAGCGTGAACTGAATATTCGTTTTCACCGGCATGGGTTGCAGCCGCTGATAATTGTTCACGAACACGATTCCACTGTGACCGTCGGAACGCACGACCCAGCGGAGCATGTTGGTCTGCTGAGGTTTTGTGGGGCGCAGTTCCGGCAGCGTCGGTGTCATGCCGGCGAGCGCGGGGCCGAAGTCGCGCAGGAAAAGATGCATCCGCCGGAGCAGATGATACGGCGGATTGACTTGGCCATATTCGCCGAGCGGCGCTTGGAAGTCGTAGTTTTTCACCGGCAGATCATTGGGATAACCCGTGGCCTGCGATTCGTTGAGCGTGGAGAGTTTGCCGTCGGGATTGCAGCCGCCGTGATACATGTAATAGCCGGGGAGATTATTTCCAGAGCCAAGATGAATCGTCGCGAGCGCAAGGCTGTCGAGTGGATTGATAAGGACGCGGCGATGATACGAGCTGACCATGCCGCCGAGAATTTCGCAGGCAAGGTAGGGATATTTCAAAACGTCGGCGTCATCCTGCGCCTTGCGTTTGCCGAGCTGATCCGCGCCGATGTCGGCGTCGGTGCGCAGACTAGAGAACAGAAACTTCGACCAGTTGTCGCCGGGCATCGGCTCCAGCGTGCGTTCCCAAAAACCGTCCACATAGCTGCCAAAGAGCGGAGCCATCTCGCCCAGCGGCATCGGGGTTTTCAGATTCGGCCAGCCGGTGCGCGTGTAGAGCGGCACGTCGAGGCCGGCGTCCACGGCGATTTTTTTCAACGCGAGAAGATACGAGGCCGGCCCCCAGAATTCGTTGTCGAGTTGGATGCCCATGACCGGGCCGCCGTCTTTCCAGAGCCGGCCGTGAAGCTGCTTTTCAATTTCGCCGTAGAGAACTTTCACCTTCGTCAGAAAGCGTTCGTCCTCCGTGCGCGGCTTGTAATCCTTTTGTTTCACGACCCAGTCGGGCAGCCCGCCGTTGCGGACTTCGCCGTGACACCACGGCCCGCAACGCACGATCACCGGCAGCTTCAACTCGTTGCACGTCTCGACAAATTTTTTCAAGTTACGCTGACCCGACCAGTCGAACGTGCCTTCGACTTCCTCGTGATGAATCCAAAAAACGTAGGTCGAAACGATGTCCACGCCGCCCGCCTTCATCTTGAGCAGTTCATCGCGCCACTCGGTTTCGGGGCAGCGAGTGAAATGGAATTCGCCCATGACCGGCAGCCAGGGTTTGCCGTCGAGCCGCAGACTGCGGCTGTCCAAAGTCAGCGTGCGGCCATCGGGACGATTGCCGGTTCCCATTTTGAAATAGCCGGATTCAGGCGGTGCCGGTGCCTTGATTTGAATCGTGAGCGGTTCGGAAACGCCGCCGGAATGAACTCTGCCCGCGGCCAAGAGCAGAGCGATGATTAACGAAACGGAACGGCGCGATGGAAAAGTCATCCATTCAATTTGAAGGAATCAAACAGCAGGTCACGAAAATTATTCAACGCCAACTCAACGGCAAGACTGACGCCTACCGAACTGGAAGCGGCAAGTTTGGGGCAAGGATCAGGACGGCGTCATGGACTGCGGCGGGAAGCGCAGCGCCACGCCGCTTTCGTAGGGCGGGCCGTGTTCCCAGTCTGAGGGTTTTTCCCGCGCCCGAAAGCGGTGTCGCGGCTCCCGCCTTGCCACCGCAGTCCAAGACGCCGGAAGCAATTCCCCGCGTCACCAGAGGATTTTTGAAGCCCTCGGTTAAATCGCGGATGCGTCCGCCCTGCAATAAAAGGGTGGGCAGTTCGCACCCCTCCACCAAACGGGATCGCACCCACCGCAGAACTTATTCTCGCACTGGACCAGCAACTGGGTTGCGTCGCGCCGTCGCCTTTGCCACGCGGCGGCCATGGCGCACATTGCATGAAGAGGACAACACTCACGTTTTGGATTCACCGAGCATGGGTCGTGGTGTTTTTTGGAGGCACCGGTTTCAATCTCTTCGCCCAGACGAACACCCATGTTGCCGTCGCGCCGCCGCCGGACTGGGTGCGTCCGGTGGAATGGAACGCAACGACTCCCCGCACGCCCAAAGGAAAATCCGAAGGCACGCGTTACCTGCTCGACGAACGGCAGGAATATCCGCAGCGGCAGGAGGCATACATCCGCATGGTCGCCCTCATGGAAAATGAAACCGGGGTGCAGGATTCCGGCAGTCTCACGTTCTATTTTGATCCCAGCTATCAGGAACTGATTCTGCACCAGGTGCAGATCCACCGCGGCGGGCAAGTGTTGAACCGACTCGAAGAAACGTGAGGCCGAGTTCCGGGGGGGACAGCCTGGTCAACTTGCTGACCGATCCCAAAACCCGTTTGCGCACGATGCCGCTGCGACTGCCCTTTCCGCTGCGCCGCGAACATGAAATCGTGATTCACCTTCCCGATCCGGACTGGACGCTTCCGGCCAAGGAAAAAACCATTGATCACGACGCTTTTTTGTTCCACTACCACCGGACTTTCACCGGCAAGGTGCTGCACTACCGTTTCGATCTGGAAACCAGAACGCCCGAACTTCCGCCGCAGAAAGTTGCCGATTACCTCGCGCGCCTTGATGAAATGGAAACGGATGTCGGCGAAAAACTGGAACGCCCGGATGACGGCGTCAACGGCATCAAACCCGGCCCGGGGAATTTAAACTGGCTCATGGTTTTCATCGCCCTCTTCGGCGGAGCCTTCACCGTCGCCGCCATGATCTGGGCCTGGCGCTCCACTCGCGTCAGCGGTGACATCATTCCACCCGAGCTGTCCCCCGAGGAAAAACAACTGCGCGGAATAGGTGGCTGGCTGGTTCTGGTGGGCATCGGCTTGTTCTCCGGCCCCATCGCGCGCCTGTTCGTGTTGATCCGCAGCTGGGAAGGTTACTTCTCCCTGCACGTCTGGCAGTCCGTGGCCATGCCGCAAAGCGCCCAGTATCACCCGCTCTACGCCCCGTTGCTCGTGGTGGAAATGCTCGGCAACATCGGCATCCTCGGCTTGAGCCTGCTCACGCTGGGATTCTTCCTCCAGAAACGCCAGGCCTTTCCCAAAACTTTCATCCTGCTGTTCTGGGCGAACGCCTTTTTTCTGATCGCCGATGAACTCTGCTGTCGTCAAATCCCCGCGTTGGCGAAAGGTTCCAACGGAGATTCCATTCAAACCATGGCGCGCGCGTTGTTTATGGCGGTGATCTGGAGCTCCTACATGCTGAAATCCCGGCGCGTGAAATTCACCTTCATTCGTTGACCTTTCGCCAACCTGGAACAAATTCGCCTCACGCCTGCAAGACCGAAGCGAACGCCAGCCCCGCCGGAAAAATCCCGAACCGATTGCTGACAACGGCGCGCGACCCGCTAGACTGGCCGCGTGATCCGCAACATCATCTTCGACTGGTCGGGCACGCTGGTGGACGATCTGCCCGCCGTGTGGCAGGCGACCAATTACGTCCTCGCCCAAGCCGAGCGCCCCGAGCTGACGCTGCCGGAATTTCGCGCAGAGTTCTGCCTGCCGTTCACCAAATTCTACGACCGCCACACGCCGCACATTCCCCTGCCCCAGTTGGAAACGTGGTTCCACAGCCGCTTCAAACAGGTGCAGGGTTCGGTCTGCGAACTGCCGCACGCGCGGGATTTTTTGGAATTTTGCCGCGCCCAAAAGGTGCGGACGTTTTTGTTGAGCACGGTGCATCGCGACCACTTTGCCGTGCAGGATGTCACCATCGGTTTTGCAAAATATCTGGACCGCCCGTACGTCGAAATCTGGGACAAGCGGAAAAAAATCCACGACATCCTCGCGGAAAACAATCTGCTCCCCGACGAAACCCTGTTCATCGGTGACATGCAGCATGACATCGAGACCGCGCAGCATGGCGGCATTCATTCGTGCGCCGTGCTGACGGGTTACAACACGCTGGCGCAGTTGCGCGCCGCCCGGCCGGACATGATCGTCGAGCATCTGGGCGAATTGCGCGGACAGTTTGAGCGCAACGGCCTGAATCTTCCCGGGGCTTCCGCGAGCGCGGACGGTCGTCCGCCCATCGCGACCGTGGGCGGATTGATCTTCAACGACGCCGGCGAAGTGCTGATGATCCGCACGCACAAATGGTCGGATTTGTGGGGCATTCCCGGCGGAAAAATCAAATGGGCCGAGCCGTCCGAGGAAGCCTTGCGGCGCGAGCTTAAGGAGGAAACCGATCTGGACGTGACGGACATCGAATTTGTGCTGGTGCAGGACTGCATCCACTCGCCGGAATTTTATCGCGACGCGCATTTTATTCTGCTGAACTACACCTGCCGCTGCCGGAGCGGGACGGGCGTGGTGTTGAATGAGGAAGCGCAGGAGTTCCGCTGGGTGCAACCCGCAGCGGCCCTGGCAATGCCCGTCAACGCGCCGACGCGCCGGCTGTTGCTCGCGGTGATGAAGAAGTCAGAGTCCTAAAAATAAAAACGTAGCATGTCAAAAATCAGCATTGTGGATCTGGAAGTGTTTTATTGTGTCGGCACCACGGAAGAGGAACGGGCCAAGCCGCAGCGGCTCCTGCTCACGCTGGACTTGACCCATGATTATTCGGCGGCGGCGGTGAGCGACCGGCTGGAGAAGACCATCAATTATTTTGATGTCGCGCAGGATCTGCTGAAATTCGGCGAAGGCCGGAACTGGAAGCTGCTGGAAAAGCTTTCCGCCAACATCGCCGACCACATTCTCGCCAAATACAAGCCGCAGGCGGTGACGGTGATGGTGAAGAAATTTCCGATCCCGCAAGCGCGCTGGGTATCGGTCAGCCTCACGCGCAGCCGGCTGCCGCGCTGAGAGCCGGTTTTAAAATGTGGCGGCGGGCCTCCGGCCTGCCGTAGAGGGCGGGCATCTTGCCGCCCGGAAAAACCGTCCACACAACTCCAGTGCCCCGGTTTTCAAACACCTTTCCGGCCAACACACCTTTTCAGACAGGCGCTGATTCACTCCGACGGAACGGGATAGCCGCTGATGTAAGTTTCCAACTGGCTGATCGTCGCGGTCTGCGTCGAGATGATCCAGTTGACCAGGTCGCCGATGGAAATCACGCCCGCGATTTTTTCGCCATCCAGCACGGGCAGATGGCGGACGCGGTGTTCGGTCATCAGCCGCAGGCATTGCTCCACGCTGTGCGTCGGGGCGACGTGAACCACCTTGGGCGAGAGGATTTCGCGCACCTTCAATTCCTTGGACGACTTGCCCCGGATCGCCACCTTGCGGGTGTAGTCGCGTTCGGAAATGATGCCGAGCAGTTTCGCGTGATCGGTGACGAGCAGCGCGCCGACATTCTTGTCGGCCATCATTTGAATGGCTTCAAACACCGTGGCGTCCGGCAGGATCGTCCAGACCGCCGCGCCCTTCTGACCGAGGATTTCGCTGATGTTGCCGGTGGGAATCATGGGAGCCTTTCAGGTTTGCCGCAACGCCGGCGGGAGCTGGAAAAAATCCCACGCTCGCGCTGGCTTTGTTTCCTCTGGTTGCGGCTGTTCATAGGGAACTGGGTTGTGATCCGGTTTACCACGCGCCGTCCGAAATGGCAGCAACTATTTCGGGAAATTTTTCCGCCGATTGCAGGTTCGACAAGCGTCCCCGCCCTGATTACGGTTCAGCCCATGTCGCGCGATTATGTGTTGCAGCCCTTCCGGTCTGCCATCACCACCCAGATTGACTACGCCGCCGAGCTGAACGAACAACAGCTCGCCGCCGTCACGGCGGAACCCGGGCCGGCGCTCGTCATCGCCGGCGCGGGTTCGGGCAAGACCCGCACGCTCACCTACCGCGTCGCCTATCTGCTGGAACAGGGCATCCCCGCCGACCGCATCCTGCTGCTCACCTTCACCAACAAGGCCGCCCGCGAAATGATGCGGCGCGTCACCGACCTGCTCGGCCAGGAGTTGCGCGACCTCTGGGGCGGCACGTTCCACTCAATGGGCAACCGCATCCTCCGCCTGCACGCCAATCTCCTCGGCTACGAACGCGACTTCACCATTCTCGACCGCGACGACGCCAAACATCTCGCCGCCGCGTGCGTGACCGAAGCGAAGATTGACGTGAAGGCCGCGCGCTTTCCGAAACCGGAAGTGCTCGTGGATATTTTTTCCAAAGCCATCAACACCAACCAGACCGTGCCGGAAATTCTCGGCACCGAGTACGGCTACTTCGACGAACTCGCGCCGCAGATCGAGGACATCGGCAAACGCTACGTCGCCCGCAAAAAGTCCACCAACGCGATGGACTTCGACGACCTCCTCGCGCTCTGGCTCAGGCTCCTGCGCGACCACGCCGACGTGCGCGAGCAATATCAGCGGCGCTTCCAGTTCATTCTCGTGGACGAGTATCAGGACACGAACAAGCTCCAGAGCGACCTGATTGACCTGCTTGCTGCGCGCAACAAAAACCTCATGGTCGTGGGCGATGACGCGCAGAGCATCTACGGCTGGCGCGGTGCGAACTTTGCCAACATCCTGAAATTCCCCGAGCGTTATCCCGGCGCAAAGGTTTACAAGATCGAAACCAACTACCGCAGCACGCCGGAAATCCTCAACGTGGCCAACGCCGCCATTAGCGCGAACGTGAACCAGTTCGCCAAGCAACTCGCCCCGGCGCGCAAGTCCGGCAGCAAGCCGGTACTCGTCACCTGCAACGATTCCGGCGAGCAGGCGGCGTTCGTGGCACAGCGGGTTTTGGAACTGCGCGAGGAGGGCGCGGACTTGAACCAGATGGCGGTGCTGTATCGTTCGCACTTTCACGCGCTGGAATTGCAGCTTGAATTCACGCGACGCGGCATCCCCTTCAGCATCACGAGCGGCATGAGATTTTTCGAGCAGGCGCACATCAAGGACGTGGCGGCGTTTCTCAAGCTCGTGGCCAATCCGCGCGACGAACTTTCCTTCAAGCGCCTCGCGCAACTGCTGCCGGGCATCGGCGGCAAGGGAGCCGACAAGCTTTGGGGGAAATTTAAAGACAACATCGAACATTCAACATCGAACATCGAACATCGAATGGCGGCCGCGCTGCAATCGTGCGCGGCGGGTGTGCCGAAAAAGGCCGCCGTCGCGTGGGCACAATTCGTGGCGACGGTTTCACAGCTTGAAACCGGAGACACGCGCAAGAATGTTTCGCGGATGATCACCCTCGTCGTAGAGGCGGGCTACGAGGATTACCTGAAGGAAACATTTGCGAACTATCGCTCACGGCTGGAAGACTTGGAACAGTTGGCCGTGTTCGCGCAACAGTTCCAATCGGTCGAGGATTTTCTGGCGCAACTCGCCCTGCTGACAAATGTGGAGGCGGAGGACGATCAGCCCACGACGACGGATGATGAGAAGATCAAGCTCTCCACGATTCACCAGGCCAAGGGACTCGAATTCGACGTGGTGTTCGTCATCATGCTGTGCGACGGGCTGTTTCCGTCGGGCCGCTCACTGGATTCCGCCGACGGCGAAGAAGAGGAGCGGCGGCTGTTCTACGTCGCCGTCACCCGCGCGCGCAACGAACTTTACCTGAGCTACCCGCTGATCCGGGCGACGCCGGGCAACACCGGCGACCTCATGCAGCAACCGTCGCGTTTTCTGGGCGAAATTCCGAAGGAGCTGATCGAGGAGTGGAATCTGCGAAGGTATTGATG
>JAYWBR010000162.1:0-5997 GCA_043781315.1 Verrucomicrobiota bacterium | reverse complement strand
CGCGCCGCCGCCTTCCCCCCGGCCGGGGGGAAGGCGGCCTCATCTTCCCGTTTGGCTTTCAGCCAAACAAGGAAGATGAAAATAAACATACAAGAGGGAGTCCGTTCCTCTCATTCTCGCATCCTTCGGTATGCGTCAGCCCTGAGCGGAAGGTCAAAGGCGCTTGCACCCGTCAATGGGCGCTTACGCTGGCGATGCCGATGACCAGCACGACGCCGTATTGCAAATACGCGGCGGCGGGATTCCAGTCGTGATAGTTCCGGCGGACTTGATGCCAGCGCAGCAGCGCACAGACGGCCGACACAAATCCAATCAGGGGGAAGAAGCCGATGAGGCCGCAGATGAAGACGGAGAGGGACTTTTCAATGGCCGTGATGGGCGTCGTCGTCCGTGGTCGGCGCGGATGGGATTGGCTGGTTCATGGTTTGTGGTCGCAGCGTAAAGCGTCTGGGGGAACAGACAAAGCAAAAGACTTTTCGTCATGTGCTGGTCATGTGGTGGCAGGCGTCCCGCCTGCCGTAGAGCCGTGGCGTCCCGCCCGGCGGATTGGGCGTGCGAGGTGGTCAGGCTTCCAGATATTTCAGTGCCTTTGAAGAGTCCGTGGCTTTTTTCCGGGCGGCGGGACGCGCGCCCTCTACGTCAGGCGGGACGCCTGACGCTACCGGTGGCAGTGCCGAAAAACGGGTTCGCGCTGCCGGATTCTCACCGCTTTTTTTAGCGACAAGCGATGGGGTTTTGCAAATGATGTCATTCGTCAATCGAGCCGTCGGCTTTTTAGCAATTCAACATCACGGTCCAAAATTAAAAAATGAAAACTGGTCTGAACATCCGCAAAGCCGGCGCGCTGGACTTCCTGTCTCTGGGCGCGCTGGTCCACCGCCTTGATCCCGGCATCGTCCCGTTCCGCAAAGCGTCGCGCTGCGACATTCACGTGAGCGGCGGCGAATTCAACGTCTCCGCCAACCTCGCCGACTGCTTTCGCCTGAACACCGGCGTGGCCAGCGCGATGGTGGATTATCCCATTGGCGATCTCATCGCCGAGCGCGTTCGCGCGATGGGGGTGAAGCCGTTCTACAAAAATTTCAAGCACGACGGCGTGCATGGCCCGAACATGGCCACCGTTTATTCGGATCGCGGCCAAGGTGTCCGTGCGCCGGTGGTTTTTTACAACCGTTGCAACGAAGCGGCGGCGCAGTTGAAGCCGGGCGATTTTGATTGGAAGAAAATTTTAGGCCCGGGCGTGCGCTGGTTTCACAGCGGCGGCATCTTCGCGGCGCTTTCCCCGACCACGGCGGAAGTCATCATCGAGGCGATGAAGGCGGCGAAGAGGGCGGGTGCAGTCACGTCGTTCGATTTGAATTATCGCGCCAAGCTCTGGAACATTGTCGGCGGCCATGACCGCGCGGTGGCGGTGCTGGACAAGATTGTGAAGAACGTGGACGTGCTCGTCGGCAACGAAGAAGATTTGCAGATGGGTTTGGGAATTCCCGGGCCGGAAGTCCACGCCAAGAGCAAACTCGATCCGAGCGCGTTCTTCAGCATGATGGGCAACGTCACCAAGAAACATCCGCACATCAAAGCCGTGGCGACGACGATGCGGGAAGTTCACTCGACGAACCGCCACAGTTGGGGCGCGGTGGCGTGGGTGGACGGCAAGACCTACCAATCACCGACCTGCGAGCTGGATGTGGTGGATCGCGTCGGCGGCGGCGACGGGTACGCCGCCGGATTTTTCTACGGCCTGCTCAACGGCGAGTCGCCGCAGGCGGCGGTGAATCTCGGCTGGGCGCACGGCGCGTTGCTGACGACGTTCCCCGGCGACACCACGATGGCGACGGTGGAGCAGGTGAAGGCGTTTGCCCAGGGCGGTTCGGCGCGCATTCAGAGGTAATTGTATTTGGAAAATCCGGAAAGGCGCGGAGCAATCCGCGCCTTTTTTATTGACCACATCCGAAACAACACTGGACGAATTCTGCCAACTCATTTAATAAACTGGCTCCCATTCAACCATATGAAAACAAATCGTTCTGAAAATCCTGGCGCGGTCGCGGGTTGGTTATTTGCTGGCAGGAATTTTATTTCCGGGCTGAGCGCGGTCGTGCTGCTCGGCGCGGCTTTTCCCTCGTCCGCCGCCCCGGTGCCCGAGGTGGCGCGCGAGCGGATTTCTTTCAACGACCATTGGCTGTTCACCAAGGATGATCCGGCGGACACCGGCGACCAGTTGAGCTACGAAAAATTGAAGGGCTGGATCCTGCCGGTCGGCGCGGACTTGACGACCAATGCGTCGCCGGCCCGCCCCGAGGGCAATCCCGGTGCGGCGGTGGTTTACACACAGGATAATTTCGACGACCACGGCTGGCGCAAAATAAATCTGCCGCATGACTGGGCGGTCGAGGGGCCGTTCGAGCAGAAGAACGAAGGCTCCACGGGCAAGTTGAAATACTGGGGGCCGGTCTGGTATCGCAAACATTTTACTTTGCCCGCGACCGATTACGGCAAGAAAATCAAACTCGATATTGACGGCGCGATGTCGTTTTCCGAAGTCTGGTTGAACGGACAGTTCGTCGGTGGCTGGCCGTACGGCTATTCCTCGTTCGAGCTGGATCTCACACCGTATCTCAAAGTCAAAGGTGACAATGTCCTCGCCATCCGCCTGAACAGCCCGGCCGAATCTTCGCGCTGGTATCCGGGCGCGGGACTTTACCGCAATATCTGGCTGGTGAAAACCGCGCCGGTGCATGTCGGGCATTGGGGCACTTGCGTCACCACGCCCAAAGTCAGCACGGACGAGGCGACGGTGGAGATGCGGGTCAACCTTGAAAATGAAGGCGACGGCCACGCCACCGTGGCGGTGAAAAATGAAATCTTCGAACTCAACGCCAAAGGGATGAAGAGCAAATCCATCGCATCAATCACCACGGATGGTTTTGAAGTGGGCGCGCGCCAGAGCAAAACTTGTGGATCACGAATCACCTTTGGAAAACCAAAACTCTGGAGCCTCAAGCACCCGCAGCGGTACGTGCTGGTCACTTCAATTTCTCAAAACGGCCGGCTGGTGGATTCCGTTGAAACTCCGTTTGGCATTCGCACCGTTGAATTCACTGCGGAAAAAGGGCTGGCGATCAACGGTGAGATCGTGAAGATGAACGGCGTCTGCGATCATCACGACCTCGGTGCGCTCGGCGCGGCGGTCAACACCCGCGCGCTCGAACGGCAGATCCAGATTTTGCAGGAGATGGGCTGCAACGCCATCCGCACCTCGCACAATCCACCCGCGCCCGAACTGCTCGACTTGTGCGACCGCCTGGGCATGGTGGTGATGGACGAGACGTTCGACTGCTGGGCGCAGGCGAAACGCAAGGGGGATTATCATCTGGTGTTTTCCGACTGGCACGAGAAGGACACCCGTGCGCTCATCCGCCGCGACCGCAACCATCCGTGCGTCATTCTCTGGAGCATCGGGAATGAAATTGCCGAGCAGGGCAGCCGCGGCCGTGGCCACGACATCGGCCGGGAACTGGCGGCCATCGTCCACAGCGAAGACCCGACGCGGCCCGTCACCGCCGCGTGCAACAACGGCCAGGCCGGCTACAACGGCTTCCAGCACGTCGTGGATGTGTTCGGCTACAATTACAAGCCCTACGAATACGCGCGCTTCCGCGCCACGAACGCCAGCATCGCGCTGTTCGGCAGCGAGACGGCGTCGTGCATCAGTTCGCGCGGCGAATATTTTTTCCCGGTCAGCGACGACAAGTCCAAGGGCCAGGCGGATTTTCAAATGAGTTCCTACGATCTCTACGCGCCGGACTGGGCCACGATTCCCGATGCGGAATTCAAAGGCCAGGATGCGAATACTTTCGTGGCAGGCGAATTTGTCTGGACGGGTTTTGACTACATCGGCGAGCCGACGCCGTACGATTCGGATCGGAGCAACCTGCTCAACTACACTGACCCCGCCGAGAAAGCCCGCGCGGAACAGGAGTTGAAAGCACTGGGCAAAATCAAAGTGCCGTCGCGCAGTTCCTACTTCGGCATCCTTGACCTCGCGGGTTTCAAGAAAGACCGCTTCTACATTTACCAGGCGCACTGGCGGCCGGAGTTTCCGATGGCGCACATTCTCCCGCACTGGAACTGGCCGGACCGCACCAACCAGGTCACGCCCGTTCACGTCTATACTTCCGGCGATGAGGCGGAACTTTTCCTCAACGGCAAATCACTGGGCAAAAAGAAAAAAGGCCCGCTCGAATATCGCCTGCGCTGGGACGACGTGGTTTATCAACCGGGCAAACTCAAAGTCGTCGCCTACAAGAATGGCAAACGCTGGGCCGCCGATGAAGTGAAGACGACGGGTCCGGCGGCAAGGCTCACGCTAAAAACTGACCGCTACCAAATCCATGCGGATGGAAAAGACCTGGCCTACCTCACGCTTTCAGTGACGGACCAGAAGGGTTTGATGGTTCCCCGCTCGAAAAATAAAATTCAATTCGACATTGATGGTCCTGGCGAAATCGTCGCCACCGACAACGGTGACGCCACCGACCTGACCGTTTTCCAGACCAGCGAACGCAAAGCCTACAACGGCCTTTGCCTCGTGATCATGCGCGCGAAACCCGGACAGTCCGGGGTGATTACCGTGACGGCACAGTCCGAGGGGTTGGAACCGGCGCTGGTGGTTGTTCGGGCGAAGTGATCGCCGTGCGTGGCGGCAGGCGTCCGCGCCTGCCGTAGAGCCGTGGCGTCCCGCCCGGCGGAACCGGCGTGCGTGATGGCAGGCTTCCAGATGTTTGTGAGCCGTTGAAAAATTCGCAGCTTTTTTCCGGGCGGCGGGACGCGCGCCCTCTACGTCAGGCAGGATGCCTGACGCCACAGGGCGCTGGGTTGCCCGGCTGGGCGAAGGTTGTTTTGGACTGCGGTGGCAAGCACAGTTCCAGACGCTACTGAGCAATGAATCAATGCGGTCATCCGCCACCATCAAGAGCCGGCTCACTCCGAGAAAACCTCCAGGCTCAAAATTTCCCCCGGCTCGCACTCGACGACCACTTCAAACGGACGGCAGCAGACTTCACAGTCCGTGGTGAACCGTTGAGAGGTGGTGCTGGTGTCAATGACCGTCTCGAAGGTTTGCCCGCAGAACGGGCACTGGATGTTTTCGGAAACTTGCATGGGTGAATTTAGCAGGCCAGTCCGACATTTCAAACTTCGACATCCGGCCGGATGATTTTCTCAGGAAGTTTTTTTTCATCCAGCGGCACGGCGCGCTGCTCGCGTTTCCGCAAGGCGATCACGGCGATCACGCAACCCGTCCATGTCGGCAGCATGTCCACGAGCGGGAAGAATTCCACCGCGAACGTGGGCAGCAGCAGCAGATGAAACCCCAGCAGCCATACGGTTAACAGCGCGGCAATCACATCGAGAATTTCGGGAGCCGGTGGCACCGCGAGCGGAATCTGCAACCCATCCGCCATCACCGCGACGAGCACGGCCAGCACAATCCGCGTGCGCGTGAGCGGCGGCGCGGTGAAGCGGCGGGTCAGCGAGTCGAGCAGCTTTTTCATGGACGTCTCACGACCTGATGAAAAACCAATCGCAAAATGGAAGCAAGCCTGTGCGGGAAAAATTGGAGCGCCGGTCTCCGACCCGGCGGGTGGGGGCGGTCAACCGGTTCGTGCCGGGTCGGAGACCGGCGCTCCCTCACCGCCATTCGTGCCGAGGATAGCGGCGCTGCAGCTCCGACTTCAATTTCGGATATTGCTCGCGCCAGAAATTCGCCAAGTCTTGTGTTACTTGCACCGGCTTCATTCCCGGAGTCAAAATGTGAACCACCACCGGCGCGCGGCCCAGTGCGATCTTCGGCGTCTGGGTTACGTCGTACAGTTCCTGGATGCGCAGCGCGATGTGCGGCGGATTGCCCGGCTCGTAGGAAACTTTCGGCGTGCGCCCGTTGGCGAGCGTGAGCCGTTCGGGCGCGTGCTTGTCGAGCAGTTGCTGCTGCGCGTG
>JAYWBR010000161.1:0-6007 GCA_043781315.1 Verrucomicrobiota bacterium | reverse complement strand
GTTTCTGCACCGGGAGGTGTTGCAGCTGCCGTTTGTGCCGGGGGATTTTGTGCGGGTGTCGCGGCCACCCCGGTTGCCGGTGGTGTTGAGCCGGGAGGAGGCGCGCGAGCTGATTGGGCTGCTGGACGGGACTTACAAGTTGATGGCGCAACTGTTGTATGGCACGGGGCTGCGGCTTTTGGAATTGCTCCGGCTGCGGGTGAAGGACATTGATTTTGCGCGCGGCCAGATCACGGTGCGCGAGGGCAAGGGGGGCGGGAGCCGGGTGACGATGCTGCCGGAGAGCGTGCGCGAGCCGTTGAAAATCCATTTGGAGCGGGTGCGGAAATTGCATGAGGCAGATTTGGCGGAGGGCGGCGGCTGGGTGCCGCTGCCGGGGCAGTTGGCAAAAAAATATGTGAACGCGGGCAAGGAGTGGCCGTGGCAGTGGGTGTTCCCCTCGGCGCATCGGTCGCGGGATCCGGTGAGCGGCAAAATCGCGCGGCATCACACGGCGGAAACGGGATTGCAGCGGGTGATGAAACAGGCGGTGGCGCGGTCGAGCATCAACAAGCCGGCTTCGTGCCACACGCTGCGCCATTCGTTTGCCACGCATTTGCTGGAAGGCGGAACGGACATCCGCCAGGTTCAAGATTTGCTCGGCCACAAGAACGTGGCGACGACGCAGCTATACACGCACGTCATGCAGAAACCAGGCATCGGTGTGCGGAGTCCATTGGATCATCATTAACCAGGTGCGAAAGCCAATGAGGGGAGCTGTGCAGAGGCCAATCCTATGAGCTTGGTCCGGCTTTTCTTGTTTAAGCTGAATCCTGAACAGCGTCAGCCGAAAGCAGGAATAAATTTCAACTCGCCTTCGCTGCCGTCTTGGCCGCCTCGATCATCTCCCAGAATTTGGGGTTCTGTTGCAGCGCCTCGTCCTCGTCCAGTTTCAAGCCCGAGCGGAAATAAAAATCCTTGAGCGTGTGCCGGCTTAGGATGCGATGCACGACGACGCCCAGATCGTGGCGCTCAAAATAAACGCGGTAATCCCCGACGCGAAACCGGTGCAGCGTGTGGCCGGCGCGCTCCAGTTTCCCGAAGTCGTCCAGCTCGGTGTTCATCACCTGCTGCGGCAGGCCGCGGAATTCGCCGAGGATTTGCAATTGAAGTTCCTTGGGCATCTTGGCCACTTCCGCCGCGCTGGTCGGATTGAAAATGATTTGAAAGGGACGCATTTGAATTGCGGAAAGGTTGAGCGTTTGGCGGGGAAAGGAAAGGGAAAAAGTTGCAGCGCCGTCGCCAGGGGTGCGGGAGTTTGGCCGCAGTTGACCCGGAAAATGGCTCGGGGTATTTTCTGCCGCTTCAAAGGTTCAAAAAATCATAAAAAAAATGGGAACAAGCTTTCAGTTGTACCGTCATAGGTGGCAGTTCTAGTTCCCAAACCTAAATAACAACAAAATCCAAGATCATCATATGAAGAAAATTCTCCTGACAGTCCTGATGGCGGGCAGCCTGGCTTCCGCGCGTGCGAACCTGTTTAATTACGACGTCATCCTGAACGGCCCCAGCGAATCACCGGCCAACGCCTCACCCGGCACCGGCATCGGCTTTGTGTCTTACAACGACGTCACCCACTTGATGTCGTTGAATCTGACCTTCTCCGGTCTGGTCGGCACGACGTCGGCCTCGCATATCCATGCCGCGACCGCTTCGCCTTTCACCGGCACTGCGGGCGTCGCCACCACGACGCCCACATTGGCTGGCTTTCCGTTGGGTGTCAGCAGCGGCTCCTACGCGAACACCTTGGATATGACCCAAGCCACCAGCTACAACGGGAGCTATATCACGGCCAACGGCGGAACCACGGCCGGTGCCGAAGCCGCGCTCTTCGCCGCCATGCAATCGGGCAAAGCCTATTGGAACATCCATTCGACCTCGTTCGGCGGCGGTGAAATCCGCGGCTTTCTGGTGGTGCCGGAACCTTCCAGTCTCTCGCTCGCCGGCCTCGGTGCCGTCGGCATGATGGTTCGCGCCTGGAAGCGCCAAGGCCAGACGAAGTAAGCTTGTTTGAAAACAGTTGATGGGAGGGCGTGAAGTCGTCTTTTGACTTTGCGCCCTTTTTGTTTCCCCCGCCGAAAAATCCGGATGGCGGATCAAACGAGTCATGCGCTTGTTCAAAAAGTTGGCGTGGGCAACCGTTGCTATCATCAGTGCCGCCTCCGCAGCGGCTCACGAGGAAACCGTCATCACGGTGGGGCGCAGCACGGCCGGCGACCTGATCGTGGACAGTGATTTCGCGCAACCGGTGGAACTTCCGGTGTCCATCTTCCCGGGCATCTCGGGTTTTGCCACCGGTGAGATCGGGGTTTACTCGACCATTATGTGGGGGTATCGCCGTTTGACACGCATCCGGTCTGGAACCTGGTGAAGGGCACGCCGGGTAACGCGTATTCGTTGACGCTGAAATTCCGCGATTTGGACGGAGTGTATCCTGACAGCGCGCCGTTCGTGGTGAGCTTCACCGCGGAGCAGGTTCACTATCCGATTAGAACCGTCTTGTTGGCCTGCGGATGTTTAGCCTCCGGCTTGTTTCACTTGGCTCACCTGTTATCTTCGCGGCATGAACAACGATTCAAATAATTTCGTCCGCGAAGATCCCTGGCGCATCTTCCGTATCATGGCCGAGTTCGTCGAATCTTTTGAAACCATGTCCAAGGTCGGCCCCGCCGTCACCGTCTTCGGCTCCGCGCGCACCAAGCCGTCCGATCCGTTTTACAAAGCCTCTGTCTTGCTCGGGCAGAAGCTGGCCAAAGAAAACATCGCCGTCATCACCGGCGGCGGCCCCGGCATCATGGCGGCCGCCAACAAAGGCGCGGCGCAGGCCAAAGGCAAATCCGTCGGCCTCAACATCGAACTGCCGCACGAGCAAGGCGGCAACCAGTTCGCGAACCTGCCGGTTCGCTTCCATTATTTTTTCGCGCGCAAAGTTTGCTTCGTGAAATACAGCATGGGCTTTGTCTTCATGCCCGGCGGCTTTGGCACGCTCGACGAAATGTTCGAGGTGCTCACGCTCGTCCAGACCGAGCGCATCACGCACTTTCCGCTGATCCTCTTCGGCAAACGTTACTGGTCCGGCTTGCTGCGCTGGATGGACACCACGCTCGAAGATCATCAACTCATCAGCCCCGGCGATCTGGATCTGCTGCGCGTAACCGACGACGTGGACGAAGCGGTTCAGATCATCCTCGATTATCGCCGCCAAGTCGGCCCACCGGCCGAAGTGCCGCTGGCGTTCAAATGAAACGTGATGCGTGAAACGTGAAACGTGAAGCCGGATTTTTTTCACGCATCACGCATCACGTTTCACATTTCACGTCTCAAGATTTTAAACCATGTATCACGTCACCAAACTCCCCAACGGCCTGCGCGTGGCTACCGCCGCCATGCCCTTCATGGCCAGCGTCAGCGTCGGCATTTGGGTCGGCGTCGGTTCGCGTTACGAGTCGGCTGAGTTGAACGGCGCGTGCCACTTCATCGAACACATGCTGTTCAAGGGCACCGCCAAGCGAACCGCCGAGGAAATTTCCCAGGCCGTCGAAGGTGTCGGGGGTTATCTGAACGCCTTCACCAGCGAGGAGATGACCTGCTTCCACGCCCGCGCCCATGCGGATCGTTTCGACGATCTGCTCGACGTGCTCGCCGACATGGTGCTGCGCTCGAAGTTCGCGCCGGCGGAACTCGCCAAGGAACGCGAAGTCATCAAGGAGGAAGTCGTCATGTATCGCGACCAGCCGCAGCAGCATGTTCAGGAAGTTCTCAACGCCACGCTCTGGCCCGATCATCCGCTCGGACGTTCCATCACCGGCGATGAAAAAGCCCTCGACGCCTTGAGCCGCGCGAAGCTGCTCGCGTATTTGAAAAATAATTATCTCGCCGAGAACACCTTGATCGTCGTGGCCGGAAACGTGACGCATCGCCGCGTGGTCAAAGCAGTTTCCCGTCTCGCGAAATTTTTCAAGAGCGGAACACACCCGCAGTTTGTCCCGGTGAACACGGCTCAAAGTGAACCCCGCATGAACCTCTGCACGCGCAAAGTCGAGCAGACCCAGATTGCCTTGGGCATCCGCACTTGCTCACGTCACGACGAGCGTCGTCATGCATTGCGCCTGCTCAACACCATCCTCGGCGAGAATATGAGTTCGCGGCTGTTCCAGGTCATCCGCGAGGAACACGGCCTGGCGTATTCCATTTACAGCACGCCGAGTTGTTACGCCGACACCGGCGACCTCGTCATCTCCGCCGGCCTCGACACGGAAAATCTTTCGCAAACGCTCAAGCTCATCGTGCGCGAGTTGAAACGTTTCACCCAGAAGCCGCCCAGCGCCGCCGAACTCCGCCGCGCCCGCGACTACACGATTGGCCAGATTGATCTGAGTCTGGAAAGCACGGACAACCAGATGAACTGGCTGGGCGAACAGCTTCTCGGTTACGGGAAAGTTTTCCAGCCCGCCGAAGTCAAACGCCGGCTGCGGGCCGTTACCGCCGCAGAAATCCGCGCCGTCGCCCGGGATTTTTTCCGGCCTGAGCGATTGAATCTGGCGCTGGTAAGCCCGTTGAAAACTGAGGCGCGGCTGGCGCGGCTGTTGCACTGAAATCGTCCGGGGTTTTCCCCGCGTGGTTTTGCAATCCAGGCCGTTGGCGGCTAGAGGACGAATGCGACGTGGCACTTCGTCGAGGCATTCAGTTCCGCGCGGTTGGGTTTGGGCGGAAACAGTTCCAACATTTCTTCATTCCACCGGCAGGCTTCCTCGAAATTCATGCGGGGCGGGGGCGGGATCATGCCGCTCCAGTCGGGGAAGTCCAGCCGGCAGCATCAAGCAACGGTCCATCAGTTGGCAGCCCGGGCTCGGTTGCTTTCTGCGAGATGGTTTCGAGCAAGCGCATGACGATCCGGTCACAGCGGCTTGTGATGCAACTGTGCGTGGGCTGCCGCGATGAAGCCCTTGAACAGCGGATGTGGCTGGTGCGGCTTGCTGAGAAATTCCGGGTGAAACTGGCTTGCCACGTAGAACGGATGATCCTTGAGTTCGATGATCTCCACGAGCTTGCCGTCCGGGGAAAGCCCGCTGAAGACGAACCCGGCCTTCTCGAATTTCTCGCGGTAGGCATTGTTAAATTCGTAGCGATGGCGGTGACGCTCGTTGATCACAAAAGAGCCGTAGAGTTTCGCCGCCGTCGTGCCGAGCGTGAGCTGGCACGGCTGCGCGCCGAGCCGCATGGTGCCGCCTTTCTTCGTGACTTTCTTCTGCGCGTCCAGCAGCGCAATGACCGGATGCGGCGTGTCGAGGTTGAACTCGGTGGAGTGCGCCTTCTCCAGTTTCAAAACATGGCGGGCAAACTCAATTGTGGCGATCTGCATGCCGAGGCAGAGACCGAGATAGGGGATTTTATTTTCGCGCGCGTATTGGGCGGCGATGATTTTGCCTTCAATGCCGCGCTCGCCGAAACCGCCGGGAACCAGGATGCCGCCCAGACCTTTGAGAATTTTCGCCGGGCCGTCCTTCTCAATTTCCTCGGCGTCAATCTGCACGATCTCGACGCCGCAGTCATTCGCCACGCCGCCGTGAATCGTGGCTTCATAGACGGATTTGTAGGCGTCCTGCAGGCCGATGTATTTGCCGACGACGCCGACGCGGACGCGGTGCTGCGGGGCGATGAGCTTGCGGATGATCTCCTGCCAGTGCGTCATGTTCGGCACCGGCGTGGTGAGCTGCAACAGGCGGCAGACGATTTCGTCCATGCGCTCGCGCTGAAGCATCAGCGGCACTTCGTAAATGGAATGATCCACGTCCTTCTCCTCGATCACGGCTTCGAGCGGGACGTTGCAGAACATGGAAATTTTCTGGCGCAATTCCTTGTCGAGCGGCTTCTCGCACCGGCAGACGAGGATGTGCGGCATGATGCCGATTTCGCGCAGCTTGGCGACGCTCTGCTGCGTGGGCTTGGTCTTGAGTTCGCCCGCCGC
>JAYWBR010000160.1:0-17390 GCA_043781315.1 Verrucomicrobiota bacterium | reverse complement strand
CCGACTTCAGCGGCCTCAGCGGCTGGCTGGCAAAATTATTCTAAGGCACGTCATGTATAAAAAAATTCTAGTCGCGTTGGAAAACAGCCGGGCGGATGAAAGTCTGATCCCGCATGTGACGGAACTGGCGAAGCAGCTTCACTCCGAACTGCTGCTGCTGCACGTCGCTGATGGTTTCGCCGCGCGCAACTTCAACCAGCTCAAGCTCGCCGAGTCCGAGGAGATCAAGGCCGACCGCGCCTATCTCGAAGTCGTGGCGGAAAAATTCCGGGAGCAGGGATTGACCGCCGCCACGCAGCTCGCGATGGGCGAGCCGCCGAAGGAAATCTTGAAAGCCGCCGAGAAGGAAAAGTGCGATCTCATCGCGATGGCCAGCCACGGCCACCGGCTGATCGGCGATTTGATTTTCGGCAGCACCATCCACGAAGTCCGGCACCACACCAGCATCCCGGTGCTGCTCGTCCGGGCCATCCAGCCGCCGCCGGCCTGATCGGGCGCGTGCGGAGCGCGCCTGTCTCAGGCGCAACGCGTGGGAATATGTGGCCGGAGATTGAACCGAGTCCGTGCGCTGGCTGGCAATCGGGCGTGCTGCGGCTGGGACAGCCGCGCGCCGAGGACAGATACGCCCGGCCTAATCGCCCGACACTTCTTTCGCGATAAACTGCGCAAACTCCGCGTGATGCTGCGGCGGAATCCGCACCTTGAACCGCGCGGTCTTGCCGTAATACCGCCGCTCGATCACCTGGCCGACTTCGTGCAGCCGCGCAATGATCCCGGCCTTTTCATGCGGCACGGACACGGTCACGAACTCGCGCACCGGCCGCAACTGCGTGCTGAGTTCCGCGAGCAACGCCGGCATCCCTTCGCCCGTGGCAGCGGAAATCGCGACGCCGTGCGGATGCCGTTCGAGAAAGCGGTTCAACGTCTGGCGATGGTCGTTCAGCCGGTCAATCTTGTTGAACACCATCAGCGTCGGTTTGCCCTCCGCGCCGATTTCTTTCAGCACCGCCTCCACGGATTGAATCTGCTCCTCGGCCTGCTTATGGCTCGTGTCCACGACGTGGATCAGCAGATCGGCCTGCACCACTTCTTCGAGCGTGGCTTTGAATGACTCGACCAGACCGTGCGGCAGCTTGCGGATGAAGCCCACCGTATCCGTGAGCAAAACATTTTGATTCGTCGGCAGCCGCAACCGCCGCGTGGTCGGATCAAGCGTGGCGAACAGAACATTTTTCGCGAGCACCTCCGCGCCGGTGAGCGCGTTGAGCAAAGTGGATTTGCCCGCGTTGGTATAGCCGACGATGGACGCGAGCGGCCAGTTGTTGCGCTGGCGGCCGGAGCGCTGCGTGGCGCGCTGGCGGACGACGGTGGCAAGGTCGCGCTCGATTTTATCAATGCGCTCCTGGACTTTGCGGCGGTCGGCTTCGAGCTGCGATTCGCCTTCGCCGCCGCGCATGCCGATGCCGCCAGATTGCCGGGACAAGTGGCCCCAGAAGCGCGTCAGGCGCGGGAGCAGATGCTGAAGCTGCGCCAGCTCGATCTGCATCTTGCCTTCCCGCGTGCGGGCGCGCTGGGCGAAGATGTCGAGGATGAGCGCGGTGCGATCCAGGGTTTTGCAGTTGAAGATTTTTTCCAGATTGCGGTTCTGGGCGGGCGAAAGTTCGTCGTCGAAAATGACCGTGTCAATGTTGTGCTCCGCGCAGTATTTGGCGAACTCCTCCGCCTTGCCCTTGCCGATGTAGGTGGCGGCGCTGGGCGTCTCCAGTTTTTGAATCCCCTCGCCGATGACTTCGCCGCCGGCGGTGGCGGCCAGTTCGGCGAGTTCGTCCAGCGCCTCGCGCGTGGCGGCGGTGCGGCCGGATTTCAATTCGACGCCCACGAGGAAAACCCGTTCCGTCCGCGTGTTTCTAGTTTCGATTAAAGCTTTCAACTTATTGCAGTCGCCCCTTGTAGCAGGTTTGACCGGGAATGGGTAGTTGGATTTGAAAGAAATCAGCCGGGCCGGAGCCCGCCGGCCAGAACTCCCAAAGATTTGAGAAAGACAAAGATTGAAGTTCCCATCTTTGGCTTTCCCGAATCTTTGGGCAGGTTCATGGAGAGGAAGACGGGGACAGCCATGCGCCAGCAAAAATTTTCCCAACCCTCTTGTCTTTGCGCCGGGGCGATTCATAATCCGCCCGCGAAAAACGCCGTCCGGGTTTTAATCCCCGGCTTGGAATTTCACAACTGGCATGAAGCACAACAAAGCAATTTCACCGCGCCGCGCGATCATGGTGCTCGGCGTCGGTTCGTTCGCACACAGCATCGGCGGCGCGCTGGCCGGCGCGGGCGCGGCGGTCTCGACGTATCTCACGCGCGATTACGGCCACTTCCCGCCGTCGCTGGTCGGGCCAACGTTCTTGCGCGAGACGTTTCCCAGCCCGGTTCCGTTGCTGTGCGACCACAAAATTGACTGCGTCATCCCGCAGTCCATTGACTGGGCGCAGGCACCGTGGGCCGGCGAGCTGCTGAAATCCAAGACGCCCATTTTCAGCGCGACCGGCGAGGCGATGCGCATCGAACGCGAACGCGACTTCGCACGGAAATTATGCGCGGAGTTTCAGATTCCGTTTCCCAAATCGTTCGTCGCCGCCAACCGCATCGAGGCCGAGAAAATTCTGGCGCGGCATCCGCAGCCGTTCGTCATCAAGAATCCGCTCTGCTCGCCGACGAGTCCGATCCACACGATTCTGTGCGAGACGGTCGCCGATACGCGCGCGTGGCTGCGCCATGTGAATTATGCCGAGGGCGTGTTTCTCCAGGAATACCTCGGCCGCGCCGAGGCCGGGCACATCGTGCTGGTGAGCGGCGGCGAAATTCATTCGCTCGTCACCAACCAGGAATACAAATATGCCTTCAACGGCAATCTCGGCATCGTGGCCGGCGCGCCGCTGGGCGGTCTGGTGGAACGCGATCCGCACGACCAATACGGCCTCGCCCGCCAGCTCATTCATCCGCTGCTGCCGTGGTTGCGCGAAGTGAAGTTCAACGGCCCGCTGCAGGTCACCGCGATCAAGCGGGACGGCCAGTGGCATGTCATCGAATACAACATCCGCATCGGCGTCACGTCCGGCCCGATGATTTTGCGGATGCTGAAAAATCCGGTGGAAGCCGTGCTGCAAACCGCGCGGAACCAAAAACTGAACCTGGCGTTCAATGAAAAATTAAACTTCGGTTGTTCGCTGACGCTGGCGGGCTACGGCTATCCGTTCACGCAGGTGAGCGGGCCGCAGTTGCCGCTGGAAGTCCGGGGTAAATTCGATTGCGACGTGTGGTGGAACGAAGTGGCCCGCGACCCGGATGGAAATCTTCTGGCCGCCGGCCATCGCATCGCCGACGTGATTGCGCTCGCGCCGACGCTCAAGGCGGCCATCGCCAAATCCTACGCGAACATCCGCAAGCTCCGCGTGGTGGGCAGTTATTTTCGCACGGACATCGGGCAAAGCCTGTGGCCGCCGGGAAATGAATGAGAATGAGAAAGGGCTTCTTTACAGAACTCGTTTAGTTTGATATACACTTTAGGCGATGAATAATTGTCTTCCAGAATCGGACTTGCGGGAGCTTGGCAATTCAATGCTTGTAGATTTTGAGCGGCGGGTTGCTTCTATTCCAAAGGATCTTTGCGCCCCATTTCATGAAGAAGCCCGGCAACTTGAAACGGAACTTCTCACCATCTACAAAATGGTCGCTTTATGCACCCGCAAGGAAGAAGACTTAAGCAGTGTTTCAAAATCCTGGGGCTTCATGGTGCAAATGTGCGACAAGTCGGGTGACCAATTAAACAAATTGGTGCAACAACACCCATCATGCGGGGCTGATGCTTATTACGACAGAGTTCTTGATCTCCGAAATAAATGTCACCGACTCCAGCAGATGCATTCGTAGTCAAGGCGATCTCCAAAGAACAAATCGAGGCGCTTGCAACGCTCTATGACCGGTTTGCTCATGCTCTTGATCCTTTTTCTCCCGAAAGAGACGAAGCCGAGCGCGTTTTCACGCAGGAAGTCGCAAGTTTATTTGATGTACATGGTGGCGGTGGAATGTCTCTTCATGACTTTCGCAAGGCAGTAATTTCAAGGTGTAAGCGCCATCTTTTTTCCAAGGATAAACCTTCGTCCGTTTAGCCTTTGCGTTAGTCGAAAAATTCTTCCCGGTTTTTTGTGTCCTTTCGTGTCATTCGTGGTTAAACAATTTTCAGAGATTTAATGAACTTGAATTCGGCAACTTTTCCGCTGCGCCCGGCGTGGGTGGAGATTGATCTCGCGCGGCTGCGAAACAATCTGCGCCTCCTCCGCCGCGACCTCCCGCGTCCGGTGCAGTTGCTGGCCGTGGTCAAGGACGAGGCCTACGGCCACGGCGCGCTGGACGTGGCGCGCATTGCGCTCGAAGAAGGCGCGTGGGGTTTCGGCCTCAGCACGCTGGAGGAGACGATGGCGCTGCGTGACGCGGGCATCACTGCGCCGCTGCTGCTGCTGGGCGAACGGCAGGAGGCTGAACTGCCGTGGTGCGTCGCGCATGATCTGACCGTGTGCGTGAACGAAGCCCACACCGTCCGGCAACTGGCCCGCGTGGCGGCCGCGCTGGGCAGGCGCGTGCCGGTGCATCTGAAAATCAACACCGGCATGAGCCGTTACGGCGTGCGCTGGGAGGCGGCGCTGCCGCTGGTGGAACAAATCAGCGCGGAAAAATCTTTACGGCTCGAAGGCGTGATGACGCACTTTGCCCAGTCAGATGAAACGGACAAGACCTTCGCCAACTTGCAGGTGGCGCGGTTTGATGAAGTGCTGGCCGCGATGAAACAGGCGGGGATTTCCGTCCGCCTTCAGCATCTTTGCAACAGCGGCGGTCTGCTGGATCTGCCGCACGCGCATCGCGACATGGTGCGCGCCGGTCTTTTGATGCACGGCGTTTTTCCGTCGTCGGTCTGCCGGACAATTCCCGGCCTCGAACCCGTCATGTCCGTCAAGGCGCGCATCGCAGCGATTCAAATGTTGAAGCCCGGCGAAGTCGCAGGCTACGGAATGCGCTACACCGCGCCGGCGGAACGGCGGATTGCCGTGCTGCCCATCGGTTACGGCGATGGTTTCCCGCGCGTGCGGAACGAGGGCCAGGTGCTGCTGCACGGCCGGCGCGCACCGCTGATCGGCGGCGTGGCGATGGATGCGATCATGGTGGACATCACGGACATTCCCGCCGCGCAAATGTGGGACGAGGCTGTCATCATGGGCGGGCAAGGCGATGAGGCCATTTCCGTCCACGACGTGGCCAAGTTGAAAAACTCCGTGACCTACGACGTACTGACGAGCTGGCGGCTGCGGCTGCGGAGACAATGTGTGAACGGTGGAAACCCCGGCCAGCCGAGGATGGCGGAGTTGGATGCGGATTTGATCAGCGCCAGTCCGTGAAAGCCCCGGTACGCCGATGAAACTCCTTTTCTCCGAAGCCAAATCCGACTACGGCCATTACCTGTTTCCGTACGTCGTCTGGGCCATGCCCGAGCCGGGCGAAAAACCGGCGGACCTTTTCAACGCGGGCTTTCTGCCGGCGGCCAACCGGTTGGATCGTTTTTATCTCTGCCGCCAGATCCGCGTGACCCTTGCCAATTTTCAGCCGTCGTCGGAAAATCGCCGCATTCTCCGCAAGGGTGAAGGCATCGCCGTGCAGCTCGTGCCGCGCGCGGAGTTTGCCTACACCCCGGCCGTGCGCGATTTTTGCAAGCGCTGCGCCGAGGTCCGGTTCGGCCCGGGCGTGATGTCTGAGGAACGGTTGGATGCGTTGTTCAACTCGCCGGTGATGACGCACTTGCTGGTGTTCACCGACCGCCAGACCCAGGCCCAAATCGGCGTGGCCACGCTCTATGTCGTGGACGGCGAACTCGCATTTTATCGGTTTGGGTTTTACGACCTGGATTATTTCAACCGCAGTCTCGGGTTGTTCATGATGACCTCGGCGGTGACGCTGTTGGCGGCGCGCCGGTTCAAGCAGCTTTACCTCGGCACCTGTTACTCTGAAAGCGCGCTGTACAAAACGCAGTTCGCCGGCGTGGAATTTTTCAACGGTTTCCGCTGGTCGGAAAATCTGGCCGAACTGAAATCGTTGTTGCACCACGATCAACAGAAGAACAGCCGCCACCTGCTCGAGAGCGAGGAATTCCGGAATGAGTTTTACAACGGCGACCTGAACCAAATCACGGCCGCCAGCGGGTTTCAGGTGAAGCTCGGATGAATCTGGTAGGGCGCGTCACTCCGTGCGCGCCGGGAAACAACCTTGTAACGAGCGGCGCGCACGGAGTGACGCGCCCTACCAGCCCCTAACTATTCCACCGATATTTATTGAAAGTTGGATTACAAGGTCGCCATCACCCGCGCCATTTCCAGCGCGGTCTGGGCCGCTTCGGTGCCGCGATTGTGTTTTCGACCGAGACAGCGGGCTTGCGCCTGCGCCTCGTTTTCCAGCAGCAGCACTTCGTGGATGACGGGAATCTGATGCGCGAGTTGAATCTGCATCAGGGCATTGCTGACCGTCTCGCCGATGTGCGCGGCGTGGGTCGTCGCCCCGCGCAGGATCACGCCCAGACAAAGAATTCCGGCGAGGCCGGGATTTTTCGCGGACAAGGTGTTCGCGACGACGGGAATTTCATAAGCGCCCGGCACGCGGACAACCCGCACCTTGGCCCCGGCCCGCCGCAATTCGGCCTGCGCCGCGCGGAGCATGGCATCCACGTACCGCGCGTTGTAAGTGGACGCCACAATGGCGAAGGTGGCGCCACCGGCCTTGATTGATTGGGTCTGAACCGGTTTCAACATAAAAGTTTCCCGGAGTTTAAGCACGCCACCCGATTGTCACCAACTTTTAACTTGGCCGTACGGCGACGCGGTTTAACATCCCGCGCGAATGAAAACTGTCCGCCGCGCCGTCATTGACGTGGGCACCAACTCCATCAAGTTGTTGGTGGCCGACGTGGCGGACGGGCAGGTGCGGCCGGTCTGGGAGGGCAGCATCCAGACCCGGCTGGGCCAGGGTTTTTACGAGACACACCGGCTGCAACCCGAACCGATTGCGCAGACGGCGGAAGCTGTCGCGGTGTACGCGGAAACGGCGCGTCGTCATGAGGCCATCACCATCCGCGTGATCGCCACCAGCGCCGCCCGGGATGCGGTGAACGCCGGAGACTTGCTGGCGGCGATCCGGGCGGCGGCGGGTTTGTCCGTGGAAATCATCTCGGGTGAACAGGAGGCCGAGTGGGCGTTTCGCGGCGTCACCACCGATCCCAATTTTGCGCGGCAGCCCTTGCTGCTGCTGGATGTGGGCGGCGGCAGCACGGAGTTTATTCTCGGGCAGGGCGGGCAGAAACATTTCGCGCAGAGCTTCCCGCTGGGCACGGTGCGGCTGCTGGAAAAAATTCCCGCCGGCGAACCGCCGTCCGCCGCGCAACTCGCCGCGTGCCGCGACTGGTTGAAAACTTTTCTGTCCGTGACGGTGCGGCCGCAATTGGAGCCGGCGCTGGATCGCGAAATGAAACTGGGCGGGATGGAACTCGTCGGCACCGGTGGCACCACGAGCATTCTGGCGCGCATGGAAGCGAAGCTGGAGGTGTTTGACCGTGCGCAGATTGAACAAACGCGGCTGACCCACGAACGCGTGCGCGGGCAGGTGAACCGGCTGTGGTCGCTGCCGCTGGCGCAGCGCCAGCAGCTCGCCGGGCTGCCCAAGAAACGCGCCGATGTGATCCTGACCGGCGCGGTGATTTACGAGGCGGTGATGGCGGAGTTCGGGTTCAACGAACTCCGCGTCAGCACGCGCGGGTTGCGGTTTGCGGCGGTGATGGCGGAACAATAAAATCAGTTCGCGGCGGCGGCGGGCTGGACAGTGGCCGCGGCTTTGAGGGATTGCCGCGCGGCTTCGATTTCGGTGCGCGCTTCTTCCAGGTCCCGGTGGAAGGCCAGGTTGTTCTTCATCTCGCGGACGATGGCTCGGGCGAACATGCGGCCGGCGTAAATGTCGGTCGGATAGTGCCGCGCGATCCAGACGCGATGCCAGCCGAGGTTGCGGCCGATGGTCATGATGTCATCGTGCTGATCCGGAAACAGTTCGCAGAGCACCAGGGCCAGCACGCTGCCTTCGGTCGAGTGACCGCTCGGGTAGGAGAAACTTTTTTCCAGTTTGCCGGAGCCTAGGCTCGGATCCACGGTGAACGGGCGGGGGCGTTTGAAAAAATCCTTGGCCCGGTCGGTCACGGTTTCGGCCTGCGTCTGCACGCGCTCGAAGAAGGCTTCGGTCTTGGGCAGTTTGCCGGGCTGGAAAAAAACTCCGATGGCCGGCGTGAAGGTGAAGATGGAAAATTTCTTTTCGGAAAAAGCGAGTTCGGCTTCGTTCGTCGTGCAGGCGGCGTGAACCGCAACGACGGCGGCCATGTCCGTGGCCTGTTCCGCCGAACCCATCAGCGGTGGCGGGGGGAGGAACACCGAACCCTCCGGCTGGCCGGCAGTGAAGTAGGTTAGTTCGCTTTCTTTGGCGAAGACGGAGGTGGCGAACAGCGCGGTGGTGAGCAGCGCCGTCACGGCGACTCGGAGGTTGGTTTTCATAATTTATTTGTGCGGAGAATTATTGTGCGGGCAGGCCGTCAACGGAAGTTCCGTCATGCGACCAGTTGATGTCGGTGCGGGCGGGGTCGGAGGGCTTGCCGTTGTTGTTCACGCAGACGTAGTCGTATTTGAAGCGCGCGGCGTGGCCGTCGCTGAAGGTGATGTTGCCGCCCTTGTTGTGGCGTTGGGAAAAGCGGCTGGTGTAATTCTGCGGACTGCCGAGTTTGCTCGGGTCGGCGACATACGGCGGCGCGTCATCGGTGCGGACGCGGTTGTCGGAGAACATCACGAAGGAAGAGGGATGCAGGATGAGGGAGGTTTTCAGGGGCAGCACCTGCACGGTGCCGTTCTTTTCCCACATGCCTTTGGAGTTCATGCCGTAATCGAAAAGGACGCGGTCATTGTTCGCGAGCAGGGAGGGATCCTTGCCCTGGGCCACGGCGGTCGGGCAATGGAAGATGGTTTTGCCATTGGCAAACCGCTGTTCAGCTTCGAGTCCGCCGATGGCATAGGTCCAGAGCGGCGGGGATTTGATATAAGGCGGCAGGGCGTTGAACCAGGCATCGCGTCCATTGGAGGAGCCGGTAGAATTGTTGATGAACTCGACCGAGGTCAAACTAAGCCAGGTCGGTTCATCTTCCGGGGAAGTAAAGCCCGGCGTGCCGTTGGGTATCTTCGTCATCGGCAGGCGCTGGTTGTTTTCGTCCACGTAAATGGTTTCCGCGAGACCCCATTGTTTCAGGTTGCCCAGGCAAACGGCCTGTTGCGCCTTGGCGCGCGCCTTGGTGAGCGCCGGCAACAGCATGGCGGCTAGGATGGCGATGATAGCGATGACCACCAGCAACTCGATCAAGGTGAAGCCGAATTGTTTTTTCGCGGGCAGGTTTGATTTCATTTTAATAAATGGTTTGTCGGTTCGTTAACAACGATTACCCGCCGAAGTTGACTCCTCCCCGTGACGGTTTCACGTCGGTCAAGTTACAATATGGTTACGGCAGTCTTTCGCCTGGCCGATTTGTGTGTGGTCGTGGGATGGATCGTCACGTTTTTGTCACGCTTCCGACCTTCGTTCGTAACAACTTCTACTCATGCTGTGCCCGTCTAGAAACGACTTAACGACGAATATTGCATTGTAACAACCCTATGAAAAGAACACTCCCCATCAGTAATCAAACCGCGAAGCTGGTCTTGGCGGTTGGCGTGGCGGCTATGCTGGGCCGCAGCCTTCAGGCGGCCAGCACTGTTTTCGCGCCCGGCAATCTCGCCGTCCTCCAACTCGGCGACGGCGGCACCAATCGCTGTCTGCCGTTGGGTGCCATCACGGGCATCACCAACTATGCTGCGTCGGATATTTTCGGCAGCCGCCAGACGCAAATTTTCATTGACCAGTTTGATCCCAACGCGATCAATCAGACGAACCCCTCGGTTCAAGTGGCGATTCCCACCAACGGTGCCACGGCCATGTTGATCAACGGCAACGCGGGCACCGAAGGCTGCCTCTCGCTGTCGGGCGACAAGAGCGTGCTCGCGTTCTCAGGCTATCAGGGAGATATCTTGTCCCAGACGACGGGTGGCCAGACCGCCCCCTCCAACCTGAGCTATGATCGCGGCATCGGCACGGTGGACGCCTTTACGAACTACTCCAATCCTTATCGCGGCGGCGGCTGGTATGGTGTCGCCACCGGTAAGACGAATCCGCGCGGCGTGGCCACCGATGGGCTGGGCAACTTCTGGGGCTGTGGCAATGGCTACGGCAGCCTTTACTTCAGCACGATCAACGGCGGGCCGGTGCAGTTTCAAAACATTGCGCTGACTTCCTGCTCGAAGATCATCAACAACACGCTGTATGCCAGCGTCAAGAATAGCGAAGCCGTAAATTTCTATCCGGCCGGCATCTATTCGTTCGTGGACTTCTTCAACAACCCGGTGCCGTATCCCAGCGCCGCGTCGTTCTTGCATCTGGAAATTCCCGCCAACAGCGGCCATAACAGCGTCATTGGCTTCGACATCAATCCGCAGGGCACCATTGCTTACATGGTGGACAACACCATCAGCACCAAGGGCGGCGTCTCCAAGTATATTAAGACCGGACTCACCTGGAGCATGGCCTATCACTTGATCATTCCAGGATATACGAACTTTACCTCCGGCATCATGGTTAATCCCGGCAACACCAACGTTCCCATCGGCTGCTTCAGCGTGGCGGTGGATTGGAGCGGTTCCTATCCCGTGGTCTATGCCACGACGGCGGACAGCGGCGTCAACAATGCCTACTACGGCAACCGTGTGATCCGCATTGATGACACCAACACGATCACCAGCGGCATCAATCTCGTGGCTACCACCAACATTCTCCGCACCGTGGTGAAACCGCCGGGCACCGGCACGGCGCAGTTGACTAACATTGTGTACAAAGCCGTCTCGTTCACTCCCGACCTCCGTCCTCAGATTGCCCGCCAGCCGGCTAGCTGGTCGGCCGTGGTCGGTGACAATGTCAGCTTCAATGTCGGCACCACTTCTCCTTACATCTTGAGCTATCAATGGTTTCTGAACGGCACCAGCCTGCCCGGAGAAGTCAGCGCCACTCTTACCCGCAACGCCGTCGCGTTGGTGGACAACAACAGCACGTTGCAATGCGTCGTCACCAACGACTATGGCGCGGTCACCAGCTCCATCGCGACATTGACGGTCTCGACTACTCCAATTCTGCCCGTGTTCAGCGCGGTGCAGAACATCACTAACTTCGTCGGCAACAGCCGGAGCGTCGCAGTCAGCTTCACGGCTGGCACCGATCCGAAGGGTGGCTATCAATGGTATTTCAACGGCACCAATCTGTTGACCGACGGCCCCACCGGCAACGGCTCCGCTCTAAGCGGCACCGCCTCGAACATTCTATCCATCATTCAGGCGAACACCAATGACGCCGGAGTCTATTCACTGGCCGTCACCAACGTCGCCGGCACGGTGAGCAACAAGGTGGCGAACTTCTTCACGCCGTTTGCACCGCCGGTGTTCATTCAACCGCCGTTGGACATGACGACTTTCCTGGGTCGTAATATCTCGGACACCGTCTCCGCGTTTGGGCAACTGCTGACCTACAAATGGTACACTTCCACCAACAAGGCGGCGGCCACACCAACCGGCCTCAAGCCCCTGACCGACGCTGGTGACTACTCCGGCACTTCCACCGCCACGCTTCAAATCACCGGTGCGACGACGTTGGATGCTACTAACTATGTCATCGTCGTCAGCACGCCGGGCGGCTCCATCACCAGCGCTCCGGTCGTATTGAACCTGAGTGTGGCTCCTGCGCATACCTTCATCTCCTACACGAACGCCGGCCAAGTCTATACGCAGGACTTCAACACACTTCCCATCCCCGGCCTCGGCAGTGCTGAAGGAGCCAACCCGCTGCGCCTGGCCATCTCGATGACGAATATCCCCGCGATGCTGACCAACGGCAATCCGGCCACCATTGCCGCGGGCATCTTTCAGGACGTGACCTTCTCCATTGATAACCCCGTGGACCTTGGCTACCCGGTCATCACCAATGGCGCGATTGGCGGCCTGGGTCTGAGCAAAAACCTGGGTGGCTGGTATGGCTGGGCGCAAACTGCCTTGGTCTTCGCCGCCGGTCGCGGCGATCAAAGCCAGGGAGCTTTGATAGACAACGGCGGCAACTACTACGCCGACGGCGCGTCGCTGGCCAGCATTACCAACCGCGCGCTGGGTCTGATCGCAACGACCAAGACCGGCACCACCGCGATGGGCGCGGCGTTCATCAACAACAGCGCGAACACCTACAACACCATCACCCTTAGCTATACCGGCGAGCTCTGGCGCAACAACCCCAACGCGCAGCCGCTCAAGTTTGGTTACTTCATCACCGACACCAATACGCCGTTCCAGCCGGGAGTCTGGGACAGCACCAATGGCATCTACTACGTGGCGAGCCTCGATGTGGTCTTCGCCACCTCGCCCACCACGACCATCAACGACGGCACGCAGAGCAGCAATCAAGTCAGCCTCGCCGTCACCAGCCTGACCATCAGCAACTGGCCGTCCGGCTCCGCGCTCTGGCTCACCTGGCAGGCGCTCACGCTCGGCACCGCTCAGGACGTGGCGATTGACAACCTGACGTTCTCCGCCACGAATCCGTCGCTCGTCGTTCCCGTGACGCCGCCGGTGTTGCGGGGGGCCAGCTTTGCCGCCAGTGGCGTCGCCGCCGGCATGCAGTTCACCTTCACCAACACGCCCGGTGTCAGCGCGAGCTTCACGGTGTGGGGCACAACCAACCTCACTCCGGCCGCGTGGCAGAACCTCGGCCATCCCACCGAAGGCGTCGCCGGGCAGTATCAGTTCATTGACGCTTCGGCAACGAACCGTGCGCAACGGTTCTACCGCGTCACCAGTCCGTAGGTTTTGAGCAAAACCGTCGGGAATGAATCCCGACGCGTATCCCGGGGAGTCGAGCCGCAAGGTTCGACTCCCTTTTTTTGTTTGCGTGCAGGCTGGGGACGAACGAAGCGATGTCAGCCGATTCTAAAAATCCAACCGAGCTGTCCGTCACCGGCGTGACGGACAACAACTGTGCGCGTCACGTCACCACACCCCACAAAGTTCTCCGGCTGGCAGCTCACGGATTCGATCGTCATCGGCCATGTGCTGCGCCTCGCGCGGTGGCGGGACAAAATTTGCAGCGCCAACGTGCGGTTGCGCACCGGGCACAAGCGTCTTAATCTTCCCCGGCTAGAGCCGATAACAAATTATGTCCAACGAAAAGAAAGACACATTTCAAAAGGCGCTCCAGATCAATCTCGATCCGGCGAAGTACGGCGCGTTCGCCGAAATCGGCGCGGGCCAGGAGGTCGCGCGGTGCTTTTTCCAGGTCGGCGGCGCGGCCGGCACGGTGGCCAAGACCATTTCCGCCTACGACATGTCGGTGAGCGATGCGATCTACGGCACCGCCGACCGCTACGTCAGCCGCCAGCGGTTGGCGGCGATGCTCGACTACGAGTTCAAGCTGCTGATCAGCCAGCTCGACAAGACGCGCGGCGACAAGAGCACGTTTTTTGTCTTTGCGGACACGGTGGCCACGCGCAGTTACACGCGCAAGGACGACGGCCAGGGCTGGCTGGGCGTGCGCTTCCAATCCAAGCCGCACGAACGTCCGTCGGAAATCATCATCCACGTCAAATTGCTTGATGGTGAAAACGTCCGCGAACAGGAAGCGCTCGGCATCATCGGCGTGAACCTCATCCACAGCGCCTTCTACCTGAACAGCGCACCGACGCAGATCATCACCGCCTTGACGGACAATCTCACGCCCGGTCGTTTCGAGGTGGACATGATCAAATTTTCCGGCCCCGCGTTTGCCGGCGTGGACAACCGGCTCATGGCGTTGCAGCTCGTCGAGAAAGGTCTGACCGACGCGACCATGTTCACCGCCAACGGCGAGGCGGTCATCCCCAGCGAACTGCTCTACAAAAAACCCGTGCTCGTCCAGCGCGGCAGTTTCCGCCCGCTCACCAATCCGATGCTCGACATGCTCGACCGCGCGCAGGAACAATTTCTCAAGCAGGAATCGCTGAAGGGCGAAGCACCGGTGGTGATGTTTGAAATGACGCTGCGGCAGTTGCAGATCGGCGACGCCATTGACCACGGCGATTTTCTGGACCGCGTGGACACCCTGAGCGCGCTGGGCAAGCCCGTGTTGATCTCGAACTTTCTGCGCTTCCACAAACTGCTGATCTACCTTTCCAAGCACACGCAGAAACCCATCGGCCTGCCCATCGGCCTGGTGCGGTTGCGCGATGTGCTGGATGAAAAATTTTACACCGATCTGCCCGGCGGCCTGCTCGAATCCCTCGGCCACCTGTTCAAAAACGGGGCGAAGCTGTACGTCTATCCGTCGCTGGATAAAAAATCTGGCCAGCTCATCACGGTGGAAAATCTGGAGGTCGCCCCGCATCTGCGGCATCTCTACGCGCACCTGGTGGAAAATCATTTCGTGGAAAGCATCCCCGACTACAACGCGGAGTATCTCGGCATCTACTCCAGTCTCGTGCTGGAAAAAATTTCTGCCGGTGATGACGCGCTTGAAAAACTCGTGCCGCCACCGATTTTCCAGGTCATCAAAAACAAGCGGCTGTTTGGGTGGGGTGAACAGCCGGCGAAGACTTGAGTCGCGGCGTGCCGACCTGGTAAGGACGCGTTCCACCGCGTCCCTTACTTTGCGGGAGGAGAGTGGGACGCGGTGGAACGCGTCCTTACCAGTTTCAATTCACATCAGCGTACGAGATTGTCCGGTGACTTTCAGTCCGTAACGCTTTTCCTTCCGCTGCAGTTTCATCTGTGCGCCAAATGCGGCGGAAAGATTTTTGGAACTGAGCACTTTTGATTTTTCCCCGGCAGCCAGCATCCGTCCACTTTTCAAAACCAGCACATGCGAAAACACCGGCATGATTTCCTCGACGTGATGCGTCACCAGCACGAGCGTCGGAGAATTTTTCTGGGTGCCTAGACGCTGGAGGAATTGGAGAAAATGTTCGCGCGCGGCGGGATCAAGTCCGGCGCACGGTTCGTCGAGAATCAGCAGGCGCGGCCGGGCCATGAGCGCGCGACCGATCAAAATACGTTGCCGTTCGCCTTGGGACAGCACGCCCCACGGACGCGCGGCGAGATGCGCGCACTCGATCTGCCGGAGAAGTTTTTTCGCCGCGACCACGTCACGCCGCGAAGGGCGGCCCCAGAAATCTATCATCGCGTATTTGCCGCTGACCACGGTGTCCAGTGCCGGTTCCGCGTCGGCCATCCGCTGCCGGATGGACGAGCTGACCAGGCCGATGTGCTTCCGCAATTCGCGCCAGTCGGATTCGCCGTAGCGCTGGCCGAGTAAGGTGATTTCCCCGCTGGTGGGCATGAGATAGCCGGTCAACGCGCTGAGAAGGGAGGTTTTCCCCGAGCCGTTTGCGCCGAGCATCACCCAATGCTCCCCGCGTTCCACGCGCCAGAAAATGTCATCGAGGATGACGGTGCGATCCCGCACGATGCACAGGTTGGAAATTTCGAGAACGGGCGGCGGATTTTTCATCTGTAACCGTAGCGGCGTATCGGCAGAGCGCCGCATTTTTTGGATCGAATCAACCGGCTTTCTGCCGAAAGCCGCAACGCTGTTTTGAAATGAGACTCCTCACGTCGTCTCCTACGGGATGGGCTGCGGTGCGATTGACTGCGGCAGAACCACGTTTTCCGGCACGGCGTTGGTCTTGGGAACTTCCGCCTTCAGGTTCAATTTGGTGCGCAGCACGGCGCGGGCTTCGGCCGGCATGTTGTCTTTCGCATTGAGCAGCTTGTTGAGAATTTCCCGTTTGATGTCGGTCATCGGCGGCAACCCGATCGCGGGCTTGCGATCCTGCGGAATTTTTTCGTCGTAGGTCGCCCAGATTTTTTGGGCCAGCAGGCTGAAGCCGGCGTATTGGTCGTCTTGATCCAGCGTGAGGGCAATGTAGGCGCGGCGCTGGATGCCTTCGATGGCGGTTTTCACGCGGTCGCGGGAGGTTTCGGTGATGTCCACCTGGATGTTGGAAAGGACGTAACGATCCAGCGTCACGGTGCGGGGATAAGAAAACGGATCATCGTCAATGATCGGTTTGTCGGGATATTTTTCGCCGAGATATTTGAACCACCGGGCGGCTTCGCCCATGCGATTGTAAACGTACAGCGAATAGATTGCCTGCCGCAGAAAATTCCGGTGGCCGCTTACCATCTTGTCCTTGTCGCCAGGAGCTTCCGCCATCTGATCTTCGTAGGACTTGTTGACGTTCGGGATGATGTCGAGGTTCGGGCCGAAGTCGAAGGTCTTCTCAATGTTGTTCACCTCCAGCCGCCCGCGCTGGAAGCTCAAGAGCATGGGTTGGTAGATGGACCGGCGCAATTGCATCAGATCGTCCGGGTTCACCTTGCCGGGATTGGCCTTGGCGGCTTCGAGTCCGGCGATGGCCCAGTAGATTGCGTGCGCCTCGGGGAGCCGCCATTCAAACGGGCCGTAGCGCGTGTCCACTTCCTTCATCAGGCGCGGATCCATTTTGAATTTGTCGTGCAGTATCGCGGCGCGTTTTTTTTGATCGTCGGTTTGCGGATTGATCAGTTCCTCTAGGTTCGCTTCCTTCATCTTGCCGAAGACTTCGGCCATTTGATTCGCCCACTGCTGCTTGTAATACATGTTGGCGTCGTCGAGGTTCGCGCCGAGCTTGTGCTGGAAAAACCAGGAGAGCTGCTGGTGGATCAGCGGGTCGGTCGGATTGTATTTCAAACCCTCGTCGCGCAGCAGTTCAATACCGCCTTGGAGCCAGCGCCAGCGGTCGCCAAAATCCTTGAACTTGACCGAGATGTTGTAGGCCATGTTCCAGGCCTGGAACACCCACACCTGCGGGAAATGCGGCTCGAGTTTCGTGATCCAGTCGGCGAGCTGCATCATCTCGAAATACTTGTCCTCCTCCTGCAATTCATTCGCGCGAATCCAGAGCAGGTTGGAGATCAGTCCGCGAAAACCGCCGAGGGCGACGGTCGTGAAGGCCAGCACCGGCGGGGCGTTGTCGAGCGCCTGGGCGTGGGTGAGGCCGAGCCGGTCGCGGTCGCGGTTCAGGGAGTTTTGCACGCGCGAAACGCCGAACAGCAGCGTGACGGCCAGCGCGACGAGGAGAAATTTTTTGGCGCGGCGGTTCATTTTGCTGAAATGACGAATGACGAATGACGAATGACGAA
>JAYWBR010000159.1:0-6048 GCA_043781315.1 Verrucomicrobiota bacterium | reverse complement strand
AATTCCAGATTGAGAGCCATTGGTAGTTGGCTCTGAGCACGCGCAAGTGGGCGATCCGGTCGGCGTGATCGGACAGCCAGGCGGCCCCGGCTTTTTTGAGTCGGGCTTGGAGCACATGGCGATGTCCGCTTTCAATGATGCCGGAACCAATCGGTAGTCCCAGGGCCAGGGCCAGGGGATAGTCCAGACAGTCCAGGCGGTTGCTCAGATAGCGATGGCCGTTGCGGACCGGAGCTTCGGCTTCCAGATGTTCAGCCAGCGAGGCGATCACTTTGGCCACCGCACCGGTTTTGAGTCGTTGCTGTTGGGTGCGTCGCCATTGATCGGGCTGGGCGGGGCGGCAACTCGGGGCGGCCGCTCCCAAGTATTCACTGACATGAAAGTAGTCGCACAGGTATTGGCCCTGGCTGCCGAATATCTCCCGGCTCTGCATTCGTATCCAATCGGCCCCATCACGTTGCCCAACTGCCGCAACGCCTCAATCAGCAGTTCCTCCACTTGATCGGCCGTCTGCAACGGACCGCCGGTGGCGGGTGCCAGTTCCAAAATGCTTTCAAACCGAACCCGCAGTTCGGGAGGTTGGCGCAACCGCTCCAGAAATCGTTGCTCGGCGGCGGCGCGCTTCAAACTCACTTCAGCTTCGTTCTTCATCCCCACTCTATTGAAGAAAATGCCTATATTTGCACATTTTATTCGCCAAAAATCTTTCCACCCTCACCCGACTTTAACCGCACCCCTCGTCGCAACGAAGCCCACCAAAAAACCTGGCCGTTGAAACAGGGTTGAACTCATCAGCTCAGGACGGCGTCGTGGACTGCGGCGGGAAGCGCAGCGCCACGCCGCTTTCTTACGCGCAAACAGCTCTCCGACTCTGGAGGTTTTCCCGCGCCCGAAAGCGGTGTCGCGGCGCCCGCCTTGCCACCGCACTCCACGACACCGGCAGCAAGTTCCATCGTCACCCGGGGTTTTTGAATTCCCCGGTTGGATCGCGCCGCCGTTCGACCTGATTTCCGGCGAGTTCCGGCGTGACACTTTTTTTCACCGCTGCTACTGTGCGCGTTTCTAGGAAATTGCGATGGAATACAAAGACACATTGAACCTGCCGCGCACGGACTTCGCCATGAAGGCCGACCTCGTCACGCGCGAACCCGAACGCCTCAAGAAGTGGGAAGCCGCCAGTCTCTACGCGCAGATTCAAGCCGCGCGGGCGGGCAGCGAAAAATTCGTCCTCCACGACGGCCCGCCCTTCGCCAACGGCGATGTCCACGTCGGCACGGCGCTCAACAAGATTCTCAAGGACATCATCATCAAATACAAAACCCTGCGCGGTTTTGACGCGCCCTACATTCCCGGCTGGGATTGTCACGGCCTGCCGATTGAATTCAAAGTCTCGCAGGAAATGCGCAAGGCCGGCGACACGAGCGCTGACGCCTCCACCATCCGCAAAGCCTGCGAAACTTACGCCCGCAAATACATTGACCTCCAGCGCGGCCAGTTCAAACGCCTCGGCGTCCTCGGCGATTGGGACAATCCATATCTCACGCTCAACAAGGAATACGAAGCCGATGAGCTGCGGATGTTCGCCGACATCGTGGCCAAAGGTTTTGTTTATCGCGGCAAGAAACCCGTGTATTGGAGCATTCCGTGTCGCACCGCGCTCGCCGAAGCCGAGGTGGAATACGCCGACCATGTCAGCCAGAGCGTGTTCGTAAAATTCCCCGTCGTCGGACAGGCGAACACCTTCATCGTCATCTGGACCACGACGCCGTGGACCTTGCCCGCGAATCTGGCCGTCGCGTACAACGAAAAACTTCAGTACGTCAAAGTAGTGGCACGGGCGTCCCGCCCGTTCGTTTCTACGACCGACAGCCCTTCGCCACAAACAGAACCTCACGGGCGGGACGCCCGTGCCACTACCGATGGCGAAGAATACTTCATCGTGTTCCGTGGCCTGCTGCCCATCGTCGCTGAGAAATGCGGCTGGACGAACTACACCGAGACGCCGTTCGCCACCGAGGATTTGGCGAAGCTGCAATACCAGCATCCATTCTGCAACCGCACCGGCCAAGCCTTCGCCGCTGATTTCGTCACGAGCGACACGGGCACCGGCTTCGTCCACATCGCGCCCGGCCACGGCCTCGACGACTACAATCTCGGCCGCTCGAAAGGCCTGCCGATTTACTCGCCCGTCAACGACGACGGCGCGCTCGCCCATTCCAGCGAACTGCCCGTCGAGCAGCAGATGCCCGCCGAGATGCTGGGCAAATCCATCCTGGAAAAACACGGCAAGAGCGACGCCAACGAAGCTGTGCTGCACGAGCTTCGCGTCCGCCACGCGCTGTTGCATCAGGAAAATTATCACCACAGCTACCCGCATTGCTGGCGCAGCAAAACGCCCGTCATCTTCCGCGCGATGGATCAATGGTTCATCAAGATTGACCACACGGTAGGGACGCGTTCCACCGCGTCCCAAACCTCGCCAAAGAATAATGAGGACACTGTGGAAAGCGTCCCTACCTTCCGACAACAAGCCCTCGCGGAGATTGACCGTGTGAAATGGATTCCCGACTGGGGCGTCAACCGCATCAAAGGCGCAGTGCAATCGCGGCCCGACTGGTGCATCAGCCGCCAGCGCACCTGGGGTGTGCCGATCCCCGCGTTCTACGACGCGAAAGGCGAGCCGATCCTCGACGCGCAAATCGTCCGCAACGCCGCCGACCTCATCGAGAAACACGGTTCAAACATCTGGTTTGAAAAATCCGCCGCCGAACTTTGGGCGCTCGTAAAGCCCACGAACTGGACCGGCGCAGACGCCGTCGCCAAATCCAACGACACGCTGGACGTGTGGATTGATTCCGGTTCGTCATCGCGCGCCGTTTTGATGCGGCGCGAGGAACTTCAACATTTGGTAGGGACGCGTTCCACCGCGTCCCAAATTTCTCCTCCAAAAGATGGGGACGCGGTGGAACGCGTCCCTACCGACGTTTGGCAAGCCGACGTTTATCTCGAAGGCTCGGACCAGCATCGCGGCTGGTTTCAGTCCTCGCTGCTGCTCTCGCTCATGGGCAATGGGGCCGCACCTTACAAGACCGTGTTGACCCACGGCTTCATGGTGGACGCCGACCGCGAGAAAATTTCCAAGAGCAAACAGGGCGCTTACGAAAAACCGCAGACCGCCGAGGCCTACGTCAAAAAATATGGCGCGGACGTGGTGCGGCTCTGGGTCGCGTCGCAGGATTATCGCAACGACATCGTCGTGAGCGAAGAACGCATCAACAAAGTCGGCGAGACGTATCGCGGCATCCGCAACGCGCTGCGCTACCAGCTCTCGAACCTGTACGACTTTGATCCCGCGAAACATACCGTGGCCGACGACCAACTCACCGGCCTGGACCGCTGGATTCTCGGCGAGTTCTCGAAGCTCGAAACGGAAGTCCTCGCGGCCTACGACGCCTACGAATTCCACGTCGTCTATCAAAAGGTCAGCCAGTTCATCGCCGTGGAACTGTCCTCGATCTACCACGACGTCATCAAAGACCGGCTCTACACCGACGCGGCGAATTCAAATCGCCGCCGCTCGACCCAGACCGCGCTGCATCGTCTCGTGACAGGTTTGTGTCAGATGCTTTCGCCGATTCTGGCGTTCACGGCGGATGAGGCTTGGGAATTTGTGCCGGGTAAACCGATGGGGTCGGTGCATGAAAGTGAATTGAAGCCAATAACATTTTCAATTCCAGAAAGTGAACGAAAAATTTGGAATGACTGGTTCGCATTGAGAAACTTTCTTTTTCCTGACATGGAAGAAAAGCGCAAGGCAAAGGTCGTTGGGAAAAATCTCGACGCCAAAGTTTTTTTTAAAGGAAACCAGTTTTCACTTCCTGAAGCAGCCTTGCGAAAAGATGATTTGCGAGAGCTTTTTAATGTGTCGCAATTGGAAATTCTTCCGATTGAATACAAAGCTCAAACACCTAACTCCGTCCATTTTGTAATTGAAAAAGCCGACGGGCAAAAGTGTGAACGCTGCTGGCATTGGGAAACAGACATCGGTCAGGACTGTGAACATCCAACCATTTGTGGTCGCTGCGTTGCGGCAGTGAATCAATTTATATGAAAATTAAATTTATTATTCTCGCGCTTACGGTAGTCGTTGCTGGCTGCATGACGTCGTCGAAGCAATTAAACAAAGTTCACCTTGGAATGAGCGAGGCAGAAGTAATCAAAATTCTTGGAGAACCTAAAAGCATGGCTGAAAACCACGATGGCAAAACGCTTTATTATTCGCTTGCAGAGCTGGGAGTAGGAAACGAGCCGTATTCCGTTAAGCTGGTTGATGGCAAAGTAGATTCATATGGTCGGGACGGTGGCACAATGCGTCCGCAATCGACGCCAATAATTGTGCCAATGGTGCATTGAGCGCTTGTTTTGCGCCCGCTAAAAATTTTGTCCAGAAAAAATCACACCGGCTGCGGCGGCGACCCGGCACAACCAGCGCGCGGCCCATCCGAATCCCAAAGGGATTCCGTCCCAAAGCCCAGCGGTTGCGAGGCACGAGCTACCCTGGGTCATCGTCCGCCAAACCTCACCAACCGCAACGCGGTTGCGTCGCCTCTCGCACCCCCGATTCGCCACAACCCCGTTGGGGTTGAAAACATTTTCACGGTTCACCCAGGGTAGCTCGCTGCTCGCAACCCTGGGCTAAATGACGAAATCCCTTTGGGATTTTCCCCGAACGCGCGTTGTTTTCGTTTCCCAATTTTGCCTTTGCGACCGTTAAAATTTTGTCCAGAATAAATCACCCCGGCTGCGGCGGCGTCCCGGCGCATCCGGCGCGCGGCCAATCCGAATCCCAACGGGATTCCGTCCCAAAGCCCAGCGGTTGCGAGGCACGAGCTACCCTGGGTCATCGTCCAAAATTCGTCACAACCCCAACGGGGTTGCGTCACTTCTCGCCCTCCCCATTCGCCACAACCCCGTCGGGGTTGAAAAACATTTTCACGGTTCACCCAGGGTAGCTCGCGGCTCGCAACCCTGGGCTGCTTGACGAAATCCCTTTGGGATTTTCTGCCGTCCTTGCCGGGGCTTGTCGCGTCTTTCCGTTGAACCCACGGTTTCACCGTGGGCTATTTTCTTCCGTCGCTCCGCGACTTTTCACATCGGCGGCGCGTCGCGGAGACCCGCCGCCGCACGAACGATTGTTGAGACGCTGAACACATTGGGGAGCTCGCCAAAATTCGCGCCAGCGTGTCTTGGACTGCGGTGGCAAGCGCAGCGCGACACCGCTTTCGCCCGCACGGAAATCGTCCACCTCAAGATGCGTCCCCGTCCGCTCGAAAGCGTCGTCGCCGCTCCCGCTCTGCCGACGCACTCCAAAGCGCACCGCAAGACACAGTCGCGTTGCATCGCCCGATCTTTCAGCGCTCCGTCCTTTCGCGATACGGCCGGCCCGCTCGGTAAAGTCCGAGCAGTTGCCGGTTCTGCGCGGCGAACGCGGCGTCGCCGGCAGCCGTCGCGAGGTCCGCCGCTTTCGCAGCCGTGGCAATCGCTTCCGGGAAACGTCCCGCCTCGGCATACGCGGCGGCCAGGGTGCCAACCATGCCCGCTTGTTTTTGATCGGTGAGACGACAGGCTTGCTCGGCAAGGCGCACGGCTTCGGTTCCGTTGCGCACGGTCGCGTCCGGGCAGGTGGCAAGCATCCAGGCAAGATTGTTGAGCGCCTCCACCGCATCCGGCTCGCGCTGGAGCGCGGCGCGGTATTGCGCGACGGACTCGGCATAATTTCCCGTCTCATGCAGCAGCGCCGCGAAGTGCAGGCGCAATTCCGCGCGCGGCTCCAACCGCACCGCCTCGCGCAGATGCGGCAGCGCCTCGGCCGCCCGGCCCTGCTCCAGCAACGCGCCGGCGTAGGCTTGCTGCACATCCGCGCTGGCGGGCTTGAGTTTGAGCGCGGCCTGAAAATGTTCCTCCGCCTCGGCAAACTTGTGTTGCAGGGAAAACGCGCGGCCGAGATTGGCGTGCGCGGCGGCGTTCTTGGGATTGTATTTCAACGTC
>JAYWBR010000158.1:0-6079 GCA_043781315.1 Verrucomicrobiota bacterium | reverse complement strand
GTGGTGTTCGCCGCGCATTCGGGGCTGTGGGGCGTACTGGTGATCGACATGGTGCAGTTCGTGATCAAGATGACGGCGGTGATCGCGGCGGCGTATTTTAGTTTGAAGGCGGTGGCCGTGCATACCGGCGTGGGTGAAAGCGCGTGGGCGGGTTTACAAAAACTGGTCAGCACGCTCGGCGCGCAACAGGTCAACATGCAAGGCGCGCAACCCGTGCTGTCTCCCATTGACGGTCACGGGCAACCCATCCTCGACATCCTGCCGAACTTCTCGATGGGCGAACTCGCGCTGATGATTTTCATCGTGCCCATCGCCATCGGCTGGTGGGCGAACTGGTATCCCGGCGCTGAACCGGGCGGCGGCAGTTACATCGCGCAACGCATGTTGGCGTCGAAGTCGGAGAAAGATTCCCTCGGGGCGACGCTGTTCTTCAACTTTGCCCATTACGTGCTGCGCCCATGGCCGTGGATCATCACGGCGTTGTGTTCGATCATTATTTTCCCCGAACTCAAAGACATTCAGGCCGCGTTTCCCAATGCCGATCCGAACCTCATCGGCCACGACAGCGCGTTCCCGGCGATGCTGAAATTTCTCCCGGTGGGTTTCGTTGGCTTGATGGTTGGCGGACTCATTGCGGCCAGTTCCTCCACCATTCTGACGCATCTCAACTGGGGCTCGTCCTATCTCGTCCACGATTTTTACCGGCGTTTTATTTCTCCTAGTGCGACGGAAAAGCATTACGTCAACGTGGGCCGCGTCTGCACGCTGGGGCTTTACATCGTGGCCGCGCTGCTGAGTCTGGTGTTGAACTCGGCGCAGGATGCGTTCGAGGTGCTGATCTCCATCGGCGCGGGCACGGGGCTGCTCTATCTGCTGCGCTGGTTCTGGTGGCGCATCAACGCGTGGTGCGAAGTGGTGGCGATGGTCAGTTCGTTTATCGTCTCCGTCGTGTTCTTTGTGATGAAGAAAACCGGCCACGCCCAACCGTTCGCGCACACGGTGCTGTATTCCGTGGCGTTCACCACGATCTGCTGGGTAGTCACAGCGTTTGTCAGTTCGCCCACGAGCAAGGAACGGTTGATCGCGTTCTACAAAAAAGTTCATCCCGCCGGACCGGGCTGGACGAAGGTCCGCCTCGCAGCCGGCGTGAGCGAAGCCGACGCCGCGCTGCATGGCGATCACATGGGCATGGCGACGCTCGGCTGGATTTCCGGCTGCCTGACGATCTGGTCGTCGCTCTTCGCCATCGGCAATTTTCTCTATGGTCGCACACAGTCCGCCCTGATCTTGACGGCGGTGTTCCTCGTCAGCGGGCTGACGCTCATCTATGTCATCAACCGGCTCTGGGACAAACCAACCAGTCGTTAAAAATTATTTGAAACCATTCATCATTCGTAAAAATTCATGAAACTACCAAACCTCTCCCGCCGTAATTTTCTCAAAGCCTCCACCGTCGCCGGACTCGGCGCCTCCCTCGGCGGCGTCGCCACCGGCTGCGCGACCAACGGCGGGAAAGTTTCCGCCACGCCGAACTTGAGCCAGGTTCGCCCGTTGATCAGCGGCGGAAAACCCGTTCACGATCTGACCACCAAACCGCTGGAGCGCGTTCGCGTGGCGGTCATCGGTCTTAGTCGCGGACTCACGCACGTCACCGACAGCAGCAACATTGACTTCGCCGACGTCGTTGCGGTTTGTGACATCCGGGATGACCGGGCACAGGCGGCCGCCGCCGTGGTCGAAAAAAATACCGGCAAGCGACCGAAGATTTATAGCGGCACGGAAAACATCTGGGAGCAGATGGTGGAGCGCGAAGACATTGATGTCGTCTATATCGCCACGCCGTGGAACTGGCATGTCCCGATGTGTCTGCGCGTGATGGAACGCGGCAAGCACGCGTTCGTCGAAGTGTCGGCCGGTGTGACCGTGGACGATTGCTGGAAACTTGTCGAAGCCAGTGAGCGCACCCAGCGCCACTGCGTCATGCTGGAAAATTGTTGTTACGGCGAGAACGAGTTGTTCGTCTTGAACATGGTTCGCCAAGGCGTGTTCGGCGAACTGACCCACGCCGAGTGCGCCTACATCCACGACTTGCGCAGCATGTTGTTTTCGCTCGGCACGGAGGGCGACTGGCGGCGCGATTATCACTGGCAATACAACGGCAATCTCTATCCCACCCACGGCCTCGGCCCGGTGGCGCAATACCTCGGCGTCGGGCGCGGCGACCAGTTCAAGTTTCTGGTTGCAATGAGTTCGCCCGAACTCGGCCTGACGAAATATCGCGACGAGAAAAAACCGAACGGCGGCAAACACGCGGGCGAGAAATACGTCTGCGGCGACATGAACACCTCGATCATCAAGACCGAACTCGGCCGCACCATCATGATCCAGCACGACGTGGTCAGTCCGCGGCCTTACAGCCGGATCAATGCGCTGTCCGGCACGGGCGCGACGTTCTTCGATTACCCCGCGCGGCTCGCCGTCAATGAGCCGAAGCGTTACGACCTGAAATCCGGCGGTTCGCATGAATGGCTGGACGACGGTGATTTGAAAACCATGCGCGAGAAGTTCACGCATCCGCTGTGGAAAAAATTGCAGGAGAAATCAAAGGGCGCTGGCCACGGCGGCATGGATTTCGTGATGAACTGGCGGCATCTGGATTGCCTCCGCACCGGCCAGACGCCCGACAGCGTGGTGTATGACGCGGCGGCGTGGAGCTGCCTCATTGAAATTTCCACGCGCTCGGTCGCCACGGGCAGCGCGCCGGTAATCATCCCCGACTTCACACGCGGCCTGTGGAAAACCATGAAGCCGCTGGGCATCGCCTGACCGTCCACACAAACCGCCGGAAAGATTTGATTCGTGAGCGAACCTCCGAGCCTTCCGCGCGGCGATCACCCGGAAAAACTTTGGCCATGAACTTGAAACACGACGTGCGCGCCATCGCGCGGGAATTTGAAATCCACGGCGCATTTGTGAGCGCCGCGCCTTACGGCAGCGGGCACATCAATGACACCTACTGCGTGGTCTTTGAGCAGGCCGGCGCACGCGGGCGCTACATTTTCCAGCGCATCAACCAGCTCGTTTTCAAAAATCCGGTCGCGCTCATGGAGAACGTCGCGCGCGTGACGCGGCATCTTGGCGGCAAGTTCGCCGGCGCGGGTGACGCGCGCCGGCGGGCGCTGACGCTGATTCCCGCGCGCGACGGGAAACCATTTCATCACGCCGCCACCGGCAACTGGTGGCGGGTGTATCTGTTCATCGAGCAGGCCCGGACGTTTGACGCGGTCGAGTCGCCGGCCCAGGCGTTGCAGGCGGCGAAGGCGGTCGGACTTTTTCAGAAACTGCTCGCCGACCTGCCCGCGCCGCGTTTGCACGACACGATCCCGGATTTTCATCACACGCCGAAACGATTTCTCGCGCTGGAAACAGCAATCACCGCCGACACCGTGAATCGCGCGGCGCTGGCGAAACCGGAGATTGAATTTGCGCTGCGGCACCAGGCGATGACGGGCGTGCTGCTGGCGGCGAACCTGCCGGAGCGCGTCACGCACAACGACACGAAGTTCAACAACGTGATGCTCGATGACGCCACGGGCGAAGGCATCTGTGTGATTGACCTCGACACGGTGATGCCCGGCCTGGCGCTCTACGATTTCGGCGACATGGTGCGCACAACGACCAGCCCGGCGCAGGAGGACGAGCGGGATCTGGCGAAGGTGACGATGCAGTTCCCGATGTTCGAGGCCTTGGTGCGCGGTTATCTCGCATCGGCGGCGGAGTTCATCACGCCAGCGGAAAAACAGCACCTCGCGTTTGCCGGCAAGCTCATCACGTTTGAAATCGGCATCCGCTTCCTCTCGGACTTTCTGGCGGGCGACACTTATTTCAAGGTGCAGCGTGACGGACACAACCTTGACCGCTGCCGGACACAGTTCAAACTGGTGGCGTCCATCGAACAGCAGGAAGCGGCGATGAATAAACTCGTGGAGACCCTTTGAAATGAAAATTCTTGTCACCGGCGGCGCGGGATTTATCGGCAGCCATATCGTTGAACATTTTCAGGGACGGGCCGAAGTGCGCGTGCTGGACAACTTGCGCTCCGGTTTTCAACACAACCTCACCGGCTTCAAAACCGAATTTGTTCACGCCTCGATTTTGGATCGCGACGCCGTTCGCCGCGCGATGGACGGCGTGGATTTTGTTTTTCATCTGGCGGCGATGATCAGCGTGCCGGAGTCCATGCAGCAGCCGGTGGCGTGCAACGAACTCAACACCACCGGCACGCTCGTGGTGCTCGAAGAGGCCGCGCGGGCGAAAGTGAAGAAGCTGGTGTTGAGCAGTTCCGCCGCGATTTACGGCAACAATCCCGTCACGCCAAAAGTGGAAACGATGCCGCCCGAACCGAAAAGCCCGTACGCGATCACCAAGCTCGACGGCGAGTTCTATTGCAAAATGTTCACGGAGGAAGGCCGCCTGCCGACGGCGTGTCTGCGTTACTTCAATGTGTTCGGCCCGCGCCAGGATCCCCGGAGCCAATACGCCGCCGCCGTGCCCATCTTCATTGACCGCGCGGTGAAGCATGAGCCGATCACCCTCCACGGCGACGGCGAGCAGACGCGGGATTTTATTTTTGTGAAGGACATCGCCGCTGCGAACGCCTTCTTCGCCACCAGCACGTCGGCGACCGGCGTGTTCAATGTTGCGTATGGCCAGCACATCACGATCAAGGAACTGGCGACGACGATCTGCCGGCTGACGGGTTCGCGCTCGGAAATCGTTCACACCGCCGAACGGCCCGGCGACGTGAAACATTCGCTCGCGTCGGTGGAAAAATTGCGCGCGGCGAGTTTTGTTCCCACGGCAGATTTTCAAACCGGGCTTCAGGCCACGATTAATTATTTCCGGGATCAAGCCCAACGCCCTGCCGCCGCGTAGCTGCCGTTGAGAGACGGCGGCTTTGCGAAAGGAGCGCGGCATTTATGCCGCTTCAACTACCGCACGACCAGCAGTCGCCGAACCCCAGACAGTGATCCACGTTGAAGCGGCATAAATGCCGCGCTCCGCGTCAACGTCCGTTCACGGCGGCACCGAACGAATTTTGCTACCAGATTTTTTTCAGCCCGGCGAGCGAAAGCGCGGTGCATTCCATCGGCGACTTGCCGTCGGGATAAGTCTCCTGTTCGACCGTGACCCATTCGGTTCCACCCGCCTCGCGGCACGCCGCCAACACGGCGACCCAGTCCACGGAATCCTGGCCGAGGATTGCTTTCTTCCCCGGTTCGTCGTTCACCACCGTGGGCTTGAAATGCGTGATCTTCGTCCGGCCAGGATAACGCCGGACCAGCTCCGCCGGGTTGTTGCCCGCCGCAGCGGACCAACCGCAGTCCTGCTGGAGCACCACGTCCTTGCTGGTGCGCTCGGCGAACAGATCCCAGTAGGTTTTGTCGCCGTCCTTCTTGAATTCCCCGGTGTGGTTGTGATACCCGCAGAACATCCCGTGCGGCTTGAGCGCCTCGGCGGTCTGGTTGAAGGTCTCGGCCAGCGCCTTGCTCTTTTCCGGATCCGTAAAATCCCGGTCGCCCGGCACCATCAAAAACTTGCAGCCCAGCGTGTGGTGAAACTCAATCGTCTTTTTCAATTCGTCGCCGCGAAAGCTGCCCGTCCCGATGTGGGTGCCCGCCGCCGCCAGTTTCAACTCGTCGAGTTTGCGGCGCAGCTCCGTGGCCTTGCCCGCGTAATTGTGGTAGCCGGCGAATTCCACTCCGGCGAAACCCATCTTGGCGATTTGCGCCAGCGCCGAATCAAAATCCCTGGCACAATCATCGCGCACGGAATAAAGCTGAACTGAAATTCGCGGATGGGCCGCAGCCTGCGCCCAAAGCGTCGGTTTCATTCCGAACGCAACGGCGGCCACCGCGGAGGTTTTCACAAACTGGCGACGCGAAAGTGGAATCTTCATATTATGCACGGATGTTTACGAGGTGCTTGTTTTTTTCCAGCCTGTCGAAGCGACCCCAGTCAAACCACGTAACTGACAGGTTACGCAGGGGCGGCTTGACGAAGCAGAGCAAGTTTTCAT
>JAYWBR010000157.1:0-6081 GCA_043781315.1 Verrucomicrobiota bacterium | reverse complement strand
TAAGCGCAGTGGAAAGTCTTCCTCTGGAAGCATTGTCAAACAGGAAGGTAATCACCCCAGAAGTCACCCGCCGGGCAAGACAGCTTGTCCGGCGTTTTGTGTACTTTTCCACAAGGCGGCAACCCGAATCGTCTTGGGCTGGCGGCGGGAAGTGCAGCGCCTTCAATGCAGCCCCGTCAGCGACTTGATGAATTTCACTTCCTCCGTTTTGTAGGGCGTGCCGTCGGCGCGGAAGATGTCGTGGAACCAGAGCGGCGGTTCGTTCGTGTAAGTTTTCTCCCACGAATCCCACGGGAAAATCGTCTGCGTCTTGCCGGAGACGAAGCCCCAGTTATACGCGCCGACATTTTGCTCTTTCATATAACGCAGATTCGGATCGAACGTGCTGCCGACCGGCCGCGCCATGTATTCGGTGCAGATGATCGGACGATGATAGCGGCGCAAATTCTCCACGCAGGGCTTGAGCTTTTCCAAGCTGTCGTAGTTGTGAAAGGTGATGATGTCGGACTGTTCCAACTGCAATTTTTCCATCGGCGAAAGTTTCGCGGGATCAGCCCACGGCCCCATCCACGGAGCTGATGAAAGCGGCTGCGACGGTTTCATCGCCCGCGCCCAGGCGAAAGTTTTTTCGAGCAGCAGCCGCGCGGACTCCACCTTGTTCGTCGGTTCCAGCTTGTGATAGCCGGGGCCGTTCATGTTGTCCGGCTCGTTGTAGAGATCCCAAAAATCAATCCGCTGGTCCTTGCGAAAATGTCCGACCACGCCTTGGACGTAGGGTTTCAATTCGTCCAGCCGCGACGGGTTCGCCATGAACTCTCGCCCCGGCGTCTGCATCCAGCCGGAATTGTGGACGAACGGTTTCGGATCGCGCTGCTTGCCGAGTTTCGGATCCGGATCCCAGCACGAATCGAACAGCACGAACATCACGCCGACGTGATGCTTGTGCGCGATGGCCAGAAATTCATCCATGCGTTTCAAAAAGCCTTTCGAGTCCTGCTGCCAGAGCAGATGATGCAGAAAAACGCGGACGCTCGTGAAGCCGAGCTGTTCCGCCCAGCCGAGTTCGCGATCAATCGTCGCGGCATCAAACGAATCCGCCTGCCACATTTCCAACTGGTTGATGGCGGTGCTGGGACTGAAGTTGCACCCGACCAGCCAGCGATGCTGCGCGCTCCAGGCGTTCGCTTTTTCCTCTGACCAGCGCGTTTGCGCGCTGGCTGGGCCGTTGCTGATGGCAATGAACAAAAGAATGGAAGTGAATAATTTCATCATGTTTTCATCATGTGATTTTTTAGTTCAAGGCGCAAGCAGCACGCGATAGAAGCGCGCCGGAAAATTGGTGGTCAACAAGTCCGTCCAGACAAAAGGCAACGCAGGCGAACTGTTCGTGAAGACCGACAACCAACCGTTTGCCGCACCAAGATTCGTCGTGACTTGGATGACATAGTCCGGCCCGTTGTCCCCGGTCACGCGGAGTTGAAATGCGGAGTTCGTGAGCGCGGGCGAGACGAGTTGCGGCTTCGCGAGGCTGGCGACGGCGACGTTAAACATTTGCGTCGCGCTCATGCTCGGCGAGCCGTTGTCGGCGACGCGCACGGTGAACGGATACGTCGCGCCGGCCTGCGTGGCCGCCGGACGCCACGCGATCACACCGCTGGCGGCGTTGATGGTCGCGCCGGCGGGAGCGGACGGCAAAGAGTAAGCCAGCGTTTGCGCGGGAAGGTCCACGTCCGCGCCGGAGTTGGTGATGTTGAGGACGCGGCCCGCCGCCGTGCCGATGTCGAACATCGGCGCAAGCGTCGGCGCGTGGTTCATCAGCGACGGCACTTCACCCGCGCTGAACACGCGCGAAAAAATTTGCACGTCGTCAATCGTGCCCGCGAGATAATCTCCGGCGACGAGCGTCTGCAGCGCGCCGATTTTCAGATTCGCCGGCGCGGCGCGCGTTCCGGTCGGGCCGGTGGTCGTCGCCTGCAGCACGCCGTCGCGGTAAAGATTCATCTGTCCGCTCGTCGCGTCGCGCGTCGCGGCGACGTGATGCCACGCGCCGTCGCTGATGCCGCTGGTCGTGTAAATCGTCGTGTCGGGATTGCCCACGCCGAACGCGGCATTGGTGCCGACGAGCGTGATGCCAAAGTCATTTTGTGCGCCGGGCATTTCACCGTCCACGAGACCCTTGCCGTTATACCATTGGCCACTGCCGCCAGTCGCGGTGGTCTTCACCCAGAATGCGATGGTGAAATTATTGCTCACCGAACGCGGGATGGTGACGTAGTTGCCCGCGCTGCCGCTGAACTGAATCGCCGACGCGCCGAGCTTGCCCGCCGGATAAGTCACGCTGCCGGTGATCACGCCGTCGTTGGCGTTGCCACTCGCGTCGTTGGCGTTGCCCTCGAACGGATACCACGCGGTCGGAACTTCCGCCGTGGTCGTGGCGAGTTCGCTGGCCGTCAGATTGGCGTAACTGGAAAAGGACTGGTTGCCGTCGGCGCAATAATCGCGCACGCCGAGCATCCCGCCGGAAAAATTATTGTCGTAAAGATCCACCACCGGCGTGTTCGTGTCCGTCACGAAGAGGCGCAGATGCGAGCCGAGCGCCTGAACTTTCAGATGATAAAACGTATTGGTGCCAATGGCCAGCGGCACGTTCGTGATGCTGTGCCACGAGTTGCTGGCCCAGCCGAATTCCAACTGGTCGGCGGCGGCGTTGATGCCAAAATAGTATCCGCAGTAGGCGTCCGCGCCGATGTCCGGCTTCGTGACGCGAAAGAGCAGTCCCGCGTTGCCCACCGCGCCGACGGAGACATTTCCTTCGTAGGTGAAGTTGCTGAACACCGTCGCCGTCGCGAGCGCTTTGACGCCGAAGGCCGAGGCGGGAACAGTGCTTAAAATATTTGAGCGCACGGACCAGTTGCCGCCAAAAACCGTCCACCGCTGGCTCCAGGTGGAATCAAAATTTTCGCTGAACGATCCGGCCGTCGGCGCGGGCGTGCCGAGATACGGAAACCAGCTCACGCGCAAATGCTGCGAGCCGAACGGCACGAGGCTCACCGTTTCTACGACGCTGGTGGAAGCGACCGGACTCACCGGCGGCTCGAACGCCTGCGTGCCGAGCCAGCCGATGGTCCAGCCGGGAACTTGCTTCGCGGAGGCCGTCAGCGTGAGGGGATTTTGCGCGGGGTCGAACGGATTGGCCGGAGTCGTCAGAGCGGTGAAGCTCAAAGCCGCGCCGGGATTGAGCGGATCGAGTTGCAGCGCGTAAGCCCACGGCGTCGCTGGACGGATTTCAAATTCGTCAAAGCCGGATGCCAGCGGATCAGGCGTGCGCACCGTCCAGTTTTCGCCGACGCGCAGCGAATACACGAGCGGCCCGCGATTCACCGCGACCGACCGCGACGGGCCGGGTTGCGTTTGCACGGTCATGGGGAAATTCAGCACGATGAGATCGCCGTTGCTCCAAGTGTTTGAGAGCCGGAGAAAAGAACCGGCCACGCCGCCGGTTTGCAACTGGCCGTTGACCGTGACCGTGGCGTTGCTGCACCAGCCCGGCACGCGCAGCTTGAGCGGAAACGCAACGGAGTTGCTGACGGAAAGGCGCAGGCGGATTTGTTCCTCGAACGGGTATGAAGTTTCCTCGGTGATCTGCACCTGCTTGCCGCCAACGAGCGTGTTCACGACGGTCGGCCCGTATGCCAGCGCCGCCAATCCGCCTTCATCCGTCATCGCCCAGGAATTCTGGATGAACTTCGGCCAGCCCATGTGAAAATCAAAACGGCAGCAGGGAAAACCGGAGTTCGGACCGGGCGTTGTGGCATTCGCGTAATCTTGGTTGAAACCGTGGCCGCCGTTGATCGCGATGGCACTGTTCGGCTGCGAATAATATTGCAGCCCTTTGATGCTGGCCGTGAGCGCGGCGGGCAGCGCGTTGAAGGAAATGGTTTCCAACCGGTCCAGCAACGACGGATCGCCGAGGATGCGGGCGGAAGTTTCCAGACTCAACATGGCTTCGACAATCGAACACAGCTCGACGGCCTGCACGCTGGCGTTGCCAGAAAGAAATTCCGTGCCGCTGTTGATGCCGCAGGACAAGGCGTGTTCGCGCATCAAGTTGCCGAGGCCAAGCGACAACGCATTGCTGTCGCCCGCCGACTGCGAGAGCTGATAATAAACCGCCGGCATTTTCAACGCCTGCTCGACATTCACGTTGTGCTTCGGCTGAAAGTCCGTGCCGTAGAGCATGAAGTTGTTGCTCGAGAAAATTCCCGGCCAGTCATAAGCCTGCTGGCGCAGCAGATTCACGAGCGTCAAAAGATTCGTGTCGCCATTGCGGTTGAAAAGCCAGAGCGCCACGTCCATTTCATCCCCTGCCCTCGCCTTGCCCCAATCAATGAGCGGACGCGACGGCAGATTGGTTTTCATGTAGCGAAAATAATTGCTCAACACATTTGGCACGCGCACGTCGGCGGTGGCCTCGTAATAATCTTTCAACGCATACGTCGCGATCATGCGCGGCCACCAGTCGTTGTTGGTGGCCGGCCCGAGGTAGCCATCCGCGCCTTGATTGTTGAGCAGCCAGTCCATCCATTTCTGCGCCTTCGTTTTCAGGCCGGCGTCATTCATCGTGTAAGCCAGCGCGATCAGACCTTTGTAGTAATATGGGCTGCGCTCCCAACTGTCGCCCGTGCCGCCGAGCCAGCCGCTGTTCGTGCCGAGGTCGGCGGCGTAAATCGTCTCGGCGTTGCCGGTGAGACCGTCGCGCTGCAACTGGCATTGCGTGAGCAGCCAGCCTTGCGGACGCACGCTGCCCAGCGGCAACGGCGAGAAAGGTGTGGACAACAGCGCCGATTTATTCGTCACGACCGAAGTGGGCGGAAGATTTGTGGCCGACGGAAAACCAGGCGCGTTCGTGCTGGCGAAGAGCACGCCCGTCGGCACAACTTCACGCGTCTGGCTGGCGCTGTTCCATTCCAGCACCGCGCTGCCGCCGCCGGTGGAGTTGAAAAATTCCACCTTGAGGTCGTAACGCTGGCCGCCGACGAGATCAATGCTGCCCGTGTAGTCCACGCCAAAGTCATTCGTCCAACGGTCAATGATGAGCTGGTTGTTGACCCAGAGCCGGCGGCCATTGTCGCTCGTCAGATGAAACGTGCAGCCCTCCGAGTAGCGCGGCTGAATCTGTCCCGTCCAGCGCACGGAATAAAACACATTGGAAACCGCCGGCGCGGGCGAATTGAAACCCCAGTTAAAATTGATGTTCGGGTCGGTGCGATCCGCGGCGAGCGTGATCAGGTTCGTGCCGTTGAAATATTGTCCGCGCAAGCCCGTTCCGTTTTCAATCCATGACGGCAACGGCGGCAGCGCTGGCGCGGCGAGCAAAACCGTTTTCACATCGAAGCCGGCATCCACAAATTGTCCGCCGCCGGTCTGATGACAATGCACCGCGAGCGTATTGGCCGTATTGAGCTTCAACGCCGCGCGTCCGGCATCGGTAATCGCGAAATGCGAATACGCCGAGATGTAACCCGCCGCCGAATAGGCCAGCGTGCCGTTGATATAAACCTGCACGTCTTCGTCGTGATGAACGGTGACGACGAGATTGCTGACCTGCTGCGCGGTGAGCGCGCCGGGATTGAACGTGCGGCGCAGCCAGATGTCGGCGGTGCTCCACGTCGTGCCGATCACCGCGCCCGGCGTGCCCGCCGTGCCGAATCCGCCGGGGCCGCTGCTCCACGCCGCGTCGCTGAAATTCGTCGCGGCCCAGTTCGCAGCCGGAGTGTTGGTCGTGTATTTCCAAGTCTGCGCGATGGTTTGTGACGTCGGCAACACCATGGAAAAATTATACTGCGCGAGCGGCGCGAGAATCGCGGCCTGCATCCGGCGCAGGTTCGGTTTCAAAATTTTCCGGTCGTAAGTGAGCAGGCCGTTGAGTTCGGTTTCCACGTCGCTGATCTGCGTATAGACCGCCGCGCTCAAGCCGTGATTCTGCACGAAGTCGGAAAGTTCGCCGGAAAAATTTTCAAACTGGGATGCAAGGTCGTCGCCATTCGCCGCCGCGACATAGCCGCCGCCCGCCGCCCAGGT
>JAYWBR010000156.1:0-17469 GCA_043781315.1 Verrucomicrobiota bacterium | reverse complement strand
CTGCCCGGGCGGGCGCGCAGCAGCGGCACCATCTCGCTCATGATGCCCAGCAGGGTGATCACGTTCGGATAACCGGAGAGCGCGGCGCAGATCGCCGCATCATTTTCGGATCCCTGTCCGTGAACGAGGTCGGGCTGGATTTGCTTGAGGCGCCGGCGCGTGGCGCGAATGCAGCCCTGGTAGCCGGTGCGCATCCAGCCGATCTTCGGCACTGGCAGGCTGTGAAACCAGATGTTGTCGGCCAGCTTCGCGGGCGATTGGACGGGCTGGCGGATGGTGGAAACGACATGCACCTCCACCTCATCGGGAAAAAGAGCTAAGCCGGACAGCAAGGCTTCCGGGGCCGGGCCGAACCACGGGGCTTCTTTGTCGTACTGCTGGTAGCACCAGCGATTGTCGGTGGTGAGCTGGACGACTTTGAGTTTCATTCTACAAGAAACTGCCCGGCTGAACGGCCGGAGATTGGCGGGGTGTGGTTCAAAAAGGGTTTGGTTGCAGATGGCTTCTGATGCGTAACGCGATCAAATAATTCTCAATCCTCTCACTAATGTAAAATCTTTTCAATCGGTCGAGTGCGTTGCGGGTGCCCTTGCGGCCGCGTTTTTTTCGCCCGGTCAGCCACATTCGGATTTAGTTGTGTGAGCTTGCGTCTTGGCGTTGAATTCCGACTGCATGGCCACGGCTTAACGGCGGAGGTTTGAACAACTTTGCTTTTTCCTGCGGCGGCGTGCCTCAACGCCGTCGCATAACTTCCCGGTAAATTTCCAGATGCTGCCGCGCAATTTCCACGGGGTGATAGCGCTCCAAGGCTCGTTTTTTACCTGCATCGGCCATTTTTTTTCTGGCTTGGGGATCGGAAAGCAGTTCCATCACGGCTTCGCGAATCTGGGACGAATCTTTGGGGTCGAAGAGCAATCCGTTAACGCCGTGATCAATGAGATCGGGAATGCCGCCAATACGCGATGCCGCCACCGGAAGACCGGCGGCCATGGCCTCCAGAATTACCATCGGGCAATTGTCTTCCAATGAAGGCAGCACGAGCATGTGAGCGGCACTAAAGTTTTCGCGCAGGGCGGATCCGTCCACGAATCCTGCATTGACGCACCAAGGCCGGTGCTTCACCAATTCCAGAAACTCCAGACCATACGGACTCGTTGGGTTGACTCCGCCCAGAAAAACCAGGCGGATGGTTTGTTTGGCGGCAACGCGGTCAAGGCAGCGAATCAGCGCGTTTTGATTCTTATACGAAATCACCGTTGCGACACATAGAATGGTCAGTTCGGTTGGCGGGTCGGGTTGAATTTTGAAATAGGCTTCGTCCACCGCATTGGGCAGGATCCAGGTTTTTCGGGCGAGGGACTGCACCTGTTTCTGGGTGTAACGAGTCAGGCAAACGACGCCGCCAGCCTGGCGGATCGTCCAGGCTTCCAGTTGTGCGATCAACCAATAAAACGAAAACGGTTTGGCCCCGATGGATTTTGCGACCTGCCGCATGTTGCCATGAATGGTGATCACATTGGGAAATCCCGAATGAGCAGCGGCGAGGGCGTAATACGCTTCAGTTCCCTGCCCGTGAACCACGTCCGGTTGAAGCTCGCGCAATTTTCTGCGAATGCCAAAAACACAGGGCAGGTAGCTGCTTTTTAAAAATCCCCAAGCCGGCACCTTTATGGCATGATAGAAGATGTTTTCTGCGAGCCGTTGCGGTTCGGGCAAAGGTTTGCGCACGCAGGAGAGGACATGCACTTCCACGCCGGGCGTTTGTTTCAGGCCGGCCAGCAAGGTGGAGGGAGCGGGACCGAAATAAGGTGCCGGCAACTGGTGCTGGCTGAGCACTTCTCTTTGATCTCCGATGATCAAGGCTATTTTCAAAGGTGGCATTTTCAATTTCTAGTGTGAAGCCTGCGCCGTTCCTCGGCGGGATTGTTGAAAACCAGAAACGGTGTTCCGACCGTTCAAATCATGTTTGTGGCCGCTGCGGAGGTTGTTGAGCAGACACATTTCGGTCTGCCCTTGGAAGTGTCCGACCAGGTTGCTGCCAACAAAGACAGCACCGCCCGCAACCAGGATTTTCATTTCAGGGATTCTCTGTTTTCAAAACCGGGGTGCTTAAGCGTGTCCCAACCACCATCAGTCCGACGCAAATCTGAAAGCGATCCAAATGAGGGTCGAATTTTGGAAGTACCCAGGCCAGCCCGTAATAGAGGGGAAATTTTACGATCATTCGACACATGAAGGAGCAGCACCGCCGCAGGCCTGAAAGCGTGTGCTCCCAAGTTCTCCAGCTGCAATAAAAGGCGTTTGAATATGCCAGAAGAGAACGACCGGGACCACCTTGTGGAAGGATGTCATCAATTTTGAAACCGTATTGTGGAAGCCAGTGTCGGTACCAGTAGTGCGTAAAACCACCATAGAAATGATAAGGTTCCATGTGGAGAGTCGTGCCATGAGGAGCAGTTAAGAAAAGCTTTCCACCTGGTTTAAGCAGGCGACTGAATTCCGCCAGGACAGCCATGGGGTTCGTGACATGCTCAATGACTTCCGTGCAGAGAACAGCATCGAGCGAAGCATCCGGCAGGGGGATTTTGGTGATTTCACAGACGTGGTCAATGGGCTGTTTGTATTTTACCAGCTCTCCTTGGTATTGGCAGAAATCCTGAGTTTCATAGCGGCAATGCGCAAACAGCGGACGATATTTGCTGGCACCCGCGCCTGCATCCAGCACCCGGCTGCCGGGGGCTAGTTTGGCCGCTTCAATTCCAACCCATGCATCACGTTCCCACGCTTCACGATTCCAGAAACGCTCTTTGGCTGTCTCGACGAGTTTATCCATAGACTTATACGGCTGCGAATGGCTTTAAGTTATAATTATTATTCGGCAATGCGGAGAGAAATCTTTTCGACGCAAACAGCCGGGTTGGGTCATGTTCCGCTTGACCATCTCGGAGGTGACGGTGAAACTTGCGGCCATGTTTTTCTGCTCCGTCAACCCGCTCCACATCCCGATGTTCTTGCTCCCCCTATGATTTTCAATCGGCTGGCGAAATCTGCGGTAGTTTGGTCCTGGTTGTTCAACACCTTGCGATTGGCCACGGGCATCATTTTGTTTCCGCTGGTACTGTGGAAATTTTCCAAGGCGGATTTCGGGATGTACGGCGTGTTGTTGAATCTCGCCGGGCTGGTTCCGATCATTGATTTTGGCTTCGGTCCGACGATTGGACGTTTCGTCAGCTATGCTTACGGCGGCGCGGAAACCTTGCAGGCCCGCGGCCTGAAAAACCCCGCCAGCACCGGATCACCCAACCATGCATTGCTGTGGCAATTGCTGGACACCACCCGCGCGCTCTATCGCTACATCACGCTGATCATCCTTGTGATCCTCGGCCTGTGGGGAACCTACACCGTGGAATTGCGCATCCATGAAACCTCTTCCGTGCTGATCACGCGGCTGGCCTGGTACACCACGCTGCTCGCGGCGGGGTTGGATATGTATTGGAGCTGGTGGAACACCTATCTCAACGGCATGAACCAGGTGACCACCGCCGCCCGCATCGGCACACTGGCGATGGGGGTTCGGTTTGTCCTGGCGGTCGGATTGTTATTGGGCGGCGCGGGTTTGTTGAGTCTCCCCATTGCCAGCCTGGTCGGCAGTCTGTTGGAACGGCAACTGGCCCGCGCCTTCTGCCTGAAATTGCTGCCGCCGCGCATCCCGTCCGCCAACCCGAACGCCTTCCGGGAAACCATGCGCATCATCTGGCCCAACACCTGGCGGCTCGGGGTGCAATTCCTGAGCAACTCCCTCCTGGATGTCGGTGTGCTGATCTGCCTGAACAAATTCACGCTCGCGACGATGGGCCAATACATCGTGTCCACGAAGTTGATGGGAATCGCCGCTTCCATGGCGGCAGTGTGGACGCAAACCAAATGGCCGGTGATTGGTCAATATCAGGCGCAACATGAATTTGCCCGGTTGCGCCAAGTCTTGTGGCCGCGCGTCTGGCTGCAAAATTTGACATTCCTCGCGCTGGCAACCGGCGTGGTTTTTGTGGGGCCGACCTTGTTGCAACAGTTTGGTCACGGCAAGGAAATGCTGCCCTTCGTCTGGATGCTCGTGCTGGTGGCGCAGATGTTTTGCCTCATGAATTTCTCCTTGTGGACAATGCTGATCTCCACTGGAAACCAGCTTCCACATCTGTGGTACACGGTGGCGACCAATGCGGTCAGCTTCACGCTCGCGCTCTGCTTGGTGGGTTTCACCGACCTCGGCCTCGGTGCCTTCGTGCTGGGGCCGCTGATCGCGGGGAGTCTTTACAACTATTGGTGCTGGCCGTTCGTGGCAGCACGCGGGATCGGGACGACGCTGGTTCACTTTCTATTTCGCGGGCCGGGCACACCGACGTCGCGACCAAGTTGAAGCCGAACTCCGAAGTTTGGGAACACCGTCCCCGTAGCCGACCCGTTTGGAAAATGACGTGCGCCGTTCGTTTTCCGCGAGGGCGCGAAAAACGGCACGCAGGGCGCGTGCGCTCCTCAATCTCATTTCCGGTTCACCAGCGCGGCGGTCAGGGCAGTTGCAGCAGATAAAACTTTTGCGGCTGGGCGGCGTCCACCGAGTTGGTGAAGGAAAAATTTCCGCCGGCATTGATCAGTATATCCGACAGGTAGGTGTTCGTGCCGTTGAGCGTCAAGGTGCCCGCGCCGGTCTTGTTCAAGGTGGCGGAGCCGTTATTGTTCCAGGCTCGTGAACCGCACCAACCCGCCATAGATGAGCAATCCTTCCGCCCCCGGCACGGCCCAGGTGGTAAGGTTGCTTCGCTGGATCACAATATCGCCCAGATCATGCGTGCCGCCATTGATCACAACCCGGCTGTTGGCGTTGCCATTGTTTGGGGAGATACTCACGCCCGCCACGCTGATAATGCCGCTGTTATTGCAATCCCCACCTTGTCCGTGGTGCCGTTTCCCGAGCCGGCTCCGACCATCAGCGTACCCGACGCTGTAAACACACCGCCATTACTCACTACCAGGGCGGCACTGTTCGTCAGCGTCAATCCGCCGTTGGTGATGCTCAGGACACCGCCGGTGTTGACCAGCACCCGGACGCCGACCCCGCCCGCGTTCACCGCCGCATTGCCGCTGGCTCCCACGACAAAGCCGCTGGTGTTAATGGTGACCAGGCCATAGTTGGTCATGGCGCCGATGCTGCCCGCCGTCATGGGCACATTGTAATTCACATTGGTGCCGACACCGATGAAGGCGTTCGTAGTCAAGTCCGCCGGGGCGCGACCTGTGCTCCAGTTGGTCGCCGTGTTCCATTCACCGCCCGAGGCCGGGCCGGTCCAGATGGCGGTGGTTTGTGCAAGGCTGGGGAAGTGAAGGGCGAGGGACGTTGCCAGCAACGCCGTGCATTTCATCAGGGGAGCCAGGGTGTGTTTCATGTTGGTTGGGAGTTGGGCTGGGTTTGTTACGGGAAAGGAGCGGGCTTTAGTTGAACCCCGTGCCGGGCGGCTCTGCCAGACGAACCAGCGAATGCAATGATCCGCATCCTGGGAAAGGTGTTAAAGCTTTGTTCGCTTGCATCGGGTCGCTTTCAGAATGACAAGCAACCACTGGTTTGTCAGGCACATTTCAAAAACAGTTCTGCCAAGACACTTGCGTTTTCTGACGAGCCGGCCACCCGGAACCGCCTTTGGCCGGAGCTACTCGAAGATTGAAGTCGCCAATTGGTTGATGCCTTCGATGTCGTATTGGTTGTTAAACGCGGACGGCTTGGCAAGGATCAAAGCTTTGACGGCGGTCGTAACCTTCTTGAACTCGACGCTGGCGTCGCTAAACAAAACATTCCAGCCCTTGCTGCGACTATGGGCAAAATCAATGCTGTTAACATTCACGTCACCGGTGGTTGTATTCCATGAACTACTGTCCATGAAATCCAGCCCGAATACCACCCGCCCCTTCAGGCTGCCGGACTTCTGGTATTTGCGCGTCACGTCGGCACTGTTGACCGGATTGACCACATGCGGATTGCAAATGAAACTGCTCCGCACATTGCCGTTGCCATCGGGAGGATTGGAGTCTTTGAATGTCAACATCGGTTCATACCACATGGCACCAATCGTGGAGCCTTTGGCATTTAAACTGGGGCAAAAAAGAACTTTTCCCGCCCCAAGATATTTTGTCGGCAGCAATCCGCCAAAGTCAGTGAACTTGATGGTCGTATTGTTTATATCCAATTTGACGCCAGACATGCCCGGACCATAGGCAGCCCAGCGGGTATAATAGCCGCCTTTGATGGCGTTCACCGGGTTGCCGCCCGCCTGCGTGCTGGGAAATTTTTCTGAGTTGTCCCCGGCATACATGGTGTAGCCCAAGCCCAACTGGCGCATGTTGCTCACGCAATTGGCGCGATTGGCTTTTTCTTTGGCCGTGGCCAGCGCGGGCAAAAGCATCGCCGCCAGGATCGCAATAATGGCAATCACCACCAGCAGCTCAATCAAGGTGAATCCTTGACCGGATGCTTTCTGCGTTTTCAAATTAATTGGATATTTCATTTTTTATGCGGTTAAAAATTCTGCCGTCATACAACAACGGCCCCAAAGTTGGCAGAGTCGCTTCGTGACGTGGACTGGTGCTTCAGTGCAGACACTCTATCCGAGCGGAAATTATTTGGTATCGCCAGTTCTGGTGACGGTTTTGCCAGCCGGCCAGCTCCAGTTCCTGCGGGCCTCACGCAAGGGACGTGAGGGATGCAAAGGATGATAAAACAATCCCCGAAATTTCGCCGGCAAGCGAAAGGGGCAACACTTCTCCACGCGCGATTCCTTGCGTGAGGCTGAATGGCGAAGACCCGGGTACAGCAAACGGGGCGCAGTTGGAACTGCGCCCCGTTGCCAGGTTTTTTTCTCACCGACCCGTCCAGCGGTTCGGCGGAAAATTGCTTACGGATAGACCATGCGATAGAACACAGAGCCGTTGACCGGATTCACGGTGAAGTTCATCGTGTTCACCGAGGTGGAACCGGCCACGTCCACCCAGTTGCTGGCCAGACCGGTGCTGATGCTGTTGGTCTGCACCTGCAAACGCCAGCCGATGTGATCCGCCGGCCAGCTCAAGGTGAGCGTGCTGCCGGATACCGAGGAAGTAATGTTCGTCGGATTGGTGTTCACCGCCGAGGCACCTGCAAGCACCTTGATGGTGCCGGCCGGCGAACTGCCCGCCGTGACCAGGTTGGTCTGGTAAACATATTCAACCGTGTTCAGCACGTTCGACACCGGCAGGCTGATGGTAAAGGTGCCCGTGACGCCCTTGTTGAACAGGGTGAAGACATTGCCAGTCACGAGGTCGGGTCCGATGTTGGTCACGACAATGCTGGCACCATTGAGGGTGATCGCGCCGCCGGCCGCGATCTGGTCGCTGGTCTGTGAGTTGGTGTTGTTCAACTCCATGAGGATGGTTCCCAGCGAGGTGAACGCCTGGGACACGGCCAGCGTGCCGATGTCCAAATTGATCGTGGAACCGGCGTCTTGGAGGATCGTGCCCAGAACGGAACCTGAGCCATATTGCTTGAGCGTTTGACCGGCATACAGTTCAAACACGCCATTGGTAATGAGCAGTTGGTTGGTCACGACCAGTGATATATCCTCTTGATTGCTGACATAACCCATCTGCAAGGCGTTCAGTGTTCCGCCCGCCAACGTGATGGTGGGCGAATTGCTCAGGGTGTTCGGAACGACCAGGGCCAGCGTGCCGTTGCTGACGGTGGTGTTGCCAAGATAAGTAACCGTCGGCGCGTAGAAGTAATTGGTGTAGGTGGCGCTGTCGGTGGTGCCGGTAGTGACGACCACACCGTTCAACGTCAAACTTCCACTGCCCGATTTCACAATGTTGTTGGGGCCGGCAATGACGCCCGAGTAAACCGTGCTCAGACCTTTGCCGCCGATGATGAAGGTCGCCGGGAAAGAAACGCTCGGCCCGAAGATGCCGGTGTTGAAAGTGCCGCCCTGCAAGGCACCGAACCGGATGGTATTCGCATCGCGGCTGAAAACACTGCCACCTTGGAAATCAAAGGTGGTGCCGTCACCGCCGCCAAGGGCGTTGAAGAAGCGCAGGTTGGCGGTGTTGGAAATGATCGCCGTGCCCAGGAAGTTCGCAAAGGAGGAGGCCCCGCCGATACTGCACGCCGCCGTGAAGACATTGGTGGCCGTCGCGCCGCCCAAGAACTGAAAAGCCAGGTTGTTGGCTTGATTGCCCCCGCCCGTAACATTCACGCTGGCATTGTCCGCCGTGGTCAGGTTGTTGCCGGCGAAGGCAGCGGGGTTGCCCGCATTGTTAAAACCGACCCGGGTCGCGTTGCTGGCGATGATGCCGCCGGCACCCGCCGAGCCAACATTGCCGATAATCAGACCCGCACCGGCCACCACGATCGTGCCACCGCTATAGCTGTTGGCCGCAGTGAGTGAAAGCGTGCCGCCATTCACCAGGACGGACACCTGGCCACCACCGCTGCCGTCCGCAATCGTTGCGCCGTAGGTCGAGGTGGTTTGAACGGTGAGCTTGTTGGTGGTGCTGGTGGAATTGTTGGCCACCGTGCCGAGCGTGCCAGCCAGACTGTTGACCACCACATCACTGGCCAGATCCAAAATACCGCCGGACAGCGTCACGGCACTGTTGCCGGAACCGAGGGCGTTCGGATTGGTCACCTTCAAAGTGCCTTGGCCGACGGTGGTCGCGCCGGAGTAAGTATTCACACCGGAAAGCGTTTCCGTCCCGCTGCCGGTTTTGGTCAGAGCCAAGGTGCCAGTGGTGTTCTTCAGGACGCCGGAGAACAGGCCGCTGTTGTTGTTGTTGCCGACCGTCAGGGTGGACGCACCGGCACCAGACACAACATCCACGGCGCCGTTGCCGTTCAAGCCATTGATTGAGACGCTGTTGTTGTTCAAATCAATCACACCGGAACCAGTGACCGCCACGTCGCCCGCACCCGTGCCGGAGATGGCGTTGTTGATGCCGATCTGGAGCGTGCCGTTGCTGACCACGGTGCCACCGCTGTAAGTGTTGACTTCATTGAGCAACAAGGAGCTGCTGCCCGCCTTGACCAGGCTCGCGCCACCAGCGATTTGACCGCCATTGAAGGTATAAGGGGCGGTGTTGCTCACCACCACGCTGCCCGGCGACAAGGTGCCGGCGAGGGCGACGGTCGGGCTGGCCACGCCAACCGAGTTGAACGTGACGTTGTCGGAATTATTAAACACGGAGGCCGCGACACCGTTCAACCAGTCGGAAGTAGTGGCAATATCCCAAGCGCTGCCGGTGCCGCTCCACACCAGGTTTTTAGAAACATAAGGTGCAACCACCAGGTCCACTTCACTGCCAGTGACGACAATGGAAGCCACATTGCCAGCCACCACGCCGCTGCCCGTGACGCCCACCACCGAGTAACCACCACCCGAGGTGATGCTACCGCTCGCCTGTTGGATCAGTTTGTAGGTGCCGACACCCAGCGGTGACGCGCCAGCATTGACAATGGAGAATGCATTGCCGCCCAGCGACAACGTGCCTTGAGAAATATAAAGCGCAGGATGAGTGGAATCGCCAAGGAACGATGTGGGGGTGATGGTCAGCGAAATCCCCTTCGCGCCGGTCGCCAAATCCACGATACCAGCCGCAGCGGCCAGGATGGTCGCCGCCGTCGAACCCACGCCAGTGCCGGTACCATTGCCGCTGATGTTGGCCGTGTCCAACGTGTAGGTGGTGGCTCCAAGATTGGTCACCGAAAAGATTGCGCCCGCAGCGATGTTCAAGTTGGCACCCGTGCCCAGCGCACCAGCGGTGACGACGTCGAGCTGGCCCGCGTCCACCGACCATTTGCCCACATAGTTATTGGCAAAAGGCAAGACCACACCACCAGGACCAGCCACATGCAGAACCGTGTCGGCAAAGCCGCCGGTTACCTTGTTGACTGCGCTGCCAACCGTGAAGACATCCGAAGCGCTCGTGGTGGCCAAGGTCGGGCTAGCACCAGAGGCAGTGGTCACGGCCACGCCGTTCAAGGTGGCGGTGCCGTTCATGCGGATGGTGCCGCTCCGGGCAAGATTGGGAACAAATGTGGCGATGCCCAAATTCACACCATCAATCCGCAACACGGCGTTGGAAGTGACGGTCGCTGTGGTGGTGACATTGCCAAACTCACCGCCATTTTTTACAACCAAGGTTCCGTCATTAATGTTTATGGGGGAGGCCACCTTAAAATCATTGACGCCGTTTAAAATCCAAGTGCCAGCACCCCGTTTTGTGAATCCACCAGTGGCATTTCCACCCCCTTCTAACAAATTAGTGATGGAGTTGTTCCCCGTATTAGAGCCGTCTAACGTAAAGGTTGTCGCACGCGTGGTAGCGCCACCGTGTTGAGCACTAAGAATTGTAAGAGTCGCCGAGGGAGTGGTAGAATTGTTGATAAAACTATAAGCACCCGGCGTGCTTGAAGGCAGTATGGTTAAAATGGGCGAGTTGATCGCTTGCGGATTAACGACGGCAGCAGTCATTGTCACATTCCCGCTATGACTAAGATTCATATTCGTTCCCACGCCTGTGCCGATTACATAAGCCCCACAATTAACCGTATCAAAAAGAAGGCTTCGAACGCCTTCCGTGTTCAGGTGATAGATGGGATTTCCCGCCCCGCCAATTCCACCGACCAATGCTGCATTGAAAGTTGCGACGTCGGCGTTGGCGGCAGTTTGTGGCGTAAGACCAGGAACCGCCCGGCCCACCCAGTTGTTGATGTTGGTCCACGCGCTGGACACCGGCGCATTCGTCCAGGTCTGGCTGGCGGCGAACAGGGAAGGCGCGCAGCACGCCACGGCAAGGATCGCCGCCGCTAAAAATTTAAGGGTGTGGGTTTCGGAATGGGGCAAGGGAGACGAGTGGTTTGGGTTCATAGTGGAGTTGTTATGTGTTGGTTACGAATTGGAGTGTTGGGAGTTTGTTACTACTTCATAGGGGACATCCGCTCACAGACGTTGAATCTGTGCTGCTGTGGGCGATGAAACAGGGCTTCATGAAAATCATTTTATGACATCAGCGGCCAAGTTCCATCGCCAGTTCTGGTGACGGCTTGATGATCGGCGTTGGTTCATGCCCGCCGCGCCGCGCTGCCGGTCAGACTCGCCGCCGCGATTTCCCGGGCGGAGCGCGGTTGGTTGAGGTGTTTGGCCACGGCTTCCGTGCGCGAACGGACGTGGAGTTTTTCGTAGATGTGCCGGATGTGAGTATGCACGGTGGCATACGTGACCTTCATGCTCTCGGCAATTTCCTTGTAGAGAAAACCCTTCGCCAGCAGCTCCAACACCTCGGACTCGCGTTGGGAAAGGGTTTCCATTTCCTTGGAAGCGGGCGAGGTGCGCTGGAACGACTGCACGATTTTCCGCGCGATGTGGCTGCTCATCGGCGAGCCGCCCGCATTGACTTCCTGGATGGCGACGAGCAGTTCGGCCGGCGGCGTCTGCTTGAGCATGTACCCCGTGGCCCCGGCGGCCAGGGCGTTGAAGATGTGTTCCGTGTTTTGATAGACAGTCAGCATGATGACCTGCGTGCCGGGCAGCAACGGCTTCAGCCGCCGCACACATTCCACTCCGCTCAGGCCGGGCAGATTGATGTCCATCAGCGCGACGTCCGGTTTCAGTTTGGGAATTTCCTCCAGCGCACTTTCCGCACTGCCATGATGGCTGACGCAACGGTAGCCGGGCGAACTGTTGATCAGCTTGGCCAGCGTGCTGCGGATGCCCGCATCATCCTCCACAATCGAAACGGAAATGCTCATGACAATTTTTTCCAGCCAAAGTCGGTCTTCATATTTTGAAAGTAGTCGTTTAAGCCCCGCCAAACAATCACCACAACTGGTGATGACCGGCGCATCACCGCCGCAAGGTCATTTCCACCCGCGTCCCCTGCCCCGCCCGGCTGGTCACGGCACAACGACCGCCCACGGCGGCCAGACGTTTCTCCAGATTCCCCAGGCCCGAGCCGGAGGTGAGGCGCTCGCCCGGCGCGGCCGGGGCTGGCTCCGCGTTGAGTGGCGCCAACCCCCGGCCGTTGTCCTCGATGATGATCGAAAAGGTATGGGGCTCGAGCCGCAGCCGCAGCCAGACTTCGGTGGCCTGCGCGTGCTTGACGATGTTGTTGAGCGTTTCCTTCAAGGCCAGGAACAAGTTGTAGCGCACTTCGGCCTCCACCCGCAGCTCCGGCAGCTCGTTGGGAAAATCCATGCGGCAGGGAATCCCCGCCACTCGCAAAAAATCCTCGGCATACGCGGAAATGTAATCCATCAGCCCGTTGAACGTGTCGTGCTGCGGATCCACCGCCCACACGATTTCATCCATCGCCAGCGTCAGCCGCCGCGCCGCGCCGGAAATGCGGTCTAGGTGCGCCGCCGCGTGTTCCGGTTCGCGCCGCGCGAGTTCGCCGAGCAGTGTGATCTGCGTCAGGCTCGCGCCGATGTCGTCATGAATATCCTTGGCGATCCGCGCCCGGTCCCGCTCGATGGCGTGCTGTTGTTGCAATCGTACCAGCTTCCGCCGGTACTTGCGCGTCGCCAGTTTGCGCACCGTGAAGGCCACGACAAAAACGATGCCGGCTCCGGCCGCCCAGCGGAACCACCAGGTGTCATAAAAAAACGGCCGCACGGTGAACCGGACGGTCGCACCGGTTTGATTCCACACCCCCTCGTCGTTGCAGGCGATGACGCGAAAGCGGTAGTCGCGCGCGGGCAGGTGGCCGTAGCGCGCGCTGCGACTGGTGCCCGCCTCCACCCAGTCCGCATCCAGCCCGTCCAGGCGGTAGCGAAACCGGGTCTTGTCCGGCGCGCCAAAACTCAGCGCGGTGAATTGAAACTCAAACTGCTTGTGTCCCGGCGGCACACCCAGGAGGCGCGTGTCCATGTCCAGCGCGTCGCCGTCCACCCGGAATTCCTCCACCAGCACCGGCGGCGGCAGGGAATTTCCTTTCAACTCCTGCGGGTTCACCGCCACCGCGCCCCGCACCGTGGCAAACCACAGACGCCCGTCGCGCCCGCGCCAGCACGAAGGCTGGTAGCCATCCGAACACTCCAACGCCGACAAGCCGCCGTAGCTCGCGCAATTGACTTTCCGGATCTTGCCGGCCGCACAGTCATTCAACGCGGACTTGTCCACGCAATAAATTCCCTGGTGCGTGCCCAGCCAGAGCCGGCCCTGCGCGTCCTCCAAAATCTGCACGATCACCGCCGTGGGCAGTCCCTGCTCCACCGCGAACCGTTTGAACTCGCCATTTTTGAAACGCAGCAATCCCCCGCGAAAAGTCCCCGCCCAAAGGGTCCCCTCCGCATCCGCCAGCAACGACCAGATCGGCTCCTGCCCATGACCATCGGACGGATGAAACGCCCGCAACCGCTCCGGCTCGCAGCGGTACAACGTGCCGTCATCCGAGCCGCACCAAATCGTACCGTCCGACGCTTCGGTCAATGCCCGCACGGGTGAAGGGGCCAGACCATCCTGCGAAACCAGCCCGTCGTTGACGCCAAAAATGCGCCGACCCTGTTCCGACCACCACGCCAGTCCCGACTTGGTTCCGAGCCAGATGCGACCGGTGCGATCGGCCAGAATCGCCTTGACGCCGCGCGGATCCCACGGTGCCCGTTCCACCTGCCGGCCCCGGAGGCGAAACAGGTTTTCCCCTTCGCCCGCACTCAACCAGATGTCGCCATCGCGGCGCGGAAAAACCGAGAATACAAAATTGGCGGACACATTTCCGCCCACGGGAAAGCTGGCAATTTTTCCGTCGTCCCACCGGCACAAGCCGCCGCCCGCCGTGCCGATCCACAACGCGCCGTCCCCGCCTTCACAAACCGAGAGCGCCGCCCGGGCCGTCAGCCCCTCGGCCGGGCCGACCAGTTGAAACTTCCGCTCCCGCAGGCGCACCAGTCCGCCGCGATCCACGCCCAGCCACAGAGCGCCGTCCCGGCTTTGAAACCACGCGCCCACCCGGTCGCCCGGCAACCCGTCCCGCGTCGTCAACCGTTGCAGCTCACCTTCGGGCGTGATGTGAAAAACCCCGTTGCCGTAGTGGTTGAACCACCTGCCGCCGGCGGCGTCCTCGTGCGCCCCCATCGCCCGACCGCCGGCCCACCCCAGCAATCCGCGCCAGTCGCTGGCTTCGGCAGTCCATTGCCGGCCCCGCATTTTCCGCATCCGGTCGCCGTCCAAAACCCACAGCGCGCCGTCCTTTGTGGGAAACAACAGCAACGGCATCAGCCCCGCCTCGCCATTCGTCGGCGAAATGGATTCAAAAAAATTCGTCTGCCACCGGGCGATATTATTTTCCACGCCCGCCCAAATCCCGCCGCGCCCATCCGTCGCCACGGTGAACACGCGGTTGGTGCCCAGCCCGGCATCGGCGGGCAGCTCCTTGAACTCGCCGCCGAGAAACCGCACGATGCGGCCTTCCCGGTTCACGAACCACAGCTGGCCCGAGGCATCCGCGCATTGAAAAATGGGCCGCGTTCCGGCAGGAGCCGGGGCCAGGCTCCAGACATTCGTGGTGGCCGTCGCGGTGCGGGTCAGCACATCGCCAAACTGCGTGACAAAAGTATCGGTGTGGGCCGTGGAGGAAACCAGGCTGGTGTGCAGATCAAAGCCGGCCTGCCCCGGACGTTCCAGGTGGAACACGCCGTCGCGATACGAAGTCAGCCCGCCGCGATACGTGCTGATCCACAACGTGCCGTTGACATCAAGGAAAAGTCCCTGCACGCGGGAATGTCCCAGCGCCGGCGTGTTGCCCGGATCGAACGTGACAAACCGCACGCCATCGAACCGCGCCAGCCCGTTGTACGTGCCGATCCAAAGGTAGCCATCCGGCGTCTGGGTGATCGCGGTGACGGTGCTGCTCGGCAGGTTTTCTTTCCGGTCCAGGACGTCAATCAGATAGTCCGGCACCGCTCCGGAAACGGCGCGCCCGCCGCCCAATACAATCGCAACCACCACTCCGATCAGCAGCAGACGAGGCAACCGCGCAAAAATATGCTGACAGCAAACCCGCGTGGACATGGAACAACTATGAAGAAGGCCTGGCCCCAAGGCAAGCGGTTCGCCGGGAGCGCAGTGTCTTAAATTCAAATTTGGTAGAGCGTCGCTGCTGCGACGCCAGGCGGTGCGGCAGCACCGCCCTACCAAATTAAGACGCTACCGCCGGGCGGCGCAGTGTGCCCCACTCCGATTATTTCTTGGGGAAGTTCGCGTCGGCCTTCACTTCGTTGAGCTGCTTGGTGTGACGTTCGCTGTGCGCAGCGATGAGGAGTACCCATTCGTAGCCGTCCAGCTTTTTGCCGAGCGGACTGTCAATCGCGTGGTCGCGCAAACCTTTCGTCTCTTTCAGGAACGCAATCGTCTTGGCGCGGCTGGCCTGGAAATGTTTCAAGCTTTCCTTGGGCGAACCGAAGCGGTTGTTCGGCTGCAACGGCTCGGGCGCCTGCGCTTTCACACTGCGATCGGGAATCGCCTTGAGCACAAAATCATCAATGGCGGCAACGTCTTCACCCGCGGAACGCGCCGGAGCGGTCATCACCTTGTCGTGAATCATCGCCATGAGAAAATCCTCGGTGGCGGCGATGTGCTCGGTGACCTCCGCCACCGACCAACGGTTCGTGGCCGGCTTGAAATTCCACTGGGCCGCCGACAGGCCCTTGGTCGCCGCCAAAACATCCGCGCGGGTTTTCTCCAGATACTGGATGGCTTTGGTGCGCTCGGCGGGCGTGAGATTTTGCGCCCGGAGCGCGGGGATCATAAGGACGGTGAAGCCGAGGACGAACAGTAATTTTTTCATAGGATGATCGTGGATGTTTTGTCTGAAGCGAAAGGTAGGCGTCTGCCCGCGCGGCGGACAAGGAAAAACATTTTCACGCGGCCCGCGGGATGAAAAACAAAACCCCCACGGCACGCGCCGTGGGGGTTTTCAATCCGGCCATCCGCTTCAACTCGCCGCAGGTTCGACCGGCGCGGATGCTTCCGCAGCGGGCACGGCTTCCGCGACGGGCGGCTCGCTCGCCGGCAGCGCTTCACCACCAATGGCCTCGGGAGCTTCCGCCGCGTCCGCCACGGCTTCCACTTTGGCGCCCGGCTTCTGAGCCTTGGGTTGCTTCACCGGCTTGGGCAGCGGCTTCTTGGCGGTTTCCAAAACGGCGTTCGCAAATTCGATGACGTGGCCCTGATGAATCAACCAATGCAAATCCGCGTTCACCGCCGTCTGTTCGGCAGACGGCTCGGCAACGGCCGGTGCGGGCGCAGCTTCAGCGGCAGCCGGCGTTCCTTCTGCAGCCATCGGTGCAACCGGCGCTGCCTTCACCGACGACGGCGCGAGCGCTTCAAACAATTTCCGCCGCGTCGCTTTGGGCGTCGCATTGATGAAGTCCACGATGCGCTTGATCGTCTCGGAAACCGGCGTGGTTTCAAGGTCGAGATAGCTGGGCCGGGCGACGGAAACGTGCGTGACGGTTTTGTTGACCTTGAAAAACTGCAAGCCCTGCCGCGCGAACTGCTGGCTCAAGGTGGTCGCAATCTGCAACGGGAAGCGCCGCTGTTCCTCCCAGATGAAACGCGTGAAGCGGACCATCTCGGGGCTTTTGGCGTCGCGGGCCACTTTGCCGTTGAGCGTGTGCGATTCGACGGACTTGATGATGGCTTCCTTGTGGGTCGCGCGGAAATGTTTTTCCACTTCGTCGCGGTTGGGCAGGCGCAGCGCTTCGGGCACGTTGAGGCAGATGAATTCCGTTTTGAAGCTCTGATCTTCGATCCATTTCTTCACGACCTCCTCGTCGCGCACGATCTTGACGTTCGATTTGAAAACGTCGAACGGCATCCGCGCGAACCGCGCCGTGTGCAGCTTGTGCAACTGGTTCTGATAATCGTGATGGTTCGGCGGGCCGAGAATCGCGCCGCTCAGGCCGCATTGCGCGACGAACGTGTAGGTGCCCTTCGGCGGTTCCGTGGCGGTGCGTTCGGCTTGGTAAAATGTGCCGAAATGTTTCCGCAAAACGTGCGCGACCGCCTCGTTCTCGGCCAGCCACAACGTTTCATCAAGCGCGCAGAGGAACAATGCCTGCGCCGCCGTGCCGTCGGCCTTTTTCTTCACGCTGAACGTGATCGAATGGCGTTCGGGCTTTTCCAAAATCAACCGCGCGATGTCGAACAGCGGATATGCGCGGCCGCTCATCTTGATCTGGCGGGCGAGAGATTCGACGCCCTTTTCCTCGGGCGTAAAACTGGTGTTGAGTTCTGGCGGTTGCGCCGGGGCTTCCTGACGCGGACGATCCTCGCGCGGGCCGCGTTGATCGAAGCGCGGCGGTCTGCCGCCCTGGCCACCGTCACGATTGCGGTCACCCTCGCGGCGCGGGCCACCGGCACTCGGACCGCCGAATCCGGGACGACCACCGCCACCGGGACC
>JAYWBR010000155.1:0-17617 GCA_043781315.1 Verrucomicrobiota bacterium | reverse complement strand
CCATCGTCGCAAAATCTTCGAGCATCTCGGTGGTGACGGCCTGGCTGAAACCGGAATGATGCGCGCCGCCCGCGTGAATCCAGCAGGCGCAGGCATCTTCAAAGTTCGGCCGGCATTTCCACACCGCCTGCGCGACGGGCAGCTTGGGCATCGGCTGCGGAGTTTTGACTACGTCCACTTCATTCACGAGCAGACGAAAACGGTTGCCGAAATCCATGAGCGCCGCGTTCAAGCCTGCGCCGACGGTCGTGTTGAAAACGAGGCGCGCGGGATCGGCCTTGCCGCCGATGCCGAGCGGATGCACCTGCAACGACGCCTTGCCGTCCGCGATGGTCGGGCAGATTTCCAACATGTGCGAACCGAGCACGAGCTTGCCTGCCGGGTGCATGTGGTAGGTGTAATCTTCCATGAACGACGTGCCGCCTTTCAGGCCGGACGCCATCACCTTCATCGCGCGCACGAGGGAGGCGGTCTTCCAATCGCCTTCGCCGGCGAAGCCGTAGTTGTCCGCCATGAGCCGTTGCGGCGCGAGGCCGGGCAACTGGACGAGACCGTGCAAATCTTCAAACGTCGTCGTGAAGCCCTTGAAATCTCCAGCCGTCAAGAAGGCGCGCAGGCCGACTTCAATGCGCGCGGCTTCGCGGATGGACTTGTGACGCTTGCCGTTTTTGCGCAGGTCGGCGGACATTTCGTAGGTGGCTTCGTAGGTTTTGACGAGCGCGTCTATCTCCGCGTTCGTGGCGGCGTTGACGAGTTTCACGAGATCGCCGACGCCGTGGGTGTTGACGGAGTAACCGAACTTCAATTGCGCGGCCACCTTGTCGCCTTCGGTCACGGCCACTTCGCGCATGTTGTCGCCGAAGCGGACGAACTTCGCGCCCTGCCAGTCGTGCCACGCGGCGGCGGCCCGCGCCCACGCGCCGAGCTTGTGCTGGACGGCGGTTTCCTGCCAGAAGCCGACGATGACTTTGCGGCTGATGCGCAGGCGGCTCATGATGAAACCATGTTCGCGGTCGCCGTGCGCGGCCTGGTTCATGTTCATGAAATCCATGTCAATCGTGGCCCACGGAATGTCGCGGTTGTATTGCGTATGCAGGTGCGCGATGGGCTTGCGCAATTGCTTGAGGCCGTTGATCCACATCTTCGACGGCGAGAACGTGTGGCACCAGGTGACGAGGCCGATGCAGTTCTTGGCGTTGTTCGCCGCCTGGCAAAGTTCGGTGATGGCGTCGGGCGTGACGAGCACGGGCTTGAAGACGACCTTCACGGGAATCGCGGGTGCATCGTTGAGCGCCTTGGAGATTTCCTGTGAGTGCTTCGCGACGGCCTTCAAGGTCTCGGGTCCGTAAAGATGCTGGCTGCCGGTGACAAACCAGACTTCGAGTTGTTTGAGGTTAATAGTCATGTTAGAGCAAAAAAATTGTTCAACGCAAATTGCGAAAGTGTTACATGAAGGGTTTTCGATTACGGCTTCCTCGGCAACGCCGTTTTGCGGAAAACAATCCCCAAAATGCGCTCGGGAGCCAGGCTGACGCCCGGCTCCCGGAGCTGAATTAGAATTTCAAAACTAAGCTTAGATGAATTCGTTGATCAGGTTTTCAAGGAATTCCTGACGGCCACTGACATTCCCCGCAGCCTCTCCCTTCTTGAGAATATAGGTTTCGAGTTCCTTCATTGTAGCCTTGCCGGATTCGATCTTCGCGCCGATGCCGCTGTCCCAGGAGGCGTAGCGGTTTTTCACAAACTCCGCCAGACGACCGTCCTTGCGGATGGCGGCGGCGATCTTCAGTCCGCGCGCGAAGGCGTCCATGCCGCCGATGTGCGCGTGAAACAAATCCACCGGCTCGAAGCTTTCGCGGCGAACCTTGGCGTCGAAGTTCACACCGCCCGTGGTCAGGCCGCCGTATTTCAAGATCGCGAGCATCGTGTGCGTCGTCAGGTAAATGCTCGTCGGGAATTGGTCCGTGTCCCAGCCGAGCAGTTCGTCGCCGGTGTTGGCGTCAATTGATCCCAGCGCACCCGCCGCGCCGGAGACTTCCAGCTCGTGCTGCATGGTGTGGCCGGCGAGCGTGGCGTGGTTCGTCTCGATGTTCAGCTTGAAGTGCGGGAGCAGATCGTATTCGCGGAGGAAGTTGAGGCACGCGGCGGCATCGGAATCGTATTGATGCTTGGTCGGCTCTTTCGGTTTCGGCTCGATGTAGAATTGGCCTTTGAAACCAATCTGCTTTTTGTAGGCGACGGCCATGTGCAGCAGCTTGGCGAGATGATCCAGTTCACGCTTCATGTCCGTGTTCAGCAAAGTCATGTAACCTTCGCGCCCACCCCAGAAGGTGTAGCCCGCGCCGCCGAGATCATGCGTGACCTCCAGCGCCTTCTTGATCTGCGCGGCGGCGAAGGCGAACACATCGGCGTTGCAACTTGTGCCGGCGCCGTGAACGAAGCGCGGATTGGAAAACAAATTGGCGGTGCCCCACAGCAACTGGATGCCGGTGCGCTGCTGTTCCTCCTGCAAAACTTTTGCGACGGCGTCGAAATTTTTATTCGACTCGCTCAACGTTTTGCCCTCGGGCGCGACGTCGCGGTCGTGCCAGCAGTAGAATGGCGCGCCGAGCTTTTCAATGAACTCGAACGCCACACGCGCGCGGTTCTGAGCGTTCTTTACCGAGTTCGTGCCGTCGTCCCACGGACGGATGGCCGTGCCCGGGCCGAACGGATCGGAACCTGTGCCGCGAAAGGTGTGCCAGTAAACCACCGCGAAGCGCAGGTGGTTGCGCATGGTTTTGCCTTCGACGATTTCGTCGGCGTTGTAATGTTTGAACGCGAGCGGATTGCGCGAGCGCGCTCCTTCAAAGGCGATTTTGTTGATCTTCGGAAAGGCGGTCTTCATTTGTTGTATGAATAATTTTACCCGGCTGTTTTAACCATGTGTTTCGGCGGGATTGTTAATTTACTTTCTGGCAAAAGTCGAGCGCGAGTTGTGCGGAGTTGAATTCGTCCCGGCCCCTCTGTTAGTCTGCGCGCATGGGACGACAATGGTTGCATGCAAAACGTCTGGTCGCCGGCCTGAAAAAAGGCCGCTCGACCGGGAAACTGGTCCGTGAAATCTCGGTGGCCGCCAAGATGGGCGGCGCGGATCCTTCAATGAACGCACGGCTGTTCACCGCCGTCGAGAAGGCGAAGAAGGACAGCGTGACCAAGGACGCCATCCAGCGCGCCATCAACAAGGGTGCGGGGATTGGCGGCGAAAAACTTCTGATGGAGCATGTGACTTTTGAGGGTTACGCGCCGCACAAAGTCCCGCTCATCGTCGAGGTCTATACCGACAACGTGAACCGCACCGCACCGGAAGTCCGGGTGTTGTTCAAGAAGGGCCAGCTCGGCACCGCCGGCAGCAATAAATTTTTGTTCGACAACGTCGGGCTTGTCGAAGCGCATCATCCCGACGCGCACACCGACCGCGAGGCCGCCGCCATTGAGGCCGGCGCGAACGAAGTCGAACCGCTCACGCACGATCAAAACGATGACATCCCCACCGAAGCCGCCGGCGCGCGTTTTATCTGCGACCGTGCTGCTGTGCATGCGGTTTCAACCTGGCTGGGCAAAAATGGCTGGACGGTGGTGACGAGCGAACTGGGCTACGTGCCGAAACAATTTCCTGAACTCACCGACGCGCAGCGCGGCGAGGTGGGTGAGTTCTTGCAGACGCTCGATGACCATGACGACGTGCATCGCGTCTGGGCGGCGGTGAAATAAAAGCAGTCAGTGAAGAAAAAACGCCGCGTTGAAGGTTCGCTTCAACGCGGCGTTTGAATTTGAAAAGGGAAATTACTTCGCGCCCTGATCAATCCACGCGCGCACCAAGCCGACCTGATCCGCCGTCAGCGGCTTCGGCGGCGGGCCTTGCGGACGCTGGCCGGGGCCGCCGTCACGATGGTCGCCACCGGGGGGAGGCGGGCCGCCGGGACCGCCGGGACCGCCGCGCTTGCCACCTTTGGGTTTGGGCGGCATGGCGTTTTCGGGATCAAGCTGTGAAACGGCGATGACCAAGTCGCTTTCCGCGCTCTTGCCAGGTTGCAACACCTTGCCTTCTTTGCCGCCTTTGAGCACGGCTTCAAGGGTCGTAAGCCGGAGGCCGGCCTTGGGGCGCTCGGCACCGTGGCAGCGGGTGCAGGAGGCTTCGAAAATCGGTTTGATGTCCTTGTCGAACGTGACGCCCGGCTGGGTAGCCGCTGGTGGAAGTTTGCTGAGGTCAACGGCCGAGACAGTGGAGACGAGCGCGAGCGCCGTCACCGCCGCCAGGCTGAGTGCAGCGAAGGGTCTGGTTTGGTGGTTCATTTTTAATCGCATTTATTTTGGTTTTAATTTCAGACGACCCCCGCCCGGAAATATTCACTGGCCTCGGGCTTCCGTGAGTCGGCTGGCTGGGGAAGATAGTCGTCAACGCCCCGGCCCAATGCAAGCGCGGGTTGCAGGCGGAGGTCGCGATGCTTCAGCCACCCAACGATTTTACCAGCGTTGCCAGCGGCTTGAGGACGGGCTGGCTTGGCCCGGGAACATTGATCCGTGGCAATTCATGCACGCGCTGCGGTCCAAGCTTTTCGCGGAGGAATTTCACATTGCCCCGGCTCGCGGTGTCTGGGTTCAGCGCGGCCATCAGCACCACCTGGGTTTTTTGCGAAAGTCTTTTGGGCAGCGCCGCCAATGCCAGCAGCACTTGATTGATCGCGCCCAGGCGGTTGGATGCGACCAGCACCGGGGCAGTGCGCAAGGCCTGGATCAAATCGCGCGAATCAAAATCCTCGCCCAGCGGACTCAGCAAGCCGCCCGCGCCTTCCACAATCAAAACGGGAAACCGCTGCTGCAACCGCCGCGCGGCGGTCAAGACTTGCGCGCGCGTCACTTTTCTTTTCTCCGCCCGCGCCGCCAGCAACGGCGACACCGCTGCGCGAAAATGCCAGGGATTAATTTCGTCCAAGGTCAGCGCGCCACCGAGCGCGGCGTGCAAGGCTTCGGCATCGGCACGACCGCCTGAACAAACAGGCTTGAAGGCTCCGACGGAAATTCCTTGGTTGCGAAAATATCCGACGAGCAAAGTGGCCAGCACGGTTTTTCCCACGCCCGTGTCCGTGCCGGTGATGAAAATGATCCGTGGTTTCACGCGAAAAATTCAACGCCCGCGCCGCGCCGCCAGGAATTTTTCGGCATACTTGCCGAGCAGATCGGCTTCGAGGTTCACGGCGTCCCCGACCTCGCGCTCCTTGAGGGCCGTCACCTCGAATGTGTGCGGGATGATCCAGACGCGGAAACTTTTCTTGTTCACGGCGGCGACCGTCAGGCTCATGCCGTCCAGTGCGATGGAACCTTTGGCGATCACGTAGCGCATCACCCCGGGCGGCGCGGCGATGTCGAGCACATGGTCGGCCCCGGATTTTTCCCAGCGGATGATTTTTCCCAGGCCGTCCACATGGCCGGTCACGAAATGCCCGCCCAGTTCGCCATCCGCCCGCAGCGGCCGTTCGAGATTCACCCGCGCGCCGGGCTTCGCGAATTGAAAACTGGTCAGCCGCCAGCTCTCCTGCAGCAGATCGAACTGGATCAGTTTTGATTTTCCGCGCGCCGAAATTTTCACGGCGGTCAGGCAGCAGCCGTTCACCGCCACGCTGCCGCCAATTTTCAACCCGCGTCCGCAGCCGCCCGCCCGCACGGTCATTTCAATGGATTTCGCCGTCGGCCTGATGCGCTCGATCCTTCCCGCTTCTTCAACAATGCCTGTGAACATTTTGGGGAAACTAACCGGCGGGCAGGAATCCGTCGAGCCGCTTTCAAAATGAAGCGTTGTCAGGGGTGTCGTTAAAACCGGGAGAGCCTGAATGCGAAGCCCGTTTATTCCAAGGGAATGCGTGGTAGGGCGCGACACTCCATGCGCGCCGTTCGCCACGAAGTCATGCCCCGGCGCGCACGGAGTGTCGCGCCCTACCGCAAAGGCTCCCCGACCCGCGCGGTGAGAAATAAATCCTCTCCCAGTCTGCGCCACTCGATCTCGCGCAGCGCCAGCGCCTCGGACAGACTGTGCGCGCCATCACCTGCCACGCCGGTGCGGGCATTTCGTCCGCCCAGGATTTTGGGCGCGTAAAAAAACGCCACGCGCTGGGCGAGGCCGCCGAGCAGAAAGGAGGCGTTGACCTCGCCGCCGCCTTCCACCAGCAGGCTGGTGATGTCTTCCGCACCGAGGGTTTTCAACAGCCAAGACAACCGAATTGGCGATTGCCGATTGCCGATTGCCGATTGGGAAACGGGTGCCACGATGACCTTCACCTTTTTGGCCAAGGCTGAGACGCATTGCTTTGGCGCGCGTTGACTGACGACAATCGTGGTCAACGCTGCGAATTCGTCGCCGACAATTTTTGCATCCAGCGGCGTCCGCGCCATTGAATCAAGCACGACCCGGCGGAGCATTTTTATTTTCTGCTTTCCGCTTTCCGCTTTCCCCCTTCTCCAAGTCAAACTCGGATCGTCCGCCAGAATCGTGTTGATGCCGACGAGAATGGCATCGCTGTCCTGGCGCAGTTTCATCCCGTGGGCGCGGGCTTGTTCGCCCGTGATCCATTTTGATTCGCCGCTGGCGGTCGCGATTTTCCCATCCAGTGTCATCGCCGCCTTGACGGTGACAAACGGCGTGCGGTGGACAATCCAATGCTTGAACGCTTCATTCAGCCGGGCGCACTCGGCGGCCAGGACTCCGTGAACGATTTCGATCCCCGCGCGTTTCAAAATCCTAAAACCCTTGCCCGCGTGTTTCGGGTTCGGATCCGTGGCCCCGACCACCACGCGCCGGATGCCGGCGGCCTTGATGGCCTCCGTGCAAGGCGGCGTGCGGCCGTGCGTGCAACAGGGTTCGAGCGTGACGTAAAGCGTTGCGCCTTTTGTGGAGCGTCCTTTTTTCTCAGCGTCGCGGAGCGCCTTGATTTCTGCGTGCGGACCGCCGGCCGGCGCGGTTCGTCCGCGCCCGATGATTTGGCCGCCTTGGACCAGCAACGCGCCCACGGTCGGATTCGGCGAAGTGGTGCCGCGGCCGCGACGGGCGAGTCGCAGCGCTTGGCGCATAAAAGCGGCGTCAGTCATTGCCGGACAGGATAGTGGCCGCGCGGAACCGGCGCAAACTTCGCGTGGAACCGGAGCGAGTCAGTTGGGAGCGCCAAAGATTTCGCACAGCCGCTGCTGGCGGTATTTGAAAATCCGTTCGACATCATGCCGCACAAACAGCCAGTTCATCAGCGCACCACCCGGCGGACGATAGCGGACATCGTCAACGCAAAGCGTGCCGCCATCACATTCCTCAAACGTATGAGTGTGCTGCCACAGCGTGTACGGCCCGTTGAGTTGCACGTCCACAAACTGGTGCGGCGGCGCCCACCCGGTGATTTCCGTGCGCCAGCAAAGCGGAAAGCCGTGGACGCGAATCCGGTAGTCAATCAGCGCGCCTTGATGGCTCACGACCGGCCTGGGCGTGAGCACTTCAAAGTTGAGCCAGGGCGGGGTGATTGCTTCCAGATTCTGCACGTCGCTGAAGAAATGAAACACCGCTGGACGCGGGCGTGGCAACCAGAGTTCCGTGTGGAAGGTGAATTCTTTCACGGTCGGCTAAAGCTTTGTCTTGATGCCGCAAGCCCGCAGCGCGCACCAGCCGCGCACCGCTTCAAACAGGACGAAGCTTCCTGAAAGCGCGAGCAGGAGTCCGAGCCAGATTGAAACGCTGAAGCCAAACCACGCGCCGGCAAATAATCCGATCGCGCCGAAGCCGCGAATGAGCCGGCCCCGGTTGTCAATGTTGCGGGCGAAGAAGAGTTTCATCGTCTGGCTTTCTTTGAAGGTTTGCGGAGGTCGTCCAGCGTCGCGCACAGGTGCGCAAGGTCCTTGATGGGCAGCGCACCGATTTTTTCCAGCACGTCGCGATAAGCCGGCATCGCCCGGCCGCCGGCCAGCACCACCACCTCGGCGGGCAGCAGGTCGCGCAGCCGAGTCAACTCGCCCTCCAGCCGCGAATCGTCTTCAGGATAGACCACGCTCAAGGCCACGGCGCGGGCGCGGTTTTGTTTGGCCGCCCCGGCAATCTCCGCCGCCGGCAGGCTCGCGCCCAGATAAGTGACGTGCCAGCCGAGGTTCGCCGCCGCCGCGCCCACGAGCAGCGCGCCCAGTTCATGCACCTGTCCGGTGGGCGTGGCGACCACCAACACCGGCGCGTTGTCCGCGCCAGCAAACGGCTGGGTGGCATGGCCTAAAAATATTCGAATTACCGCGCTTGCAAAATGTTCATGTGCGGCGGTGATCGTGCCGCCGCGCCACAGGTCGCCGATGGTCTGCGCCAGGGGGGCCACGACCCGCTGCAGCAATCCCTGCGCGCCCAGCTCGGTGGCGGCCAGTTTGAGCGCCGCCTCCAGCGCGCGCGAGTCCAGCGCCTTCACCGCGGCCAGACAGTCTTCCAGGTAGGAGAAAGTGGCGGGCGCGCGCGCGCGCAGGCGCAGCCCGGGCGGAGGCGCACCGGCCGCCTCCGCCGCGAGCTTTTGCAGTTTGGCCAGCGGGAGCTTGGCAACGTGGCCGATGCTGTGCCCGGCCTGCGTGATTTCGCGCAGCAGGCCGAGCCGCTCAATCTGCTCCTCCGAATAAAGGCGGCGGTTCGTGCCGGTGCGCTTTGGCTCCACCGCCCCGTAACGCTTCTCCCAGATCCGAATGACGTGTGCGCTCAACCCGGTGCGGCGGGCGACGACTTTAATGGCTTGGTGGGCATCAGGCATACAATTAGACAAGAATTAAACACTTCCACCGACAATTGCAAGGATGAATTTTAGAAAAACCATATAAACGCAACTAGTAATCGAATATTCGGTGTTTATTGTGATTCTTGGTTGGATTCGCGCCGTGAAAATATATTTGAGACAAAAAGTTGACAGATAAACAAACTTTAGACATATTGTTGACAAGTTAGTTGCGGTCCAGCGATCAGCTATACATGAAAATCAATAGTGAACCTCGAAAATCAAAGGCAAATGCCTCCCCGCAACGGGCAGTCAAGTGCCGCTTTGGGCGGCAGTTTAGCTTTGCGGTTCTGCTTCGGATTCATCCCGCAAAACAGTCAACCAATTAACCAAACAAACCAAACCATGCTTAAAAAATTTGATTACCCGTTTCTCCTCGCCGCGTTCGCCAGTTTCGTCGCGAGCGTCTCACTCTGGTTTCTCGTGAGCCACGATTACGGAGCCTACGTAGGCCTCTGGGTGCCCAGCATTCTGGCCCTGTGGGTGGGGGTCCGGCTGGTGCTTTTGTCCGGGTCAATCACCGGCTGGAAAAAGGACTGATATGACCATTTATATTTTTCCCATCTTCATGTTCGGCCTGCTCATCTCCGGCATTGTTTATCTCGGAATTTCCCAAGCCGTCGAGTGTGCGAAACAAGACGCTCTCCGCCAGAGCCAATCTCACGACATGCCCGTTCGCCCGGGCGAGTTGCCCGCTCAACCCACGGTCACTTTCAATGGCATCCACCGCCGATGAATCCAGTTCCCGGCCAATCCATCCTGATTTTCGGTGCCACCGGCGGCATTGGCTCCGCCCTCGCGCGTCAGCTCGCACCGCTGGGTTATCGCTTGACGTTGGCCGCGCGCGATCCTCAACGTCTCGCCGTTCTCGCTAATGAAGTTCCATCCGAGACCGCGTCTGTGAACGCGGCGGATTCAGCCGCCGTGGACGCGTGCGTCGCCGGGGTGCTGGCCAAACAAGGGCGTCTGGATGGCGTCGTGAATTGCGTCGGCTCACTTCTCCTCAAGCCTGCGCACGCCACAAGTGATGCGGATTGGGCCGGCGTCCTCGCGTTGAACCTGACTTCCTCATTTTACATTTTGCGGGCCGCCGTGAGCCGCATGATGCGCAGCGGTGGTGGTTCCATCGTCCTGCTTTCCTCCGCCGTTGCCCAGCGCGGCATGGTCAACCACGAGGCCATCGCCGCAGCGAAGGCCGGCATAATCGGTCTGGCGCAATCCGCCGCCGCCACCTACGCGCGTTACAACATTCGCGTGAACTGCGTCGCCCCCGGCCTGACCCGCACGCCACTCACTGAGTTGTTGACCAGGAACGAATCCATTTTGAAAGCATCCATTGCCTTGCATCCATTAGGTCGGATCGGTGAACCGGACGAGGTGGCCAGCGCCATCCGCTGGTTTCTCGAATCGCAGCAATCCTTCGTCACCGGCCAGATCCTGGCCGTGGACGGGGGACTCAGTTCGGTTCAACCCAGCCTCCCCCGGCAACTTTCCTAAACGCTATGAGCAAAGAAACCATTATCATCGGCGCCGGTCCCGGCGGCCTGGCCTCCGCCATCCTGCTGGCGAGCGCGGGCGTCAAAGTCAAAATCATTGAGCGCCTGCCGATCCTTGGTGGACGCACGTCGAGCATCGAGGCGGACGGCTTCAAGTTCGATCTCGGCCCGACCTTCTTCCTCTATCCGCGTGTGCTGGAGGAAATCTTTCGCGCCGCCGGAACTACCTTGCGCGACGAAGTGGAGATGATCCGCCTCGATCCGCAGTATCGCATTCAGTTCGGGGCGGGCGGAAAACTGGATTGCACCTCGGACATCACCGCGATGGAAAAACAGATCGCCGCGCTCTGCCCGCAGGACGCGCCGGGCTTCCGCCGCTTCCTCGACGAGAACCGCACCAAGCTCGCGCTCATGGAACCCTGCCTCGAAACGCCTTTCCTCGGCTGGCAGGACTTGGTGCAGACCCGCATGTTGAAGATGCTGCCGATGCTGCGCCCGCATCAATCGGTGGACACCTACCTCAAGCGTTTCTTCAGTGACGAACGCGTGCGGCTCGCCTTTTGTTTCCAGTCCAAATATCTCGGCATGTCGCCGTTTCGCTGCCCGAGCCTGTTCTCCATCCTGTCGTTCCTGGAATACGAATATGGCGTGTGGCATCCGATTGGTGGTTGCGCGGCGGTGACGGCAGCAATGGCTCGCGTCGCCGAACGGCTCGGCGTGGAGATTTGCCTGAACGAACCGGTCGAGGAAATTTTGTTCACCGGTCGTCGCGCCGTGGGCGTTCGCACCGCAACTGGCACGCATCGTGCAGATGCCGTGGTGGTCAACGCCGACTTCGCCCGCGCGATGGAGAAGCTGGTGCCGGATCAACTCCGTCGCCGCTGGACCGACAAAAAGCTCGCGAAGAAAAAATACTCCTGCTCCACCTTCATGATGTATCTCGGCGTTGAGGGTGAATTCGATCTGCCGCATCACACCATTCATATTGCCGAGAATTACGAGCAGAACCTCGATGACATCGAGAACAAACACATTCTCAGTCAAGACTCGAGTTTCTACGTGCAGAACGCCTGCGTCACCGATTCCACGTTGGCACCGCGCGGCAAAAGCGCGATTTACGTTCTGGCACCCGTTACGCATCAGCATCCAAACGTGGACTGGGCCAGGGAGAAAGCCGGGTTTCGCCAGCGGCTTTTGCAGCAGATCGCCAAGGCGGGTTACGGCAACCTCGAATCCCGCATCCGCTACGAACGCGTCATCACGCCCGCTGACTGGGACACGCGCTACGAAATTTATCGCGGCGCGACCTTCAACCTCGCGCACACGCTGGATCAGATGCTGCACCTGCGTCCGCACAACCGCTTTGAAGATCTGGACGGCATGTATCTCGTCGGCGGCGGCACGCATCCGGGCAGCGGCCTGCCGGTGATTTTCGAGAGCGCGCGCATCAGCAGCAAACTGCTGCTCGACGACCTCGGAATCAATTCCGCACCGCTGGCACCCTTGCCCCGTCACCAACCCGGTGCGCCGCGCAGCAACGCGATGGCTGATGTTTTGCAATCCTTCACCCGTCTCCTCAGGCAATGAACATTACCGGCGAACCCGTCCGCACACGCATTCCCATCGTCTTCAACGATGCGGAAGCCGACGTGTCTGCGCTCGTCGCCGGCGCGATGCGGTCCGCCCGCATCGCGCAAAACCGCTGGTCGCGGACCCAACTGGCGGATCGCTTGAAATTGATCCGTGAACTCCGCCGGCTGATTGCCGAACACGCCATCTCACTTGCCGAATCTTCCGCGTCGGCGCGCCATCGTCCCGAGCTGGAATCCCTCCTCGCGGAAGTGCTTCCGCTTGCCGAAGCGTGCCGCTTTCTCGAACGCGAGGCGGAAAAAATTCTTCGCCCGCGCCGTTTCGGTCGGCGCGGACTGCCGCTCTGGCTCGCCGGCATGCGCAGTGAAATTCACCGCGATCCGTTCGGCGTGGTAATTATCATCGGCCCCGGCAACTACCCCCTGCTGCTGCCCGGCGCGCAACTTATTCAGGCACTTGTTGCTGGCAATGCCGTCCTGCTCAAACCCGGTGTCGGCGGTACGGCTGCGGCCATTTCGCTCGTTGAGCTAGTCGTCCGCGCCGGCTTCGATCCGCAGCTCGTGGCGGTGCTGCCGGAAAATTCCGCCGCCGCCCGCAGCGCCATCGCCGCGCGCCCGGACAAGGTCATCTTCACCGGCTCGGCGGCCACGGGTAAAATCATTCTGGGCCAGCTCGCGGAAGAAATTATTCCGGCGACGATGGAGTTAAGCGGCTGCGACGCCGTCATCATTCGCGATGACGCCGACCTCGATCTCGCCGTCAAGGCGCTCACCTTCGGGCTAGTCCTCAACAACGGCGCCACCTGCATGGCTCCCAAGCGCGTGTTTGTGTCCGCCGCCAAAGCGACGGAACTGGAAGGACGGCTGGAGCGGGCGCTTTCCGAAAGTTCCAAATTCCAAATTCTAAATTCCAAATCCGACGCGGCCTTCCGCCCGCTCATCGAGGAAGCCGTGAGCTTGGGGGCGCACTTGATCGCCGGCGAAATTCGCGATGACGGCACCGTTGTCATGCCGCTGGTGCTTGGCGGCGTTTCGCCTTCATCGCAGTTGCTGCGCGCTGACCTCTTTGCTTCCGTGCTTGCCATCGTCACCGTCGCGGATGACGACGAAGCTGTGCTGCGCACCAACGATTGTCCTTACGCGCTCGCCGCCAGCATCTTTTCACGCGACGAATCCGCCGCCCGCGCTTTGGCCGCCCGCATCAATGCCGGTTCCGTCTGCATCAACGATCTCATCGTCCCCACCGCCGATGCGCGCGTGCCGTTCGGCGGCCGTGGCCGCAGCGGCTTCGGCGTCACGCGTGGCGCGGAAGGTTTGCTGGAACTCACCACGCCCAAAGTCATCACGATCAGCCGCAGCAAATTTCGTCCGGCGTTCGACGAGCCGCAGCCCGGTGACGAGGCAATGTTCAGCGCGTACTTAAAATTGACGCACGGCTGCGGGTGGAAAAATCGCTGGCTCGCGCTAGTTTCACTGATCCGAATCGTTTCCCGCAGAAAAAAACCATAATCCTAGGACAAGCTATGAAAAATTCACGCAACGAACGCATCGGAGTCATCGGTGGCGGACTCGGCGGACTCGCCGCCGCCTGCACGTTGGCCGCGCGCGGCTATGCCGTCACGCTGTTTGAGCGCAACGAATGGCTCGGCGGCAAGGCGGCGCAACTGGAAGGCGCGGGCTTCCGCTTCGACATGGGGCCGACCATCGTGACGATTCCATCCGTGCTGCGCCGGCTCTTCACCGAGGCGGGACGACGGATGGAAGATTATCTCACGCTCGTGAATCTCGATCCGCAATGGCGTTGCTTCTTCGAGGACGGTTCCGCGCTTGATCTCGCGCAGAATCCGGAGGCGATGGCGAAAACCCTCGACCGATTCGCACCCGGCACCAATTCCGGCGCGGGCTATCGCGACTTCATGAAGCTGAGCCACCGCCTGAACGACATTTCGTACCGCTTCTTCTTCGACAAGCCCATCGGCGGGTTGCGCGACATGTTTGATTTCAAAACCGCCTTCGATCCCAAAGTCCTCGGCGACGTGCTCGCCATGCGCATGGGCCGCAGCGTGGCGGGCACCGTGCGCAAGTTCAACCCCGACCCGCGTGTCGCCCAGATGATTGACCACTACACCCAGTATGTCGGCTCGTCGCCGTACGGTTCGCCCGCCGTGCTGTGCGGCATCGCGCACATGCAGGCCAACGAAGGTGTGTGGTATCCGCTCGGCGGCACGCGCGCCGTGCCGGTGGCGTTGGAAAAACTCGCGCGCGAACTCGGTGTGGAAATTCGCACGAACACCACGATTGAAAAAATTCTGACGCAAGGCGGGGCCGTCACCGGCGTCCGCACCGAGCGTGGCGAGGAAATTAAACTCACCGCCATCGTGTCGAACTGCGATTCGGTCCTCACCCATCGGGAGCTGATCAATGGCGCGGTGGCGACGAAGTTTGAAAAGCGCCGCCACTATGAAGCCGCCTGTTCCGGCGTTGTGCTCTATCTCGGCTTGAACCAACGCTACGACCACCTCGCGCATCACGACTTTGTCTTCAGCCGCGACCCGCACGAGGAGTTTGATTTCATTTACAAGAAGGGCGAACCCGCGCCCGACCCGACGTGCTATCTCGCTGCCACTTCCTGCAGCGAACCCGGCACCGCGCCCAAAGGCGGCGAAGCGCTTTACGTCCTCGTCCACACGCCGTATCTGCGTCCGCATCATGACTGGAAGAAAATGTTTCCAGCCTATAGGAAGACCATCCTCGAAAAACTCAAACGCACCGGCGGCATGAAGGACATCGAATCGCGCATCGTCTTCGAGCGTTCGCTGACACCGCAGGACATCAAGGATCGTTATCACGTTCTCGACGGCGCAATCTACGGGCTGGCGAGCCACGGCAAATTTCTCGGCGCATTCAAGCCCGGCAATCGTTCGCCCGATCTGCGCGGACTTTATCTCGCGGGCGGAGCAGCGCATCCTGGCCCCGGCATGCCGATGGTGCTGATGAGCGGCTGGATCGCGGCGGATGCCTTGGACAAGGATGGCGTGGTCGAGCGCCGTGCCAGCGGAGCGCGGGTCTGTGACCCGCAGCCCGGACGGTTGGCGGTGGCGTGAAGACGGATGAAGTAGCAACGCAATGAAACCCGCAACCTTTCCCCTCACCCCGGCCCGGCCCCTGAACGCAGCACCCAAAGATTGGGGCAAGCCAAAGATAAAATCCGAACCCCATCTTTGGCTTGCCCCAATCTTTGGGCGGTTTATGGCTCCGGTTGGCGTAAGAGCGGAGTTTCATCACAAATCTTCCGCCTTGGAACTACCGCACATTTCCCCGCTCCTGCTCCGCTGGTTCACTTGGTATTCCCGTCGCTACCTCCGCCGGCATTTTCATTCGCTGCGCATCTCGCTGGCCGGAATGCCGCCGGACACGCAGGGACGTCCGATTGTCATCTACTCGAACCACGCGTCGTGGTGGGATGTGCTCGTCTGCCTTGTGCTCAAGGATGAATTTTTCCCCGGCCGGAATTTATTCGCACCGATTGATGCCGCCGCGCTGGAGAACTACCAAATGTTCCGCCGCCTCGGTTTCTTCGGCGTGGAACGGGGCAGTCGGCGCGGTGCCGTGCAATTTCTCCGCACCGCCGAGGCCATTCTGAAATCGCCCAGCCCGCTGCTTTTCATTACGCCGCAAAGCCGCTTCGCCGATGTGCGCACGCGGCCCGTTCATTTCGAGGCTGGGCTGGGTCATCTGGCAGCCCGCGTGGAAGACGCCGTGTTTGTGCCCGTGGTTGGTGAATATGTTTTCTGGGAGGAGCGGCTGCCGGAAATCCTGGTGTGCTTCGGCGAACCCGTGGTGGTGGACCAGCCGCTGGCTTCCCAGTTTGGCAGTGACGCCTGGACAAATCGTTTCGAGCGGAAACTCGAAGCCGCGCAGGATGCGCTCGCGGCGGAGGTGAAACTCCGTGACCCAGATTGCTTCCAGACCGTTCTCGCGGGTGCGGCCGGGCAGGGTGGCATTTATGATTGGTGGCGTTCGTTCACGGCCAAGCTGCGCGGTGAAACTTTTCGCAAGGAGCATGGCCGCAAATGAATTTAACCACACTCGCCATCATCGTCCTGGTAATAGCCGCGTTGCCAGCGGGTTTGTTTCTCGTCAACCTGTTGATTTATCGCCCAACCGCGCGTGGCCCGCTCTCTACTGGCGAGGCTGTCAGCGTTTTGATTCCCGCCCGCAACGAAGCGTCGAACATTTGGGCCACGTTGGAAGCGGTCTTGGCCAATCACGATTGCACATTTGAAATCGTCGTCCTCAACGATCATTCGACTGACCGCACCGCCGCCATCGTCAGTGAATTTGTGCAACGCGATTCACGGGTCCGCTTGGAAACCGTGCCGCCGCTCCCGGCTGGTTGGTGTGGCAAACAACATGCCTGTCATGCTCTAGCGAAACTCGCCCACCATCCGCTGCTGGTATTCATGGATGCCGACGTGCGCCTCGCGCCCGAGGCTTTGGCGCGCATGGCTCGCTTCATGCAAAGTTCCGGCGCTGACCTTGCCAGTGGCGTGCCGCGCCAGGAACTCGGAACCTTCAGCGAACGGCTGTTGATCCCACAGATACATTTCATCCTGCTCGGTTTCCTGCCCATGCACTTCATGCGCTGGACCAAGTCGCCCGCCTTCTCTGCCGGTTGCGGTCAGTTGTTCATTGCCCGTCGCGACGCCTATGTTCAAACCGGTGGTCACGCGATGATCCGTCAGACCTTGCACGATGGTGTAAAACTCCCGCGCCTGTTTCGCCGCGCCGGATTTCGCACGGAACTTTTTGACGCCACGGATCTCGCCACCTGCCGGATGTATCACACCAATGCCGAAACCTGGCTTGGCCTCGGCAAGAACGCCACTGAAGGGCTGGCCGCGCCGAGCACGATCGTGCCGATGACGCTGCTTTTGCTTGGTGGTCAGGTGCTGCCGTTCGTCCTGCTCTGGTTGGTCGCCCACCTCACGAACACGGGCCTGATCTGCGCCAGTTTAGCCGCCGCGCTGGCTTATGCGCCGCGACTGCTGGCGGCGTGGCGTTTTCGTCAAACGCTGGGCAGCGCGCTGTTGCATCCGCTGGGTGTTTCAGCTTTGCTGCTGATTCAATGGTACGCACTGATCCGACATCTCTCCGGCAAACCGTCCGTCTGGAAAGGCCGCAGTTACAGTTCCGTCGCCGCGGTCGAACCCGTCAAGGTGGCATGAAATTCTTCCTTATCACCTTGCTCTGTGGATTTGCGTGGGCCGCCATTGCCGCACCCGTTGTCATCCCAACCAACGCGCCCGCTCACCTTGAACTGAAAGACCAGTTCGACGTGCCGCAGACGCTTTCTTTTCCCACAACCAACATCACGCTGCTCACCATCGCTGATCACAAGGGTTCCGAGCAGATCGCCGGCTGGATCGCGCCACTGAAGCAACGCTTTGGCATGCGTGTGGATATTCGGGGTATCGCGGATGTTTCACCAGCACCGCGACTCCTCTGCGGAATGATCCGTAAGCAGTTTCAGAAGGCGCAATCCTATCCGGTGATGCTCGACTGGTCCGGCGATGCGGTGAAGGCCTTCACCTATGTGCCAGACCAGGTCAACGTGCTGGTGATGGATGGCGGCGGACGAATTTTGACGCGGCTTACTGGCCCGGCGAATGAGCGGGTGCTTCAGGAATTATACGGCGTCCTCGATGGCGCGCTGGCC
>JAYWBR010000154.1:0-17637 GCA_043781315.1 Verrucomicrobiota bacterium | reverse complement strand
TCTTGATCGCCTTGGCCACGGCGATGTGGCTCGCCAGTGTGCGGGCATCGGTGATGGTTTTGCCGTCCATCGTGACGAACACGCCTTGCTCGGCATATTGCCGATACATCGGGTCATCCACGCCGATGATTTCCACGCGGTAATCGGTCAGCAGCTTGAGCCGGATGGCCTCGGAGAATTTCAGTTCGTGGAAGACCGGGCCGAAAACTTTATGGTCATCCATCGAAACCAATTCCAGCCCCATCGAATCCGCCCGCGACTTTGACGCTTCCGAAGCGATGCGCGGCGTGGCGGTCATGAACAACCGTTTTCGGGCGCGGATCGCTTGCGGGTCGAGAATGGTGGCGAACGCGCCCTCTTTCATCCCCGCGCAACGATGGGCCTCATCGCAGATTACCAAATCGAACGGCTCGAGTTTGTGTTGCTTGAAAGCCAGCGCAATTGCGGGAGTGGATTGGTACGTCGAGAAGATGACTCGTGCCCCTGACCCGCGCATGAACTCGGCAATCTTGGATGGGTCGGTGGTGGCCGGCACACCCAACTGGCTGACATGGGCGACAAGATGGTCTTCGCCCCCAATCGTTTCGTCGGAACAAACCGGCAGAAAGCTAAACGGATGCAGTCCGTCCTTAGTCCAGTCGCTCACGATTTGCGAAACCAGTGAAAGCGACGGCACGAGGACAAGTGTCCGCTGCGATTTCATCGCCTCGGCGACGCGCAGGCCAATCAGCGTCTTGCCAGTGCCACAAGCGCGTATGAGTTGCCCGCGAGGATGTGACTGGAATCCACGGACAACATCAGCAATCGCTTGGTCTTGGTCGGGGCGTGGTTTGTTGGGTGGTTCTTGCCTAGCAGAGAGATCGTCTGGCGATGAGGGCCAGTTCAGCTTGCGATTCTTGAGGTCAGAGAAAAACAATGTGCCAACGGGTTTTTCCTGTCCTTGGATGACTTCCCGGGCGTTGTGACCGAATTCCGCCGCCGTGGAAATCAGCAGGCGATAGGAAATAATCTTCCGTGAAGATTCGCTGAGAAATTTATCAACGTCGTGTTTGGTGACGGCATGGTCCAGCGCATAAGCCTTGGACTGGATTGCCCAAAATTTTTCATCAAAAGTTTCTGCGACCAGGTCTATGCCTTTATCCCGCCCCCAACGCCCCGGCCAATCGTCCCACAGCCAGACACGTTTGATTACGCGCTTATATTCGGAATCGTTCTCCAGAAACCATTTGCAGATGCGCTCAAATTGCCGCCCACGCCGATGTTCATCCGAACTGAGCTTGCCAAAGAGATCAAGAATGGAAGCCATAAGTCAGGTGAAAAGCTACTCGTCCCGGCAGGTTGAGGGGACATCAAAGTCACCGTCATTGCTGGTCGCTCTCATGCAAACACGATCGGCGTGGTGACGGCCTGGTCATCCCAGCCGCGTGTCGGCTCGGCGGTGACGGAGCTGATGTCCTTGATGGAAATCTGCCGGCCACGGGTCTTCGCGCCTTTGACTTCGATCTGGTTCGGGTCGCAGGTCTGCTGGCTGATCTTCTGGTGCGGCGCGGGTTTGTAGCGGACGTAGAGAATCTTCGGCGTCTCGGGCGCGAAGAACAGGATGCGCGATTTCTCCGGGATGCACGAATAGGCCTTGTTCAGAATCGTGCCACCGAACGTGAAGCGTTTGAGATAACTCGCGTTGCGGTCGGTGTAGGCGCAGGTGAAAACTTTCTCGCGCTCCGGCAGGCCGCAGTAAAACAATTCCGGGCCGACGAATAATTTTTCCGGTAGTTCGCTGACCTTGTAGGTGCCGTCCTTGAAGACGAGGAGCAGCTTGTCGAACTTCGTGCATTCGAGTTTGAATTCCTCGCCGCTCACCTTGTAGCCCACGTAGCCGGTCGCGCGGTCGTAGGCCACCTTGAACGACTTGAACGCGACGGCTTTCACATCCACTTCCTCGTGGCGCGCGGACTTGGTGGTGAGGCGTGGATAGAGCGGGCCGTATTTTTCCAGCAAGGTTTCGAGATGGCCGATGGCGTAACGGGTGAGGTTCTTGAGATTCTTCTGCGTCTCGGCCAGGTCGGCTTTGACCTTGTCCATCTCCTCGCGGTGCTTGTTGATGTCGAAAAGCGAAATGCGGCGGATGCGGACTTGCAACAGGCGATCCACATCGGTGTCGGCAATGGCGCGCACGAGTTGTTTTGTGAACGGCTTGAAGCCTTCATAAACCGCCGCGATGACGGCCTCGTTGGTCTTGCACTGCTCGATCTTCTTGTAGATGCGCTCCTCGATGAAGATGCGTTCGAGCGTGCGAAAATGCAGTTCGTCTTCGAGCTGCTTGAGCTTCAACTCCAGTTCGCGCTTGAGAATCTCGACCAGTTGCTCCGTATTCGTGCGCAACACTTCGCTGACGGTCAACTCGACCGGACGACTGTCCCGGATGACGATGATGCGGCTGGTGATGTTGACTTCGCAATCGGTGAAGGCGTAGAGCGCATCCACCAGTTTTTCCGCGTCCACGCCCGCCGGGCATTTGATTTCGATCTCGACATCCTCGGAGGTGAAATCGTTGATGGATTTGACCTTCAACTTGCCCTTGCGCACGGCGTCTTCGATGGACGCCATGAGCGATTCGGTCGTGGTCGTGGGCGGAATTTCTTTGATCGCAATCGTCTGCTCATCCTTGATCTTGATCTTCGCGCGGACTTTCACCGTGCCTTTGCCGTCCTGATAATCGCGCGCGTCCATCAAGCCGCCGGTCGTAAAATCCGGCAGGCACTTGAACGGTTGCTTCTTCAAGATCGCGATCTGCGCTTCGAGCAGTTCGGGAAAATTGTGCGGCAGAATCCGCGTGGCCAGGCCGACGGCGATGCCCTCCGTGCCGAGCATGAGCGTGAGCGGCAACTTGCAGGGCAGGGTGACCGGCTCCTGGTTGCGCCCGTCGTAGCTCGCCATGAACTCGGTGATGGAGTCGTTGAACAGTTCCGTGCGCGCGAGTTCGGTCAGACGACACTCGATGTAACGCGGCGCGGCGGCGGGATCGCCGGTGTAGATGTTGCCGTAGTTGCCCTGGCCTTCGATGAGGTAGCGCTTGTTCACCAGCACCACGATGGCGTCGTCAATGGAGGCGTTGCCATGCGGGTGATATTGCATCGTGTGCCCGGTGATGTTGGCGACCTTGATGAAACGGCCGTCATCTTTTTCGTGCAGCGCCCAGAGGATGCGGCGTTGCACCGGCTTCACGCCGTCGGCGAGATGGGGGATGGCGCGGTCGCGGATGACGTAGCTGGCGTATTCGAGAAAACCCGTGTTAACGCGGCGATGCAGCGCCAGCTCAATCTTGCCGGGGACAAAGGGATGATGCGCGATGACCGGGACTTCCTCGGCGAGAATGTGTGCCGCGCCGTTGCCGTTGGCGGGTTTGGTTTCCGCCGTGGCGGGCGTGGCGCCTTCGATGGGCAATTCCGGTTGTCCCGATTCTTTTTTGCGTTTGTCTGACATGCGTCGCTAAATTTTTCTGCAGCGAACTTCCAGTTCGATGCAACGCGCGAAATGCTGGGTGGAAGCGGGCGAAAAGAAAAGAAATCTTTCGCGGTCAGATTGTCCGGGATTTGTGCCGACGGCGAAGTGGTGGCGTATGAAAAGGCCGCGCGATGGAATTAGGCCGCAGATCCATTTTTGTGAGCGCGCTGTGCCTCCAATATCAAACAACCCTCACAATTGGTCGGCCGCGACCCGGCGGCTCGCTTGACTAATCCTCTGCGGGCCTGGGGTTGTAGGGAGCGTCATACCGTGAAGCGATTGCCTTCCGGAATCCATCCGAAGGGTCAGCGATGCTTTGAGGATCATGCCCGGCCGACTGGACATCCTGATGCGCCTTATTCCGGCAGGCTGGCTCCGGCGGATTTGATAGCCCGAGGATCGCGGCCACCGGTGCCGGTTGCCGCATTGCTTTCGACCGCGCAGTCTTTTTCATAAAATCAGGCGACATCTTTTTTGCCGGGGTTTCGTGTTGCCGAACGGACGTTCGTGATCGGGCCGCGACTAGTTCGGCGGCTTACTCGTTGATTCCGCCGCGACGCCAGGAATGACTGTGCGACGAAACCGGTCGCCGGCCGGCTTTACTCTGAAATGTCTTGGAATGTTCGGATTCCGCTTTTTGTTTGGCATGGGCCGCCTCCACAGCCCGGGCGATTTCTAGGAGCCCGGGCGTGTTCGTGGTGCCCATGACCACACCCACGTCAGTAGGCAGTTTCGAGGTTGTGATGGTCAAATGGGTTGGCATCAATTCACCATTGGTTGTTGGTTGTTGGTTGTTGGTTGTTGGTTACTAGCGGCGGGCCTGCTGAAGTTGCCCCGTGCCACCGATTGTTTGGCGACCTTTTTTTTCCGTCATGGCCGCAGGAGAGTTGGATCTGTTTTTGGCAGGGTTTGTCTGTTCTCTGGCGGCCAGAATCTGCTGCTCGGCCCGCAGCCAATATTCCCAATCCCGGCCGGATTGAGAGCCTTCCTGCTGCCAAAGCTCCCGCGCCAGCGTCGCGATGTCCTCGCGTTGCAACGTAATTGTTTTTTCGTTTGTGGTTTTATCATTCACAAAAATGCGATTCTTGTTTAAGCGTTTTTCAATTTCGCGCCGGAACCGTCCCGCTCCGCCCGGCAATTCCGGTTGTACACATCTCTGTGTGCCACGACGGAATGCCGGGCGGTGGCGCTGCGCCCCGCAGCAACGCCGCCTCCAGCTTCGCTTCGGTTCCCTTGGTGAAGAAATCCATCTGGCCCAGGGTCGCCACTTGCCTGAGTAGGGTGAGCAAGTCCCGTGAGTTCTGGGTTCGCGCGCCAGCTGAATCCACCAGGGCCATCAGCGCGCGGCAGCGATAGTCTCTTACCGTCAGCCACTGGCTGATCCAGTCAATGACCGACTCCGGAAGCTCCCGGCTGTTTTGGCCGGCGATGATGACCAGATCGGCCGCCGCAGCTTCTGTGGCGGCCATCTTCCGCAAGGCTGCGATGGTCAGAACCTCAAAATTCCACCAACTGTAAAACAGCCGGCCGTCAGCTTTGGTATTGCGCGCGAGCCGTTCTAACAAAGCGCAGGCTTCCTTAGCGTTGGCGGGATCCTCGCACGCGACAAAAACCTTCACATCTTTTCCCGGGTCGCACATTCCGAGGCCGCTAAGATCCAGAGTCAGTTCCAAGGTCATTCCCAAAAATTAGCGGCACAGTGGGGTGGACGCTATTGGCCAAAGTTCCAAACGTGCTCGGGAAAGTTGCTTAGCGTGACTAAAGAATTTGACTAAACGGATTTGGGTTTGGAGCGGCCAGATAATGTTGACCCCGACCGGGGGAGGCTGCCCCGCCGGCCGGTTTTGGCTGGAGGATTATTCGAAACCGGGATCGGTCGCGTGCCGGGGATAAAGGGATGATGCGCGATCGTCGGAAAAGTTTTTGTTGGGTGAAATTGCAACGCGATGACCCGCCCGGTGGACTTCGGCGAACCCGGCTCACCAATGTCCAAACCGGTCGTGCGGCAGCCTGGTGTTTTCCGGATAGACGAGGTACACGGTGGGGTGAGGCGGATTTGGACGGCGCTCGCCGATTGATTCAAGACGAGCGTGTCCACGTTCACATCGCCGTCGGCATCGTGCTGGCCGCCCACGCTGGCGCGGGGAAACGTCTGGTCGTCCGGCGTCCACAGACCCATCGCATAAAATTTTGTGCTGTGATTAGGTGCAATCGCCCGCGCCTCAATCTTCAAATAGCTGCCAGCGGGCGCGGCAGCGTTCCAGGAAACGACGAGTTCATTCCAATCAGATGGCGATTTGACTTCCGGCGAGAGCAAAACGGTTTCGCCGCCGCTGTTTTGCGAACGGGCGAAGTTTGAAAAATCCGTCAGTCCGGTAAAATGGCTGAAGCGGCTCTGATTGAAGGCGGAAAAACTTTTGCAGCCGGACAAAATCGCGGCGGCAAGCATCAGCACGACATTCAACCTCTTGAACATGACGCGCCATGATTGTGGCAAAGTCCGTCCAAAGTCCAGCCGCAGAATTCCGCAGTTTCAAACCGGATTGTAATTCAGCCACGGCCCCAGCCAGCGCTCCATTTCGGAAACGGACTTGCCTTTGCGCCGGGACAAATCCTCAACCTGGTCTTTGCCCAGTTTGCCGACGGCGAAATACTTTGAGTCGGGGTGCCCGAAATAAAGTCCGCTGACCGAACTGCCCGGCCACATGGCGGAACTCTCGGTCAGCTTGATGCCGGTGCTTTTCTCGGCGTCGAGCAGGTGCCAGAGAATTTCCTTTTCCGTATGGTCAGGAGAAGCGGGGTAGCCCGCCGCCGGACGGATGCCGCGATATTTTTCTTCGATCAAATCATCGGTCGTGAGTTTTTCCAGCTTGCCGAAACCCCAGGCTTCACGTGCGCGTTTGTGTAAATATTCTGCGAACGCTTCCGCCAGCCGGTCGGCCAGCGCTTCGGCCATGATGGCGTTATAGTCGTCGTGGTCGGCTTTGTATTTTTTCACCAGCTCGTCGAGGCCGTGGCCACTCGTGACGGCGAAGGCGCCGAGGTAGTCGGGAAGTTGAGAGTCGGGAGTTGAGAGTTGAGAGTTTTTCGGCGCAATGAAATCCGCGAGGCACCAGTTGGGCGTGCCGTCGCCTTTCTCGATCTGCTGGCGGAGGAAATGGAACTTGGTCAAAACTGTCGCGCGCGATTCGTCGGTGTAAATTTCCACGTCGTCGCCCACGCGGTTCGCCGGAAACAAACCATAGATGCCGCGCGGCTGGATCAATTTCTGGCTGACGATTTCCGCGAGCAACGTCTGCGCCGCCGCAAACAGCTTGGTGGCCTCCTCGCCATATTTTTCGTGCGTAAGAATTTTCGGATAGACGCCGCGCAGCTCCCAGGTGTGGAAGAACGGCGTCCAGTCAATGAGCGGCACGAGATCCGCCAACGAAACTTGTAGGAGACGACGTGAGGAGTCTCTAACTAATTCTTTCGTGGAAGAAGTGAGACTCCTCACGTCGTCTCCTACAATTGAATTGGCTGAAAGAACGCGCACGCCGGTGAACTCCGGCTTCGGCAAATCGTCATACTTCAGCTTCGGCGCGTTGGCGCGGGCTTGCTCCAGCGAAAGAAGTTTCACCTGCGACCCCGCGTGCTGGGCGCGAAGTTTTTCGTAGTCCTCGCGCAGCGATTTCACAAACGGCGCTTTGCCATCCTTGCTCAACAGGCTGCTCGTCACCGGCACGGCGCGACTCGCGTCGAGGACGTGAACCACCGGCTCACTGTAATGCTGCGCCACTTTGACGGCGGTGTGCGCCCGGCTCGTGGTCGCGCCGCCGATGAGCAATGGCACTTTGAAACCTTGGCGTTCCATCTCGCGCGCGACGTGAACCATCTCGTCCAGCGACGGCGTGATCAATCCGCTCAAGCCGATGATGTCGGCCTTCTCCAGTTTCGCGCGCTCCAGAATTTTTTCGCACGGCACCATCACGCCCATGTCAATGACCTCGTAGTTGTTGCAGGCCAGCACGACGCCGACGATGTTCTTGCCGATGTCATGCACGTCGCCTTTCACGGTCGCGAGGACGATCTTGCCCTGCGCCTTCACGACTTCGCCGCGCGCGACCATCGCCGCCTTCTCGGCCTCCATGAACGGCGTGAGATACGCGACGGACTTCTTCATCACGCGCGCGGACTTCACGACCTGCGGCAAAAACATTTTGCCTGCGCCGAACAGATCGCCGACGACGCTCATGCCGGCCATCAACGGGCCTTCGATGACCGTGAGCGGCTTGCCGTATTTCGCGAGGGCTTCCGCAGTGTCGGCGTCAATGTAAGCGTCAATGCCCTTCACCAGCGAGTGCGAGAGACGTTCCTCCACCGTGCCTTTGCGCCATTCTTCCTCGACCTTTTTGTCGGACGCGGTTGTGCCCGCGCTGGCGGCTTTGAGTTTCTCGCCATGCACGACGAGACGTTCGGTTGCGTCGGGACGGCGGTTGAGCAACACGTCTTCGACAAGTTCCTTCAACTCCGGCTCGATCTCCTCATAAACTTCCAGCATCCCGGCGTTGACGATGCCCATGTCCATGCCGGCCTTGATCGCGTGATAAAGAAACGCGCTGTGCATCGCCTCGCGCACGGGGTTGTTGCCGCGGAAACCGAACGACACATTCGACACGCCGCCGCTGACTTTCGCATGCGGGAGGTTCGCCTTGATCCAGCGCGTGGCTTCGATGAAATCCACGGCGTAGTTGTTGTGCTCCTCGATGCCCGTGCCGACGGTGAGAATGTTCGGATCAAAAATGATGTCCTCGGGCGGGAAGCCCACTTCGTCCACCAAGATGCGATAGGCGCGTTCGCATATACGAATTTTGTCCGCAAGCGTCGCAGCCTGGCCTTGTTCATCGAACGCCATCACCACGACTGCCGCGCCGTATTTCAAAACCTTGCCCGCGTGCTCGCGGAACTTCGCCTCGCCTTCCTTCATCGAAATGGAATTCACGATGCCTTTGCCCTGGACGCATTTCAGGCCGGCTTCGATGACTTCCCACTTCGACGAGTCCACCATGAAGGGAACTTTGGCGACTTCGGGTTCGCTGCCGAGCAGGTGCAGATAACGGCTCATTGCGGCGACGCCGTCAATCATCCCTTCGTCCATGCAGATGTCTATGATGTTCGCGCCGTTCTCGACCTGCTGGCGCGCGATGGCAACGGCTTCCTCGTATTTGTTTTCCTTGATGAGCTTCGCGAACTTCGGCGACCCTGCGACGTTCGTGCGTTCGCCGATCATGATGAATGAACCAATCTGCTGCGTGAACGGCTGCGAACCGGAGAGGCGGAGGGGCATTGTGGCGGCGGGCGTCCCGCCTGCCGTAGAGGGCGGCATCTTGCCGCCCGGACCGGCGTTGGCAGCACGAGACGCTTCCGAACTTTCCACGCGCTCTGAAGTGGCGATGCTTTTTCCGCCGGGCTGGAAGCCCGGCTCTACGGCAGGCAGGATGCCTGCCGCTACGTGGCGGCGTGCCGGCTTTCGTTCTGCAAATTCTCTTGGATGCCTTCCTTCCAGCGCCTTCGCAATCGCCGCGATGTGTTCGGGCGTGTTGCCGCAGCAACCGCCGGCGATGTTGATCAAATTGCTCTGCGCGAACTCGCCGAGATAATTTGCCATGTCCTCCGGCTTCAAATCAAAACCGGTTGCCGACAGCGGATTTGGCAAACCCGCGTTCGGGTAACACGAGATGGCCGTGTTGGATTTCTCCGCTAGTTCCGCGAGAAACGGCCGCATCAAATCCGGGCCGAGCGAGCAATTGAGGCCGATGGCAATCGGCTTCACATGCTTCATGGCGTTCCAATAGGCTTCGATGGTCTGCGCGGAAATCATCGTCTCGCCGCCGCGACCCACGGCGGCGGAAATCATGATCGGCAGAATCTTGCCGTCCTGCTCGAACACTTCCTGAATCGCCACGAGCGCGGCCTTGGCGTTAAGCGAATCAAAAATCGTTTCGACGAGCAGAAGGTCCGAGCCGCCCGCAATGAGTCCGCGAATCTGGTGCGTGTAAGCCGTCTTCACCTGATCGAACGTGCAGACGCGAAAGCCGGCGTCATCCGCATCCGGTGAGTTCGACAAGGAAACGGTCAGCGGCCCGACCGCGCCGGCGACGAAACGCGGACGTCCGGTCTTGTTCGCGATGCGGTCGCACCACTCGCGGCATTGTTTGGCGGACTGTTCGTTGATCTCCCAGGCGAGGTCGTTGAGAAATTTGTTTTCGATGACGCCCTGGTAAAACGCCGGGTCTTTGCGCCCGCCATGTTCACGCGGATCGTCCACGAAAAATTCGCTCTGCCCGATGCTCGTCGCGGAAAAGGTGTTCGTCTCGACGATGTCCGCGCCCGCTTCGAGGAAGCGCCGATGGATGTCGCAAATCGTCGCCGCCTGCGTGAGTGAGTAAAGATCGCCGTTGTTCTTCAGGTCTTTCTTGGAATCCTTGAACCGCTCGCCGCGAATCTCCGCCTCGCCCAGGCCGTAGGTGCGGATGGTCGTGCCCATCGCGCCGTCAATGATGACGATGCGTTCGCGGAGGGCTTTTTGCAGGAGTTCGGCGTGGTTCGACATGCCGACAAGATAGGCAAATCGGCGGTTAGTTCAAATTAAAAATCAACGCATCCTGATTTGAAGATATGTTGCGAATGCGTATTGCTTCGTAGGCGCGCTGGGCTGGTCTTTTCGATCACGGGTGGCCCCAAGGGCGTTCATTGAGGAGGCGGTTTTGCGCTTCCTGCGGGGGGCGAAGCGGGTTGGCTCGACATTTTTTTACGAGGCTGCGATAGTGGGCCGCATGTTCAAGCGGTTGCATATTTTTCTGCTCGTCGGGCTGGCGGTCGCCGCAGGTTGCAAAAGTGGAACCACTCCGGCTTCCGGCCGTTTCAGCCGTTTCGCCGGGTTTAAAAATTTTACGAACTTTACCCGCTCGGCGAATCCGGCGGGCGAAACAGTTTTGCTCTCGCCGGAGATCAAGGCACGGATGTCCTGGAATGAACTGGTCGTCTCTTGGAATGCCAACATGCCGGCGGGCACGTTTTTAATAATCGAGGCGAGCGCGATCCATCCGGGCCACGAAACAAAATTTTACACGCTGGGCCAGTGGTCGCTGGACAATGAAGTGTTTGCGCGGAGCAGTGTGCGCGGGCAGAACGATGCCGATGGCCGCGTGGATACGGACACGCTCGTGCTGACGCAACCTGCCGGGGCGGCGCAAATCCGCGTGACGCTGGGAGGCCCCAACGGCGTCCCGGCCACGTTGAAATTTCTCGGCGTTTCATTTGCCAACACGAAAATTCCGCCGACGGTGCGCGCGCCGAACCGCGCGGCCTGGGGCAAAATCATCGCCACCCCCGAACATTCGCAGCACGGCAGTTGGACGAACAAGGGGTGGTGCAGTCCGACTTCGCTGTCCATGGCGCTGTCGCGTTGGGCGGACGTTTTGAATCGCCCCGAAATGAACCTCACCGTGCCGGAAGTCGCGGCAAAAGTTTATGACCGCGATTTTGGTGGCACGGGCAACTGGCCGTTCAACACGGCCTTCGCCGGCAGTTTCAACGGCATGAGAAGTTACGTCACCCGCTTCGACGATCTGGCCGAAGTGGAGGACTGGCTCGCAGCGGGCATCCCGGTGATCCTTTCCGCGCGCTGGGACTGGCTATTGCCGGGCCGTCCGCTGGATAAGGACGGACACTTGATCGTCTGCATCGGTTTCACGGAGAACGGCGACGTGGTCATCAACGATCCGGCCACGCGGCTGGAAAAAGGAGAAGTGGTGCGCCGCATTTACAAACGGGAAAACGTCATCCATTCCTGGACGAAATCGCACAACGCGGTTTACCTCGTTTACCCCGAGGCGGCAAAAATTCCCGCCGATGCATTTGGTCATTGGGAAAAGTGACGGCGGCAGTTGGTGATCGCGTATTCTCGTGGAGAGTTTTTCCGGAAGCTATGCAAACGGCGTGAAATGTCCTTGCCGTGTGAGTGAAAGCGGGCATAATAATTGCGCTTGCTGGATGGGGTCGTAGCTCAGTTGGTAGAGCGTCTCGTTCGCAATGAGAAGGTCGCAGGTTCGATCCCTGTCGGCTCCACCATTTCCGCAGGCGTTCGTTTTCCCCCCATTTTTTCGGCCAATTTCGCAAGTCACCGTGCCAGTCTCGCCAGCACTTCCAGCAGGTCGTCCAACTGCGCCCGGGTGTGTTCGCTGGAAATGACGAATCGAAAGTAACCGTTCGCCGGCCCGCCGGGGTATTGGATGAAGGGCGGGTAGATTTTCTTTGCGAGCAACTGGCGGCGCAGTTTTGCGACTTCCGTTTCGTTCGAGAAATGCAGCGGCACAATCGGGCCGGGGGCGTCGGGGATTGTCAAACCAGCGCGGCGCAAGCCCGTCTTCACGTACTCCGCGTTTTGGAACAACCGGCGGCGCAACGTTTTGTCCCGCCGCAAAATTTTCACCGCCTGCAAAGCCGCGTTGGCGAGCGGCAAGGGCAGGGGCGTGCTGCCGGTGAACATCCGGCTCCGCGCGAGAATTTTTTTCCGCAACGGGCGCGTGCCCAAAATCGCCCCGCCGTACGCGCCGAACGCCTTGCTCAACGTGACGCATTGCACGATGCGGCGGCGACCCACCCCTTCCGCTTCCAGACTGCCCCGGCCATTTTTTCCCAGCACGCCCGCGCCGTGCGCGTCGTCCACGAGGATCAGCCCGTCCGCCGGCAGATGTTTCAAATAGGTTTTCAGTGGCGCGACGGATCCGTCGTGGGAAAACATGCCGTCGGTCAGCACGAGGGGCCGGGCGGCGCGACCGCAGCGGGCGAGGGTGCGGGCGAAATCATCCGGGTCGTGCTGCTGAAATTTCAGGACGGGACAATCGAGCAGGCTGGCCGCATCCAGCAGCGACGCGTGCGTGCGGGTGCCGAGGAGCGCGTGGGAAAATTCTCCCGCCAACGCCTGCGCCACGATCAGGTTCGTCGCATAACCGCTGGCCACCAGCAGCGCGTCCTCCGCCGCAAAAAAATCCGCGAGCTGCTTTTCCAGCGCGGGATAAACCGGATGATTGCCGGTGGTCATCCGGGAGGCCGACACGTTGAGGCCGAATTTTTTCAGGCCGTCGTGCGCGGCCTTGAGCACGGCGGGATGACTCGCGAGGCGGAAGTAATCGCAGCCGGAAAAATAACTCAGCGGGCGGCCCCGGTGCCGAACCCAGGTGCGGTTGACTTGCTGCAGCAGCTCGGGTTCGTGCATTTTATTTCAAGCGGTGTCAGGGTTTGATTTCAATCACGTCGCCCAGTTGGAGCGCGAAATCCTCGCCATTCAACAGGCCTTTGGGATTGACGGGAATGTCCTCGCCGTTGCGGTGGATGACGATGGCCGAGGGATCGGTCGCCCCGTTGTATTGCGCGCTGACGACGGCCTGCGCCAGGGTCAGGCCGATCCGCCAGGGCACCGCCGGATTTTGCACCGGGCCGATGAACGTCACGCCTGGACCGGAGGATTGCGGCACCGGCGCGTTCTGCTGCATCCGCATCAGGGCCTGGTTTTGCCCTTCCAGAAACGCGAGGCGTGCCCGCGCGTTCGCCTGCGATTTGGTCACGCAGCCGGCGAGTGGAACCAGCAACACTAACAAAGTTGGCAGCCAGATTTTCATGGTTACACTCAACATAAAGTCGCCGGATTCTGCACGGAATTTTTCCAGGCGGCAACCGCCGCGCGCATGTGCTCGGCGGTGTTCGCCAGAGGTTTCACGAACTTCGGCGTGAACCACGGGAAGGTTCCCACCAAATCCGGCGTCACCAAAATCTGCCCGTCGCAGTCCGGCCCGGAGCCGATGCCGATGGTCGCGAACGAAAAATTTTTCGTGATCTCCCGGGCGACGAGCGGCGTGACCAGTTCCAGCACCACGGCGAAGGCTCCTGCTTCGGCCAACGCCGCTGCGTCATCAAGCAGCTTGGCATGGCCGGCGTCATCGCGCCCCTTGATGCGATACTGGCCGCCTTCTTCCAGCACATGCTGCGGCAGCATCCCGACATGTCCAATGAAGGGAATGTTCGCCGCGATGATTGCGCGCGCCTGCGGCAGGATTTCCCGGCCGCCTTCAGCCTTCACAAATTCCGCGCCCGCCGCGACGAGCCGGCGCGCATTGGCCACGGCTTGTTCGGGTGTCTCGTAACTATGAAACGGCAAATCGGCACCGAGCAGCGCGGAAGTTTTTGCGCGGGCGGCGGCGCGGGTGTGATGCTCCATCTCGGCCATCGTGACGTGCGTCGTGTCGGGGTAGCCGAGCACCACCATGCCGAGCGAATCACCGACGAGGAGCAGGGGAACGCCGGTCTCGTCCAGCAGCTTGGCCATGGGAAAATCATACGCAGTGAGCGCGGCAATTTTTTCGCCGCGCGCTTTCATGGCGCGGATGGTTTCAATTGTGATTTTTGAATTCATCATCGTAGTGGCATCTCGGAAGAGTGCCGCAAATTAAATTGGGATGGCGGCGCTCTGCCGAGACGCCGCTACGAACCAAAACTTTTAAGCAGCTCCTCCGGCGTGGTGATGGCCGTGCCAACTTTGCCAACCACGATGCCCGCCGCGTAATTGGAAATGACCGCCGCCTCCAACGGCGACGCTCCGGCCGCAATCGCCAGCGTGAACGAGGCGATGACGGTGTCGCCCGCGCCGGACACGTCGAACACTTCCTGCGCGACGGTCGGGATGTGAAACGGCTTTTGTCCGCGCTGGCAGAGCAACATGCCGAGTTCGCCGAGCGTGATCAGCAGCACGGCGGGCCGCAGTTCGTTCAGCAGCCGTTCCGCCACCAGCATGAGGTTTTTGTCCGCGAATGGATTCGGGTTGCGCGTGTCGTCCGAAAGCTTGGCCAGTTCAAACGCCTCTTTGCGATTGGGCGTGATGAGCGACAGGTTGGAAAGATTCAGGTCGTGGACGGGTTTGGGATCAAGGCTCAACCAGATGCCGCGCTCGCGACAGAGAGATTTCATAGCGTTGAGCAATTCCTGCGTGACGACGCCCTTGCCGTAATCGCCCACGATCACGGCGTCGGCGGTCTTCAACTTGGTTTTGAAAACGGCGAGCAATCGCTTCAACAGATCGCCGTTCAAGCCGTCGCGCGTCTCGCGGTCAATGCGAACCACCTGCTGTTTGTGCGCGACGATGCGGGTCTTGAGGCTGGTGGCGCGCGTCGCGTGCGCGATGACGCCGGTGCAGCCGATGTGCTGGGCCTGGAGCAGATGCTTGAGCTGTTCCGCCGCGTGATCCTGGCCGACGGCACCGAACAGTTCGGCGTGGACTTTCAACGCGGTGAGGTTGCGCGCAACATTGGCCGCGCCGCCGGGCATGAAACTCTCGTGGCTGAAATCCACGACCGGCACCGGCGCTTCCGGCGAAATGCGCGCGACGCTGCCCCAGATGAATTGGTCGAGCATCACGTCGCCGACGACGAGGACGCGGGCTTTGCTGGCGGCGGTTAAAATTTGCCGGACACGTGAAGCGGAAAGTTTGGTTGCGCTCATTTTATTTTAGCCACAGATGAAACACAGATTGAACACAGATGAAAACAAAAACATTTCGCCGCGAATTATCTGTGTTTCATCTGTGAAAATCTGTGGCTCAAAGTCTAATCGAGAAACCCCGTCAACGGACTGGTTGCGCTTGCTGTTTCGCTTTGCGCGCCGAGCCCGATTTCATAAGCGCAGCGACCGGCTTCCACGGCCAGCTTGAACGCGATGCCCATGCGGTTCGGATCATGCGCCACGGCGATGGCGGTGTTCACCAGCACGGCGTCCGCGCCCAGTTCCATCGCCTCCGCCGCGTGGCTCGGCGCGCCGATGCCTGCGTCCACGACGACCGGCACCGTCGCTTGCTCGATGATGATGCGGATCTGGTCGCGCGTCTGGATGCCGCGATTCGAGCCGATGGGCGAACCCAGCGGCATCACCGTCGCGCAGCCGACTTCCTGCAAGCGTTTCGCCAGCACCGGATCGGCATTGATGTAAGGCAGCACGGTGAAACCTTCCTTCACCAAAATTTCCGCCGCCTTAAAAGTTTCAATCGGATCGGGCAGCAGGTAGCGCGGGTCGGGATGGATTTCGAGCTTCACCCATTTCGGCAGACCGGCGGCGGCAGCGAGGCGCGCGAGGCGGACGGCTTCCTCGGCGTTCATCGCGCCGCTGGTGTTGGGCAGGAGCAGGTATTTTTTCGGGTCAATGAATTCGAGGATGTTCGCGAACGGATCTTTCTTCCCGCTCAAGTCCGCACGGCGCAGGGCGACGGTGACCATCTCCGTGCCGCTGGCAGCGAGGGCATCGCGCATGGCTTCGGGCGACGAAAATTTTCCGGTGCCGAGAATCAGCCGCGAACGGAATTCGCGTCCGGCAATGACCAAAGGTTTGAACGACATCGGGGATAATTTAGAAAATTGTGGCGGATTGTCGAGGCGGGAAGAAATGCGGGTGCTCAGAGCGTGTGCTTTTGGAGTTGCATTGGTTTCAGTGCCAACGTCCGCCCTCGTGCCGTCCGGCCAGTGGCCGGACGGCACAGGCGGGTCGCCTGTGCTACCTCTTCCTACTTCGGAATTCGGGTTCAAAACGACGGACGGCGGCAAGACGTGGACGGAACTGCCCGGCTTGCGCGGCGCGAAGGGGCATCTCTGGCAGCCCGGCGCGGGCGGCAACCGTCGTCGCCGCACCGGCAGAAGTGGTGTTCGTGCCGGTGAACGAACTCAAGAAATGGGAGGCGTGGAATCCCTGGGGCAAAATTGCTCCCGCCATGAAGCTTACCTACGAAGGTCCGGCCTCGGGGGTGGGTGCTGCCTACGCGTGGGTCGGGAACAGCGCCGGCGGCGAAGGCCGGAGGGCGATCACCGAAAGCCAGCCGAACGAGCGGGTGCAATTCAAACTGGCATTCTTCAAACCGATGACGGGCACCAGCACCGCCGAGTTCACCTTCAAACCAGAGGGCAATCAGACGCGGGTTACCTGGACCATGAGTGGAAAAAACAATTTCATCGCGAAAGCGTTCTGCCTGTTTGTGAGCATGGACAAAATGATTGGCAGTCAGTTCGCGCAGGGACCGGCCAGTTTGAAAACGCTGTCGGAAGCAGCCGTGAACAAGTGATGCGGCCAAACTAAAACATCCAACTCCGGTCGGGAGTTGAATGTGATTATTTGAAAACCTTGACGTCTGCTCTCTTCAATCAGGCTCGTTTCCAACGGCGAGCAGACATGCTGAAAGCACCCAGCGCCAGCGCCAGGAATCCGAATGTGGTGCCGCCATCGGGTAGCGAGGTGGGGGACGGAGTGGGGGACGGAGTGGGGGACGGGTTAAAGAGCGCATAGCCCGAAATGCCATATTGGCCACCGAATGCAGGGATTGTGATCGTGCCGGACAGCCCGCCGATATACCAAGCCTCGGTGCCGTAATTAGGACCGTCATATTTGGCCAGCAAGTATTCGTAACCGCCCGTGCCGACATTGATATCCACCAAGTCACCGGAGAAACCGGAGGTCACTCGCGATTCCAATACCGCTGTATGCATCGGACTGAAGGAATTTCCCGACCGGGTGAAGTCCTGCCCAAGTGCGGTGCCCGTCGTGTTCAGGCCCATGCCGATGAGGTGGTTCAGGTAGTCGGTAATATCCTGATCGCCGGCCGGGATGCCGTAGTTGATGAAGCCGAGTTCATGCGTGTCGCCAAAGCCGATGCTGATTGCCTGCACATTGCGGCACAGCGTCGTCGCCAGGGACAGCACCGCAACGAGTTTGATGATTCCTGAGAATTGTTTTTTCATAATGTCTAACGTGGAAAAAGTTTGGTTCTAACTTGCGGATAAGATTGCAACTAGTTCCCAGATTGTAAATCCGTATCAATACAGAGTGAGTGCTGGCTGATGAAATACACGGAAGTTTTTCCAAAAAACTCCAGAGCGACATGGAATGGTTGGCTACTCTCCTGCATCACTGGCCCGGTAGGTTCATATAACAGACCCGCGGCGAGCGCAGACGATCTGCCGAGGGAGTTTGGGCCGTGGCGACTAAGGGCCTTGAGGTGGAACGGGATTTTTGTAGAGCGCATCCACGGTGGTCATCATGTTGCTTTGCGCGGCGATGGCG
>JAYWBR010000153.1:0-6181 GCA_043781315.1 Verrucomicrobiota bacterium | reverse complement strand
TCGCGGCGGAGGTCATGGCTGAATACAAAGTCAAATTCGAGGTCTTTGAAGGCCCGCTCGATTTGCTCCTTTATCTTATCAAGAAGGAGGAGGTGGACATTTACGAGGTCAACCTCACCGCGCTCGCCACCCAGTTCATCCAGCACATCGAGACGATGCGGCTGCTGGACTTGGAAGTCGCCGGTGAATTCCTCGTGATGGCGGCGACGCTGATGTACATCAAGAGCCGCGAGCTGCTGCCCGTCGAACAGCAGGTGGAAACCGAGGGCGAGGACGACGGTGAAGACCCGCGCTGGGAACTCATCCGCCAGCTCGTGGAATACAAAAAGTTCAAGGATGCCGCCGCGCAGTTGCAGACGCTCGAAGCCCGGCAGGAAAATGTCTTCCCGCGCCTCCCGGGCAAGCTGGAGTTTGAAACCACCGCCGCGCCGGTGAAATCCGATGTCTCCATTTTCGATCTGCTCAATGCCGTCAACGTGGTACTCCAACGCATCAACCAGAAGGCGGCCAGTTCGCGGGAGATTTTCGAGGACAAATGGACGGTCAGCGAAAAGATCGAGTACGTCATGAAGCTGATCGCTGCCCGGCCGCGCCTGAAATTTTCCGAGCTGTTTGCCGACGTGATGAGCCGCACCGAGGTGGTCGTCACGTTTCTGGCGATGCTGGAACTGATCCGGCTCAAGCAGATCATCTGCGTGCAGCCCGAAACCTTCGGCGAAATCGAAATCACCCTGAAGCCCGTCCCCGCCGCCACGCTCGTAACCCCGCCCGGCACCGAGCCGTGGTCGGTGGCCCAACCCGACACCCAGACCGCGTAACATGGAACTGAAATTTATTTTGGAGTCGCTGCTGTTCTCCGCGCAAAAACCGCTGAGTTTGAAAGAAATTCGCGACGTGCTGGCCGGCGCCGTTGAACACGCCGAAGGCAACGAGCTGGTCGTGGCGTCGAAAAAAACCAAGGAAGAACAGCTCGTCGTCGCGCTGGAAGAGCTGGCGAAAGACCACGAAACCGCCGCGCGCAGCTACCGCCTCGCGTGCATCGCCGGAGCCTGGCAATTCGTCACCCAGCCTGACTACGCGCCGTGGCTCAAGGCGCTCGTTGGCGTGAAAGCCCGGCCGCCGCGCCTGTCGCAGCCGGCACTCGAAACCCTTGCCATCATTGCCTATCGCCAGCCGTTGACGCGCGCCGAGATGGAGCAGATTCGCGGCGTGGCCGTGGATGGCGTGATGCAAACCTTGGTGGAACGCGGACTCGTGGAGCAAGTCGGCCGCGCCGAAGTCGTGGGCCGGCCCATGACCTACGGCACCACGGCGGGGTTCCTGGAATATTTTGGACTGCGCGCGCTGGCGGATTTGCCGGCGGCGGATGAGCTGCGGAAAATTGTGATCGAAAAACCGCCGGCCCCGCTCACCGCCGATCCGGGACTCGCCACCGTGCCGCCGGAACAACTGGCTTTGGAAACCCCGGTCGCCACGGAAAGCCAGCCGGTCGCCGGTGAACCGCAAACCTAGCCAGCACCATTTCAAACGGAAGTTTTCCTGGCCGATGTTCGCAGACTGTGCGTTCAAACGCACAGTTCCAAGCGCCGAAAGCCATGTCAAAATTCGGGCACGGCTTGAGCCTGAATAACCGTTTGCAAACAGCCATGCGATCCATACTCTGTCCGCCCTGAACCGATGCGACAATTCACAACCATTGCGGTCAATGCCTTCATGGAACTGGTGCGGCAGCCGGTCTTCCTGCTGCTGACCACCGTGTCGGCGGCGTTTGAAATCTTCCTCGCCACGCCCTATTACTTCGCGTTCGGCGACGAACCCAAGCTCGTCAAAAACAGCGTGCTGGCCGTGATGTTGTTGTCCGGTTTGTTTGGCGCGGTGCTCACGGCGTCGGCCTCGCTGGCGCGGGAAATCCGGCTGGGCACCGCGCTGGCCGTGTTATCCAAGCCGGTTGGGCGCACCCAATTCCTGCTGGCCAAATACGCCGGACTCGTCCTGGCGCTGACCTTGATGACCTTCATCAACACCGTGACCGCGCTGATCGCCAGCCGGATGGTGTTCGACGCCTACGGCAGCACGGACCTGGCGGCGGTCGGGATTGTGGCGGGAGCTTTGGCGCTGGCGTATTTGCTGGGCGGTTTCAGCAATTTCTTCCTGCGGCGGCCGTTCGTCAGCGACACTTTTTTTGCGCTGGTCATCACGATTACGCTGGCGGCGTTCGTCATTTTCCAATTTACAAAACAGTCGCAATCCCTCGGTGAAATGGCCGCGGTGGACTGGCGGATGGTGCCGGCGGCGATTTTGATTTTGTTCGCGCTCTGGATTCTGGCGGCGCTGGCGCTGGCCTGCTCCACGCGCTTCGACATGATTCCCACGCTGGCGATCTGCTCGGCGATTTTCCTGGTCGGCATCATGTCGGATTATTTGTTTGGCCGTTACGCGGAACCCGTCTGGCAATACGACCTCAAACAGGAGTTGAACAGCGCGCGCTGGTCGGCCAGCCAGAAAACCCTGCTCAAAGAAACCCTTGTCAAATATGACCTGGATCACAACGGTGCGCTGGAGACCGGCGAACTGGCCAGCATCAGCACCGATGACAAAGCGCGGCTGGCCCAGGCGGGCATGGGCGGCACTTGGTGGGGTTCGGTTCTTTACACCGTGACGCCGAATTGGCAGCTTTTCTGGCTTGCCGACGTGCTGGAAACAGGCAAGACCGCCTTTCATTGGGGCTACGTCGGCAAGGCTTTGGCGTATGCGGTGGGTTACATCGGCGCAGCCTTGGCGCTGGCGGTGGGACTGTTTGAAGAACGCGAACTCAGTTAAAAATGAAAAATTCAAAATTAAAAATGCAAAATGCCGGCCCGGCCCGCGCGATCCGCCGTTCTCCTTTTTTAATTTTTAATTTTTAATTTTGCATTGCCTATTCCCGTGGAACGAAACATACAAAAAAACGGGCTGATCAATCTGGCGCTCCTGCTGGTCGTCGGCGTGGCGGGCTTCGCCGTGGCCCAACTGACCAACTCCCTCGCCGGCATCCTGGCCACCGTCTTTCTCGGCATCGGCCTGCTGGTCGCGGCGGTGAGTTATTTCCAGATGCGCCTGGAGGAACGTGAACGCCTGGAAAAGCTGGAGTTCGACGAACTCGTCAAAAGCAAAAGCGCCGCGACGTTGTTTGAAGCCAGGGATTCCGAATCGTTCCAGGCCCAGCGCGCCCGCGAACAATTCGAGCGTTTCATCGTCCCCGGTTTCACCGTCCTGCTGTGCCTCGGCGAAAGCCTCCTCGCCTGGATGCTTTGGCGTTGGCTGGCCAAAAGCGGCACGCTGGTCGAGGTCAGGCAGCCCACCGTCACGCTGGCCATGTTTGCGTTGCTGGCGCTGGTGTTGTTCCTGTTCGGAAAGTTTTCCGCCACCATTGCGCGCCTCGAAGACAAACGCCTGCTGCGTCCCGGCGCGAGCTGGTTGCTGCTCGGCGCGTATATTTGTTTCCTGGTCACGCTCGGCGTGGTCGGCATCGAGGCGGGTTTTCCGAAGACCGACTATTACGTGGCGACCGTTCTCTGCGGCTTGCTCGGTTTGATCGCGGCAGAAACCTTCATCCAGTTGCTCCTGGAAATTTACCGGCCGCGCGTGAAGGGCAAAATCACCCGGCCGCTTTACGAAAGCCGCGTCGTGGGTTTGCTCGGCCAGCCGGAAGGACTCATCACCACCGCCGCACAGGCGCTGGACTACCAGTTCGGCTTCAAGGTTTCCGACACCTGGTTTTTCCAACTGGTGAAAAATTATCTACTGGTGTTCATCCTCGGCCAGTTCGCCATTCTGCTGGTGTCCACGATGTTTGTGTTCATCGAACCGGGCGAACGCGGCTTGCTGGAACGCTTTGGCCGCCCCGTCGCCGGACGCGTCCTGCTTGAACCCGGCGCGCATGTGAAATGGCCGTGGCCGGTGGACGAAGTCTATCGCTACCGCACCGAACAAATTCAAAGCTTCAACGTCGGCTTCACGCCCGATCCCAAGACGGAGAATCAAAACGTCGTGCTGTGGACGGTCTCGCACACGAAGGAGGAAAATTTTCTCGTCGCCAATCGCGAGCAAACGTCGCTGCAAGACACCAACGACGCCAGCAAACGCACGCCGCCCGTCAGCCTGCTGACCGTCAGCATCCCGGTGCAGTTTCAGATCAACGACCTGCTCGCGTGGGCCTACAACAACGACAACGCCTCGAACCTCCTGCAAGACCTCGCCACGCGGGAAGTCGTCCGCTATTTCGTCAGCGTGGATTTGAACGACGTCATGTCCCGTGGCCGGCTCGATGCGGCGGAGGCGTTGCGTCGCGCGATTCAAGCCGCCGCCGATGAGCGGAAGCTCGGCGCGCAGATTATTTTCGTCGGCCTGCAGGACATTCATCCGCCCGTCAAGGTCGCGCCGGATTACGAGAAGGTCGTTGGCGCGATTCAATCCAAGCAGGCGCGAATCCTCGCCGCCCAGGCCGCCGCCATTGCCACCAACGCCGGCGCGGGCGCGGACGCGTTCAAGAAAATCAACGCCGCTGAAGCCGCCCGTCAGCGCCAGCAAATCGCCGCCTGGGCGCGCGCCGCGTTGTTCACCAACCAGATTCCCGCGTATGCCGCCGCGCCGTCCGTCTTCACGGCCCGTGCTTATCTGCGGACGTTTGCCAGCGCGACCGCGACTTCCCGCAAATACATTTTGCTGACCACCAACACCCAGGATGTTTTCCAGTTTGATTTGCAGGACAAGATCCGCACCGACCTCCTGGAAAATCTGGATCCGACCGCCAAGAAATAATTTACCGCCATGAAAAAGAATTACCTCACCCTGATTATCGGCGCCGTGCTGATCGTCCTGTTCGTGCTGCTGCTGTTTGTCTTCCAAGTCCGCACCACGCAGGTCGCCGCCGTCACGACGTTCAGCAAACCGACGGGCGAAATCACCAATGCCGGCGCGTATTTCAAATGGCCGTGGCCGGTGCAGAAAGTTTATTACTTCGACAAGCGCGTCCAGAATTTCGAGGACGATTTCACCGAAGGCCTGACCGCCGACAACAACAACCTGCTCACCTCGGTCTATGTCGGCTGGCGCATCACCGATCCCAAAGCTTTCATGCTGCGCTTCCCGGGCGGATCGGTGACGGATGCCCAGAAAAAATTAAAGGGGCTGCTCGGCAGTTCCAAGAATGCGATTGTCGGCAAGCATCCGCTCTCCGATTTTATTTCCGCCAGCGGCGAGGGCGCGAAGTTCACGGCCATTGAAAGCGAAATCCTCGCCGCCGTGCAGAGCCAGATCAGCGACAAGAACTACGGCCTGGCCATCGAATTCCTCGGCATCAAAAAACTTGGCCTGCCCGACGCCACCACGCAGGCGGTGTTCGAACGCATGACTTCCGAGCGGCAGGTGCTCATCAGCAAATTGCAGAACGAAGGCGAGGCCGAGGCGCAAAAAATCCGCTCCGCCGCCGACCGCAAAGCCGCCGAAGTCCTCGCCGCCGCCGACGGCCAAGCGCTGGAAATCCGGGGCAAAGGCGAGGCCGAAGCCGCCAAATCCCTCGCGGTGTTCCAGCAGAATCCGCAGCTCGCGAGCTTCCTGTTCCGCCTCACCGCGCTGGAGGATTCCTTGAAGGAGCGTTCGACTTTGATCTTTGACCAGCAGACGCCGCCCTTCGATTTGTTTCGCGGCTTCTCGACGAACCTGATGGCCAGATAACTTTCAAAGCAGAAAATGAAACAACGAACATCGAACGCCGGACATTCACCGATGGAATGGGTCGTCGTCGCGTTATTTAGCGTTCAGAGTTCGATGTTCGATGTTCGATGTTCGATGTTTCCCCCGTCCCCGTCCCACCCATGAGCGATCACCCTCACCATTCCCACGACGGCCACGATCACGACCACGACCATCCGGCTGTGGAAACCACGGACGCCGGTTCGCAAGCGCTGGCCGAGGCGTTGGGCAGCAGCTTCGCCATCGTCAAGGTGGTGATGTGGATTTTGTTTCTCGTGTTTCTCGGCTCGGGCTTTTTCAAGGTGGAGCCGGATCAGCGCGCGATTATTCTGCGTTTCGGCAAACCCGTTGGCACCGGCGAAAAGGCCTTGCTCGGGCCAGGCTTGCATTTTGGTTTTCCCCCGCCGATTGACGAGGTGGAAAAAATTTCCATCACCGGAATTCAGAA
>JAYWBR010000152.1:0-6186 GCA_043781315.1 Verrucomicrobiota bacterium | reverse complement strand
GCCGAGCGGCGCGCGATGGATGCACAACGGCGTCTTGTTCGAGTTGTCCTTGTCGCGATAGGTCAGGCCGAAGTCCTTGCGGACGGCCACCAGCGGGCTCGGCGAAGTCCTTGCACGTCCGATGGGAGCTGGCACTGCCAGTTCGGCCCGTAGAACGCCGCCTCGTTGGCGACCTCCACGTAGTTGATGCCGGATTCGATCAACACCTTGCGTCTCGGGTGACAACGTGGTTCAACTTGGGCAAAACTTTTCAAATTCAACTCGCGTTAAAATTTTTCCGGTGAAAGCCCGTGCGGCTCGCACCTCGGTCAAATGTTTTAACTGAAACCGTCCTCGCACTCAATCGAAACAAAACGCGCCCTCGACAACGAACGTCTCCCTCGCCACGCGCAACCGCGAAATCGGGATTCACATTCAATCAATCGCAACTCGCAGCCGTGCAATCGCCGCCGACATTCGCGCAACCCGCAGCTACATTCGAGCGACCGCCGCCGACAGCCGGGAAATCGGGATTTACAGTCGAGAAATCGCCAGTTACATCCGGGAAAACGCCGCAGACAGTCAGGAAAAGGCCGTGAAAATTGAGGAAATCGGCATCTACCGCCGCCGCAACGCCGCCGCAGCCGTGGGACGGCTGCCAGCAGCGGGGTTTTAGACGGCAACCATCAAGAAATCAATGCTTTACGCAGATTCTCGGCAAACGTAGCGCGGGCGACTCCGCCTGCGGTTGTCCTCCGCAAGGAGTTCGGCAAAGTGCATTCCTCCTGATGGATGGCAGCGACCAACACCACCACGCCCTTCGTCTCGCGCCCAAGCGAAGCGCCCTCGCCCATCGGATGGGAGAGGGTGGCCGCCAGGCCGGGTGAGGGTGCGCCGAAGGTTTCCTCCAAGGCCGACACCGTGGTCCAGCCAAGCTCCGCGAACAACCCGATGGCGAGTTGATCGACAAGCTGGTCTTCGGTGTAGGCGTGGGGCATGGCGTTTACTGGCGAATGTAACGCCAAAAGACCGCCGGACTGTTTTGCGGCACGCCCTTTAATGTCACCATATATGCTTTCCCTTTGGTGAGGGTAATCTTCAAGCCGAGATCGTCATACTCGATCGTCTTGGTTACCCCATCGAGGTGTTGCCTCGAAGGCACACCGAAGCGGAGGACTTTTTCCTCGGAATCGCCGCTGTAAAGACCCGCAACCGATCCCCACCCGTGAGGCTTTTCAATATCAGAGTAGAGGTCGAGCGATTCGACCGTAGCAGCCTTGTTAAACTCGATAGTGAGCCGAACATTCCCAGATACTTCTTCGTAAACCCATTCATTGTAATCTTCCACTTTTGTTGCCGGGGGCATTCTGTTCACGTCATTGGTCGGCGCAGAGACCGTGTAAGTCCTTTGCCATCCTTTGTATTCTCCCTCCTCCCATGGGGAATCCAAAACGCTTTGCGGAATGCCAAGGCGGTATTTGACTTCCGCGCGGCTATCCCCAATACGAATACCATTAACAGCCGTGAGTTGATCCGTGAACGCACGGTATTGGACGGCAAGGTGGACACAGTAGGCGAGAACCCCGAACGCCAAAATGAGCAGGCAAACGACTTTGATTCTTGACCGTTTGGGAGTTGTGGAGCGTTTACTTTCATGCTGACCGTGCGGAGGCGTAGGCGGCTGGCTGTCCGTGCCCCCCAACGGCTCGGCACACGCAGGACATGTTGTTGCCGCGTCCGGTAACGGCTCTTTGCAGAATGGGCATGTTCTCATGTTTTCGTTGGCGATGGACTTGCACCGCATCCGCGACGGCGCGGCTTACTCGCTGGTTATCAGATAGCGCATCAAATTGGCGCTCCGTTTGTCGGGCAAAGCTGCTTCCTGCTGATACATCATGAGCAGCATGTCGCAGACTTTTTGGGAATTGTCGGACCACGTTGTTTGTTTTGATAAGAGCTGCACGTCATCGCCGTATTTTGCTGTCAACGGTTTCAAAACGATGGCCAAATCTTCGTCTGCCAGTGTTTTGTCAACCGGGACGGGAATCTTGGTCGCACCGCTGCTAATCACCTTTTCCATTACCAACAGGGAGTTGGTCATGTTCCAGTCGGGGAAGACTCGCATGTAATTGATTTTAGCCTGTGTGAAGACGGCGATGCACGCTTGGCTGTTCTTGTCCTTATACCGGGTCAGAATTGCAATCCATTGGTCGCGCAACGCGAGAATCGCTTCATCTGACGCCGCCGGAAAATATTTATCCATCATGCTGCCGGCGACTTCCGAAATCGCGGCGATGGCTTCGCCTTCGGACTTGCCGGAACGGAGGGCGGCCACGAAATTTGTCATCATCTTGGCGTAGGTTTCTGGCTCAACTCTCTTGATGGTCCGATAGCACGGGTAAGCGCTTATGCTCTTGACCGCCGCTTCCAAGTTCACATCTGGCATTCCCCATGATGACGCGAACCGTTCGCCTGCTGACTGGCTGGTGATGACTCCTGCGGCACGCATTTCTTCAAACGTCGGATACCACATTTTTTCAGATGGCGTTGCCAAGACTCGGCTGATGAAGGATTCCGATACTCCTGCCGACTGCATGGTGGAGCGCACTATGTTGTCCATTTCAAGTTGTTGTTCGCGGGTCGCTCCCGGAAATTGGCCAGCGTGAAATCCCACTTTTGCCCCCGTGCCGATGACACGCTCCTTGCCGGACATCAAAACCAACGTCGCTGCACTCAAACAGTAATCCGATGTGTAGGTGGTCAGTGCACGGTCATGAACGAGCTTGATCATGGCCTTGGCCTCAATGATCCGTCCGCCGATACTTTCAATGTGCAGCACCTTTGCCTGCGGAACAGCCGTCAGAATCTTTTCCAATTCCTTGGCGCTGCCCGCACGCAGGCCGCCGCGATATTCAACCTCTGTGCCACCCGGAAGAACCCTGATTTTGTAGGCGGGAATGGATTTGTCTCCCGCAAGGATTCTGACCATTTCGGCGGATTGCGGAATGTAGGTATTTAGAAATGCTCCGATGCAACTTAGCGCCCCAAACACCACGGCGACTTTTGCCGCCGTCGCCCAACCGCTGCTTCCTCCCCGTGAAACGTGTTTACTGGCCGAACGCCAGACCCCCACGAGTTGCCAGACAGAAGCGAGAATCGCCGTTGCGTAGAGTCCGAGCGACAACACTGCGAGCAATCTGAGGCCAACAGTGTCTCGCATTTCAACCAGCATGTTTGCAGCAAACAGCACGAGAAATGTCCCCAACATACCGTTGGCCCAGTATGAAACACCGAGCGACAAATCACCGCGCCAGTGGCGGATGAAATAGTTGGCCTGCTTAACCCTCGGAGTCGCGGCGACATCCTCTTGAAATGTTTCCGTTTGCGCCTCTGCCTGCGGGCCACCTGCGGGCAGTTCTTGCGGAGAGTTCTCGCCCGCTTCTGTCGGTTCTAATTTTGGCGGTTCAGCAGCCTGGCCTCCGAACTCCTGGCTCGCGGGGTGAGAGGATTCTGAACTGTGCTCTGGCTTGACTGGAGGCACTGCAATCGGAAGCTGCTTCCAAAACGCCCGTAGGTTGACGATCGCGGGGAGGGACAGGAACGCCGCCAGAATAAAACCATACACAATTGTTGAGCCAACGTAGCCAGTCTGCGCGTGAGTCGTGCCGCCAGTGATGATTGAACGCAGCAGTGTGAATAACGCCAGCGCGACAACAAGCAAGTTCGCCCACTTGGCAAGTTTGCGCCGTGTGGGATGCGCTGGCTTTTGCGCGGCTAGAAATCCAAACAAGAAAGCAGTTATCAGGGCCAAGCAAATCAGAACAATAGCGAAAACATATCCTGTGTTCTTGCGCGAAATATTGCCGTCGAAGATGTTCGCGCCAAATGCCCAGCCGTAAATGACTAGGAAAATGCCGTTCATCCATTTCAAACCCTTTCGCGCGTCGCCGGTGGAAGTCTCGCTTGGCTTGATCGGTAGCGCGAGGTCATCTTGGCTCTCGCTGGTCTGGTGCGTTGACGTATCGCCGTTGGTGGTCGCTTCGGCCTTTGCCGATGGCGGCCGAACCTGTGCGGTCATTACTTCCGGCACTGGTGCGCTGCTGGTTTGATTGATGGCAGGTGGGGACGTTGGCTGCTCAAGCCATTCGCCGCAATACCGGCACTTCACCGCTTTGACGCGGATGGTCTCTTTGCAGAACGGGCACGGTTTGAAATCGGCGTCATTCATAACAAATCCCCCGCTGGTTTGCGGGTGCTAGCTGAGATTTCCACCTGCCCCGACAGCAGACGCGGCAGCAGCAGGTCGCGCGTCCTGCGGAGGTTTTGGATTCTGTTCTCAGTGTTCACTTCGTCTCCTTGTGGGTTTCAAAAAGGAACACGGCCAACGTCGAAGCTGCACCGACTGCCAGCTTTGCGTGCCGCGCACTCAAACCCGCGGAACTACCATGCTTGCCGTGGCCCGTCCCATACAGCCCGCGTAGTTCTGCGAGGCTGTTGCCGATTGTTCCAAGGTTGCTCAGCAGGCGCTTGATAACGTCTGCCCCACGCGCGGCGTCTGGGATGCCCTCAGGAACGAGTTTCAATTCCTTGAGGGTTTCCTTTGTGAGTGTTGAGACATCGGGCGTGCCGGACACGGGCTTTCCGCGCTCGGCGAGGATTGTCTTGCAGCAGGTCTCAATGAGTTCCTTGGCCGTTCCGATGGCGAGGCTCGGGTCTGTCTCGACGGCTGCCTCCAAGCGCCGAATCTGCTCTGCGAGATGATTGGCGTTCAGAACCTTCGCGTGTTCCTTGAGCGGGCTGAGGCTCGGACCACCGGCGAGAAGCCGAGTGGCAATGTGGCGGCATTTCTCAGCGCGAGCTTTCGATTCGGCATCCGGTGTGAGATTCAGAGTTGCCTCGTAATCTACCATTTCGAGGATGAGCTTCCCCACCAAATGATCGGACTCGGTCTTCCAAAATGTGCGGAGCTTGTTGGCCTTAGAAGTTCCTGCTGTTGTGTATTTCTCGTGGTGAATGTCACGGTCAACAGCCTCGGATACAAACTCCCCGATAGTGCGGTCAGAAAAATTGAGAACGTAGCCAGCCTCCATTTGGAAGTGCTTTTCGAGGACGCGCCGGTCGGCCATCGAGAAAGAACTCATGCAGCCTCCGTTTTGAGTTCCACCTGCCCCGACAGCAGACGCGGCAGCAGCAGGTCGCGCGTCCGGCGGAGGTGTTTTGTCAAAGTTGTTTGCCTGTAGAGCATGGCGTTGCTGAGTTGGTCTGCGCCGCCGAATTGGCCGATGATTTCCGCCACGTTGGCGTCTTGTGAAATGAGCCAGGGTTGCGTTGTGTTGATTTCCAGCGTCGGCATGGGGGCGAGAGTAGCGGAGTGAACGGCGGTTGCAAAGGCGGGAATTGCGTCCGGCGAATCGTGCGGAACGCGAGAGCCGGGACGCCCGCGCCGCCCCAAAACTTTCTGCTTTGCACCGTGTCAAGCATTTAGTAATTTTCGCGCATGAACAACCGCCTTCAAGTCCAACTCAACATGGTCGGCGCGTGCATCACCGTCGCCCAAAGCTCCGATTACAAACCCGCCTGGAACGGCCAGCCGCCCGCCGACTTTGGCACGGACATCGCCCAGCTTGCGACCGATTACGGCGCAGTCACCGCCAAGGCCGCGCAAGCCGACGGCGCGACTGGCGGGGCAGCCGACGCCAAAGCCGTGGCCGAAACCGCGCTCGAAGACGCCGCGTTCGTTCTCGCCCGCGCGCTCGCCGTTCACTTCAAAAGATCCGGCGACCTTGACCGTCACGGCAAGGTGGACATGACCAAGAGCGAGATTATGAAATTGCGCACGCAAGAATTGGTGAACAAGACGACTGCGATTCGCGACCTCGGCACAGCCGCCGTCAGCGAAGCCGGAGCAGCCGGACGCGGCGTGACCGCCGCCCGCGTGGCCGCGCTCACCGCCGCCATCACCGGATTCAGCAACGTGATGAGCACCCCGCGCGGCCAGATTGTGAACCGCAGCGCGCTTTTGAAAGAAGTGGAAACTGACGTAGCCGCCTTGATGGAAAAAGTCAGCGACATGGACGACCTCGTGGTGCAATTCGACGGCAGCGAGCCGGGCAAGCGATTCAGCGAAGCGTGGAAACGCGCCCGCATCATCGTGGATTCCGGCGGTGGCGGTGGGACAACGCCAACACCACCGACTCCGCCTACGCC
>JAYWBR010000151.1:0-17730 GCA_043781315.1 Verrucomicrobiota bacterium | reverse complement strand
CGGAGCAAGAAGGGGTGTTTGAATTCAACCGCTGGGCTTACGGCGAGCGGACGCGGTAGAAGCGGAGGGTGTCGTTGGTGGCGGTGGCGTCGGTGTAGTTGGTCGCGCTGGGGCCGAAGGTGCTGTTGGTCAGCGTGGTCCAGTTGATTTGCGGCACGCTCAGGTCCGGGCTGGACAGGAGCGTGTAGGGCTGGCCGTCCGGGCCGGTGAAGGTGTTCGCACCGGTCAACGTCAGAATGCCGCTGCCGGTCTTGGTCAACGCCAGCGAACCGGCCGTGTTCTGGATGACGCCGCCGAAGCTGCTGGAAACATTGTTGTTGCCGACCGTCAGCACCAGGCTGCCACCCGCGACGGTGTCAATGATGCCCGCGCCGCTCAAGCCGTTGATGGTTTCGCTGAAGGTGTTCAAGTCGAGCGTGGCGCTGACCGAGAGGTTGCCTTTGCCCGCGCCATCCGGGATGACATTGCCGGCACCGAGCCGGAGCACGCCGGCGTTGGCGCGCGTGTCGCCGCTGTAGGTGTTGTTGCCGGCCAGCACGAGCGTGCCGGAGCCGAGCTTGGCGATGCCGAGTGAATTTGCCGCCGCGTTGGTGATCACGCCGGAGAAGGTCATGAGCGCCGAGTTGCTGCTGATGAAGAACTGGACGTTCGTGTGGATCAGGATGCGGCCCGACAGGGTGAGGTTCTGCGAACCTTTGATCTGCAAGTTCGTGCAGCCGGCGGCGGTGGAGGCGGAGCTGCTGTTCACGTCCGCGTAGATGTCGTTCGTCAGCGTGCGGGCCGCGTCCACGGCGTAAAGGCCAAGCGGGTTGAAATCAAACCCAAAGGTGATGCGGTTGGTGCCGAGCGGACTGTTGGCGCCGAGGCCGATGTAGCCCGCGCGCAGTTCCGTGCCGCCCGAGAATGTGTTCGCCGCGTTGCTGATGATGAGATTGCCGCCGGGGCTGGAGCCTTCGATGTTTTTGTAGAGCCGGCCGGCACCGCTGATGACACCGCTGAAAATCTGATCCGGCAGCGTGTCGTTCGTATTGTAGGATTCGAGGAACACCATGTTGTTCGCGCCGTTGCCGCCGAGAATGAGGTTGCCCGCGTAGTTGAAACCGCCGGCGTAGAACTTGAAGTGGTTCGTGCCGGGAACGGCGGTGATGTTGGACGAATTGAAATGCACCGTGCGCGTGGTCGTCGAAGTGGTTGCGACGGTCGAGTCAGCGGTCACGGCGAGGCCGAATTTGTAGGCGTTGGCCTTCACCGGTGTGAAGTTCTGCGAAGCGCGGGTGAACTGGCCGCCCGACAGCACGAGCGTGGAAGCTGGCGCGAGGTTGCCGGAATTGGTCATCTGCAATGTGCCCGACTTGACCGTGGTGTTGCCCGCGTAAGTGTTGGTCACGGACAGGGTCGTTGTGCCGCCGCCCGCGTTCGTGAACGAGCCGGTGCCGCTGATGACCGTGGAAATCGCCACTGCATCCGAGTGGTTGATGACGAGCGCGCCGTTGTCCACGATGGCCCTGTTCGCCAACGTGCCAGTCGTGCCGCCGTTGCCGAGCTGCAGCGTGCCGCCGCTGATGGTCGTGCCGCCCGCGAACGAGTTGCTGTTGGCGAGGGTCAACAGCCCGGAGCCAGTCTTGGTCAACGTGTTGTTGCCCGTGATGCCGCCCGCGCCGGTGAGCGTGTAATCCTTGGTGCTGTTGTTAAAGGTGACGCCCGTCGGAGCGACGTTGGTGGTGAGCGTGACGGTGAACGGCCCGGCACCGCTCGCCGTGTCATCCAGCAATGCCGAGTTGGTGTCCGCCCACGCAGCGGTTCCACCCGCCCAGTTCAAGCTGGAGAAATCCCAGATGCCGGTGCCAGCGGACCACACGAGCGCGGGCGGCGTGGCCACATTGGTGACGATGAGCGAAATCAGTTTGTTCGCCGTGTCATTCGTGATGATGCCGCTGACGTAGAACGGCAGGGAAAGCGGAACCGCCGGGGGCGTGCCGGACAATGTGCCCGCGTAGGCGATGAGCGGGTAGGTGCCGACCGGCATGGATGAACTGCCGATCACGATGATGTTGAGCGTGCCGCTGAGGGTGAGGTTGTTCAACACCTGCAACGGCGCGACCGCAGTGCTCGGCGTGTTGCCGCCAAAGGCAAAGATGGCATTCGCCGTGCCCGCCGCGTAGGTCATGTTCGTGCATGTCCACACACCGCCCGGTACCGAGACGGTCACGCCGTTCGTCGCGCCGGAGTTCACGGTCACGGAACTGTTGGAGCAGGAACCGCCGGTCACCCATTTGCAACGTGCCGGAAGCGACCGTCGTGGTGCTGGAGTAGGCGTTGTTGCCTGAGAGAGTCAGCGTGGCGGAACCAATCTTGGTGACGGAAGTAAGGTTGGTGATGGTGCGGTCGGAAATCGTGCCCGAGAATGTGGAGTCAATGTTCTTCGAGCCGATGAAATACGACGCGGTGCCGGCAGTGGTGGGCTGCGTCTGCGGCCCGGCGAGCGATCCCGCTCCGGTCAGCGCAACGATGATGGAGTTATGCGCCTGGTCGCGCGGCTGGAGAGTGCCATTAATATTGAAGGTGGGGTTGCTGCCGCCGAACGAAGCGCCGCCGGTGGTTGCGGAAAAACGCAGGGTGGCACCGGAGTTCACCTGCACCGTGCCGGTGAAGCCGCTGAACATCTGGCTGGCAGCGCCGTAACTCGTCGCCCCGCCGACCACCAGCAAGCTGGTTCCGTCACCGGAGGAAACCGTCCCGCTGTACGAACTGCCCAGCGCGCCGGACGTGTTCGTGGCCGTGGCCCCGGCCGCGACCGTGATCGCATTGCCGACGCCGGTGGCAGTGGTGCTCGGCATATGAAGGGTGGAGCCGTTGTTCATGGTGATGGGGCCGGAGCCGATGGAGGCAGCGCCACCAACTGCCAGCGTGCCGCCGTTCAACGTGATGGCACCGGTATAACCGAGATTCGTAGTGGAAATTGTCAGGGGGCCGGGGCCGTTTTTAATCAGGGGGCCGCTGCCGACGATGGTCACCGTCGCATTCGAGGCGATGGTGTAGCTCTTGTTCGTCAGGTTGGCTGTGATCGAGGCCGGAGTGACGACCGCGTTCAGCGAAACGGTGATGGGCGAGGCCCCGGTGGCCGTGTCATCCAGCACCACTGCCGCGCCATCGAGGTAGTTCGCCGCCGCGCCGGCCGTGTTTTTCCAGTTCGCTGTGGTGTTGATGTCCCACAGGCCATTGCCCACGGCCCATTGCACCGCGTTGCCCACGGTCACGTTCAGGTCAATGGACTTGTTGCCCGTGTTGTTGACGATGGTCGCCGTCAGGCCGGCCGGCAATGAAAACGCGGTCGCTGGCGGTGTGCCGGAAAGCGTGCCGGCATATTTGATGAGCGGATACGTCCCCGGCGCGATGGTTCCATTGGGGGAACGCACGATGATATTCGGCGTGACGGTGAACGCCAGATTGCCATTCACAAACAGCGGCGCGGTCGTGGTGCTCGGCGTGAGGCCGTTGAAGTTAAAATCCGCATAGGTGGTGCCCGCGCTGATCGTCAGGTTGCCGGTAAAAGTGTTGGTGGCATTCAACGTAGTGACGCTGGTGCCAAGCTGCGTCAGCGCAATCTTTCCGCTGGCGCTGAAGTCCGAGATCGGGCCATTGAACACGACTGGGTTGGTTCCCGAAACGTTGATGGCGCGCACGGCGATGGCGGCATCGGCGGACGTGATCAGGCCATTGAAGGTCAGCGGCCCCTGGGCCGTGGCGGTGTTGAGGTTGACGTTGAGAATGCCAAACGCGCCATTCGCATTGCCGTCCACAATGGGAAAATTGACAGTCTGGTTGGTGAACGCGCCTTCGTTCTGGATGTTCGGATCCCCGCCGCTGAAATCATAAAACGTGATGGAGTTGCCGTAGAGGTTGAAGGCGTTGGCCCCGCTCTTGAAATAAATCTGATAGCCCGGACTCCCGCTGGCGAAGTCGTTCGTGTTGCTCGTGCGCACGTTGTTGGTGAAATTCAGAAAGGCCTGCGGATTGGCCGGGCCGCTGCCGCCCCAGTTCGCGGTGTCGGTTCAGTTGCCCGTGGTGCCGCTGCCGCCGTTCCAGGTGAAGGACGACTGTGCCGACGCCAGCACCGGCAGGGAGAGCAGGGTGGCGGAAAGGAGACGGACGATATGCTTGCTGAGGGGTTTAGTCATAAGTCTTGGATTTTGGATTGGTGTGACGGGCCGTGTTGTTTCAAGTGCCGAAACCGGAGCGCAGCGGGGTGCGGGCTTGAGCGGTTATGTTCCAGTTCAAGGTTGGTGCGAGGGCGAGTGGATTAAAAGGGTCGAAAAAGATGCCGCTAGACAGGCGGGTTGCGCGCGCAATGTTACAAATTATGGTCATGGCCAGCCCACACATTACCCTTTTTTTGAAAATCACCAATCACCGGTTCTGGGGATGCGACATTACGGACGGGGCATTGCGCAAAATAGCCGGCCAGCAGGTTTGGCTTTCCGTGGGTGAACCGACGGCTTAGTTTGGCGCATGAGCAAAAAAAGCGGCAAGATCGCGGCGCTGATCGAACAGTTTCACGGGCAGAAACTGGATGCGCACTATCTGGGTTACTTCGAGTGTTTCAATCGCCAGCTCTTCTACGAGGCGCACGACGTGTTGGAGGAGCTTTGGTTGCCGGATCGCAAGGGGGCGAACGGGGATTTTTACAAGGGGTTGATTCAATTCGCCGGCGCGTTTGTGCATCTCCAAAAGCAGCGGTTGAAGCCGGCGGAGGCCTTGTTTCGACTCGCGGAGGCCAACTTAAGAAAGTATCCGGCACGGCATGAAAGTCTGGACATCCCGGGGGTTCTCCGGGTGATTGAAACATGGTCCGAAGCGTTGAAAATGGGCGATTTCCAAAAGAACCCGATGCTGTTCACCCCGTTGCCGGTCGTGCGGCCGGCCAGCTAATCCGCCGCCTGCCGCGTAGTAGTACGTAATTTGTTTAAGTAATTAACGTGGCTAAAACGGGTTGACTTCAAAGCCCGCTGAATTTAGATATGTTACAGTAATTTCTCGGGTAAACGTTGTAATTTGTAAACTATGCATGACTTGATTCGCCCCTTGAGCAAGGATTCGATTGTGAAGCAATTTAAATTCGCCATTGGACTCTCGTGCGGTTTGGTTTTAAGCGGCCTGGCATGTTTTGGCCAGGCCTCGTCTTTGGCCCCGCAAATCATGTCGGCGCAATCGCAGGTCAAATGGAACATCGGTCCGGCCAGGGCGGATCTGGGCAAGGTTGCTGAAGTTGCTATTCCGGAAGGCTATCGTTTTACGGATGCGGCAGGTGCCCGCGTGCTGCTGGAACTAAAGACCCCTTCGCTAGGACTTGTGGGTGTCTTGAAACCAGAGTCCGGTGCTTGGCTGGTGGTTTTAGAATTTGCCGAACTCGGTTACGTAAAACCCTCCACGACCAAGTGGATCAACCGGGACGCAATCTTGAGCGCGTTGCAGACGAGGGTCGAAACGCAATACAAACCCCTTGCCAAACAAGGCGCGCCGCCCATCAAGTCGGTAAGCTGGGATGTCGCACCGGAATATAACGCGGCCGACAACACGCTCGCGTACGCCCTCCAAATTGAGGCTGGCACCGAGAAGATGATCAAACCCTCCTATCGCTTTTTTGGGCGCAGCGGTGTGCTCGTCGCCACCATCGTGCAGAAAGGAAAGGTTGTGCCGGAGCAGCCCGCTTTGAAGGAACTATTCAAAAGCGTCACCTTCAAGACCGGTCAGCGTTATGGCGATTATCAGGAGGGCGACAAGTTGGCCAACGTGGACATGTATCAGTTGATCACCGGCGACGAGCAGACCGTGGCCTCCGCCAAAAAAGGGTTGGCCGGTTTTTTTGACCGCAAGACGATGATCTGGATTGTGTCGGGTCTGGCGGTCTGCGTTTTGGCGGCGGTCGTTTTTCTGGTCACCCGGGAGATTCGCAGTCTCAATCCCCGGCAGCCGAAGTATCCCGCCGTGGCTGCAAGCAACGGCGCCAACAATCCGGCGCGCCGGGTCCGGCGTTCCGCCAAAACATCCGAGACCGCCGGCCGCCGCCGCGCGTTCGATTACCAAAAATTTTACTCGGACATGATGATGCAGGTGTCCACCCGTTCTTACACCGGTCTCACCTTGCAGACGCCGGACGAGCAAACGGCTGCCGCCAATTCATCCGTGTCCGGGGCGGAGGCTCAAAAAGGAACCGCCTCGGAATTGATTGCCCGCCAGAAAGATTTTATCGAAGAACAACGCCGCCTGATGCAGCAGCAGACCAAGCTCATCGAAGAACGGAGCAAGCTGATTGAAGAAAAGAATCAGTTCATGGCCAAGCAGTCCGAGATGCTTGAGAATCATCTGCTCTGAACACCTTCCGAGAGTTTTCTCATTCTCGCCTTCAGCGCGCGGGTTTGATTTCGGTCGGGGTGATCGTTGCCGCTTTTCCCAAATCCTTTGAAACCGCCAGTGCGATGGCCCGGTGCTGTTCCTTCCCGCCGACCGCACAATAAAAGTGATAGACCACGCCGTCGTGCTTGATCAACCACGGCTTGTGCGCGAACGGCGTATCCCACGGCTCGGACGCTTTGATCAAATCCGCGCCCTCCCATTTCGTCCAGTGAACCAGGTCGCGCGACGCGGCGAAGGTGTCGAACGCCCCGGCCTTCCAAAACGCGCCGAAATAAAACATCACCCACAAATCGTCCATCCGCACCACTTGCGGATCGCCGCTGATGACGCCGTATTTCAAGCCGGCTGGCCGCTCGTTGGCCACCACCGGGTTGGTGCCGTAACGTCTCCAAGTCCTCATGTCCTGCGACACCGCCAGGCCGATGGTCTCGTTGCCCTTGGGCGGCCGGGCATTGTAAAACATCACGAACGGCGCGCCCAGCGTCTGCTTCGGATCGCGTAGAATGAAATTTTTGTAGAGCACGTCCCGTTCAAAATCCCGCGCATCCAAATCGTCGTGCCGCAAGACCGGCGCGGGAATTTTCTCCCACGACTTCACCTGCGACGGATCATCTGTCGAAGCGATGCCGATGGAGATGGGTAATTTTTCGTAGCCTGGATTCGGTCCGCCCAGGTAAGACATCCAGTAGCGGCCCGCGAAAGTTTGCAGCGTGTTGCTTCCACCCCATTGGTTGTCAAACAAAGCCGCGCCGCCGCCGGCATTGGCCGCGTCCCACGCATTGGAGGCACCACGCGGAAGGATCGTGCCGAGCGGTTTCCAATGCAGCAAATCGTCGCTCTCGGCCAGCTGCGTCGTGTAGCCCTGCGGATCGTTTTCAACCTGGACGTAAATCATAAACCACTTGTCGCCGTGCCGGAACACATTCGGGCAACCACTTTTTGCCGGGCGGTGGCTCGATGACGATCCCGTATTTGAAAGGCGTCTTGACCTCGTCGTAGATCGCCTGCATCCGCTCCGGCGCGATGAACCGGTTGGTCTCCACCGCGCACAACCTCGGTGCGACGAGCAGCAGCACGCAGGCGGACATCCAGAAAATGTTCATGCGCCAGTGTTGGTGAAATTTTGTTCGTGAAGCAAGTGCCGGCATTCCCCGAGACCGCCGCCCTGGAAATTATGATTGGTCGCCCATCCGAAGCCTGTTAATCATCAGCAAGAATTTTTACAAACCAACCATGCCCATCACCGTTTCCATCGTCGAAGACAACGACAAACTGCGCGGCACCCTGGCCCGCGTGCTGAACCGCGCCGAGGGTTTCCGCTGTGTGAGCGATTACGGCAACGCCGAGGACGCCTTGAAGGATTTGCCGAAGGTTAAACCGGAGGTCGTGCTTATGGACATCAATCTTCCCGGCATGAACGGCGTCGAGTGCGTCCGCCAGTTGAAGCAAGTCCTGCCGACGGTGCAGGTGATGATGCTCACGGTGTACGAGGACACGGACAACATCTTCAACGCGCTGGCCGTCGGTGCGAGCGGCTACATGCTCAAGCGCACGCCGCAGGCGGAACTGCTCGAAGCCATCCGCGACGTGCATCGCGGCGGTTCGCCCATGACCACGCACATCGCGCGCAAGGTCGTGCAGTCCTTCCAGCGCTCGCAGGCGTCGGCGGCGCAGACCGACAGCTTGTCCGAACGCGAACAGCAGGTGCTCGAACTGCTGGCTCAGGGACTGATCTACAAGGAAATCTCCGAGAAGCTCGGCATCAGCTACGAAACCGTCCACACCTACATCCGGCGTGTCTATGAAAAACTCCAGGTCCGCACGCGCACCGAGGCCGTGGCGAAGTTTTTGAAGCGGTAGCCAGACTTTTCCAATCCCCGCCCCCGTCAATCCTTGGCCAACTGGCCGAATCCCGGCGTCGCGGGAAATTTCAGCGTGCAAAATCCGTAATCCACCACGCCCGTCGCCAGCAGATATTTTCTGGGGATGAAATAAAACCTGAGCCGCCGGTCTGTTCCCGACATCCAGCCCACTGCGCCGCTGTCGCGCAGGATTTTCAGATGCTTGCTGGCGATGTCGAAATCGCGGTGCATGGCCGTGGCCAGATCGGTGGCCGAGATGGCTTTGCCGCCGGCCATCAATTGCATCGCCTGCCAGCGCATCGGATTGCCGAGCGCGGCGAACACGGCGACGGGATCAAGCGGCGCGGGCGGGGTGGGAACGGGAGACGATTCAGCCTTCATGCGCGACAAACTGAACCGCTCCAAAGCAGTTCGCAAGCTCAATTACGGCGCAAAGAGTCGGGTGATTGCTTGAAATTCTATGGATTGCGTCGCAAAAGGTCGGTAATCGGATGAAAATCAGTGTATTGCGTCTCTAAAGGTCGGATCAATGGATGAAATTCAATGAATTACGCATCTAAAGGTCGGTTCAGCGCATGAATTTCAGTGGATGACGGCTCTAAAGGTCGGGTTATTGCGTCAAATTAACGGGATGACGGTGCAAAAGGTCGGGTGATTGGGGTTCGGAAGCGGGATGGAGCGGTTTTAGACCTGAATTATCAAGGAGAAGGGTGAGAGCCAGAGCCAACTCAATGGTTAAGCCACCAAAACTGAAACAACCAACTAGCCATTGCGACAATTGAACAGCCGATTAAGTAGAACCTCAGCATCCGATGATGCAAAAACAATGATGGTCGCACAGCAGCCATAAGAAACAGAAGTGGCGACGGTAAAGCTGGAATTGCAGCCAAGGTGAAGAAACCCGGGTAAACGCCAAGATAAAGTAGTGAGGCAGTCAGGAATGCACCACCAAGAAACCACAACCGCAAAACAAACCATCTCTGTCCGGTAGGAGAGGTCGATGCGCTCATAGGTGGTCAGTAGTATAGCATTCGAGTGGCGATGCTGCTTTTCTGGCGGGCGCGCTGCAACCAAGTGCCTGCCACGGTTTCGTCACCGCAAATGATTCGCCGCATCATTCACTCCGGCGACCACTTCTTTGCGCGTCTTCACGTTGCGGATGCGGACGTAATCCTGGCTGTCCATCTTCGCGGTGTGCGTGGCCTTCAATTCCTGCGCGCGTTTGAATTGCTTGTCCGGCTTGGCGGCGGTCAGGGAAAATTCCACGGCCAGTCCGCCGTTACGCAGGCTCTGCACGAGCTTGAGCGATTCGCCGCGCAACGCTTCGTCCTCGACCAGCACATACACGTCCACGTTGGCGTCGAACGCGGGCAGAAGTTTGCGCGCTTTCAGAATTTCAAGCAGCACCACGTCGCCCATGCCGAAGCCGAGCGCGGGCAGTTGCACCTTGCCGCCGCTGATGAGCTTGACGAGGTTGTCGTAACGTCCGCCGCCCGCGATGGCGCGGAACTCGCCCTTGCGGTCAAACGCCTCGAACACCACGCCGGTGTAATACGCCAGCCCGCGGATGACCTGGTAATCAATCTTCACAAACTCGCTCAGCCCGCGCGCAGCGAGGTTGTTGAGAATGAATTTCAACTCGGCGGTCGGCTCGCCCTTCTCGATGAAGGTGTTGACGGCGGCGAGCGAGAACTTCATCGCTACGAGTTTCTTTTCGCTCTCCTCCGGCGGCGTGCGTTCAAGTTTATCAATGACCTGGAAGAAACCGTATTCGTGCGCGACATCGCCGCCGCCGTTCTTGAAAAATTCCTGCCACGCATTGCGGCTGCTGAGGCGGATGACGAAATCCTCGGCGGTCAATCCAAACGACCGCAGGGTGTCAATCAACAGCGCGATGAGTTCGGCGTCCGCCGCCGGATCGGATTCGCCCAGGATGTCGGCGTTGAATTGAAAGTGTTCGCGCAGCCGGCCTTTTTGCTGGCGTTCGTAGCGGAACAACTGCGGCACGGCGAACCACTTGATCGGCTTCTTGTAATTGCGTTCGTGCGCCGCGACCATGCGGGCGAGGGTAGGGGTCATCTCCGGCCGCAGCGAGACGGCGCGTTCGCCCTTGTCGGTGAAGTTGTAGAGTTGCCCGACGATTTCCTCGCCGCTCTTGGTGGTGAAAAGTTCGAGCGGTTCGAGCGGCGGGCCGTCGTATTCGCGGAAGCCGTAACGGCGCGCGGTCGTGCGCCACTTGTCGAAAATGTATTGGCGCGCGTCGGCGCTCCACACGTCCTGGTGGGGCAGGGGTTCAGGATAAAAATCTCGAAATCCGGGCAATCGTTCCATAATTCAGCGCGTAGATTAAAAGGGTGCGACGGAAATAAAAAGCACCAAACTCCAGAGAAACTTCAAATTCCAAGTTCCAAAATCATTAGCGACGTTCGCTTCCGCTTCTCGATCTATTTTTGAATTTGGAACTTGGATTTTTTTTAATTTCCCCATTCCACCAGAAACCCGCACACTTCGCCGTCAATGTTCGCTGCATTTCTGACCACGATATTCTTTTCCTTCTCCGCCATCTTCGGACGGCGGGTGGCGAATCATCTGCCCGGCACGCTGGCCAATCTCTGCCGGCTGCTCCTGTGCGCGGCGGTGTTCGGCGTGTGGTCGCATCTCTTCGGCTTCGGCATCAGCGGCGCGGCGTTTCCCATTTTATTTCTCAGCGGTTGCATCGGTTTCGGGGTTGGCGATCTCGCGTTGTTTCAAGCCTACCCGCGTCTCGGCACGCGCCGCTCCATGGTGATGATTCAATGTCTCGCCGCGCCCTTCGCCGCCCTGATGGAATGGGCCTGGCTTGGTCACGCGCCCACCTGGTTGCAAGCCGGTTGGGGTGCGTTGATTCTGCTCGGCGTCGGCGTGGCGTTGATGCCGGGGAAGACCGACGCCCAACCCACCCACCATCTCACGGCGGGAATTTGTTTCGGCACCCTTGCGGCGTTGGGGCAGGCCGGTGGCGCGGTGCTGAGTCGCAAAGCCTACGCCGTCGCCAACGCAGCGGGGCAACATTTTCAAACGGTCGGCGACGGCGTGAACGCGGCGTATCAGCGGATGCTCGGCGGGATTTGCGTGACCGCCGTTTTCTTTCTCTACCTGAAAATCGCGCACAACCCGGACGCCGCGCGCAAGGCCGACTGGCCGCGCGCCTGGCCGTGGTTTGTCGGCAACGCGCTGGCGGGGCCGTCGCTCGGCGTGGCGTGCTATCAATGGGCGTTGATGACGAAGCCCACGAACATCGTGCTGCCGATTGTGGCAACGACTCCGCTGCTGGTGATTCCGCTGGCGCATTTTCTGGAAGGCGAACGCATCACGCGCCGCGCGGTGATCGGCGGGGTGATCGCTGTGGCGGGCGTGGTGGGGTTGACGCTGGCGAAGTGATTGCGGTGTGGCGGCAGGCGTCCTCGCCTGCCGTAGAGCCGCGGCGTCCCGCCCGGCGGAAAAGGTGTGCGGAAATGGCAAGCGCTTCCGATCATTCCAGCACCATTGGAAAGTTCGTGGCGTTCTGTCCGGGCGGCGGGACGCACGCCCTCTACGTCCGGCAGGATGCCGGACGCTACGGCTCAAGCACCGCCGGACGCAGCCGGCAGGCGAACGGTGAACGCCGCGCCCTTTCCAACTTCGCTCGTCACTTCAATCGTCCCCCCGTGCGCTTCGACAATCGCTTTTGAAATCGAAAGGCCCAGGCCGCTGCCGCCGGTAGAGCGTGATTGGTCCGCGCGATAAAACCGCTCGAACACGCGCGGCAAATCCGCCGGAGAAATTCCCACGCCGTTGTCGGCGACCGCAAGCGCCGTGACTCCGTCCCGTGCTTCCAGCGTCACGCGCACTTCGCCGCCGGGCTGGTTGTTTTGAATCGCGTTGGTCAGCAGGTTGGTGACGACTTGACCAAGCCGTTCGGAATCGCCGACGCACTCGGTGGCCGTCAGGTCGCAGTGAATTTTCACGTCACGTTCGTTTGCGAGCGGTTGCAATGACTCGACACAGTCGCGAACGCTGGCGGACAGATCGAACGGCAATCGCTTCATCGTTTCCTGGCCGGCATCGAGCCGCGCCAGCGCAAGCAGGGATTCGATCAAGCGCCGCATCCGCTGCGCCGCGCGCTGGCAGGCTTCGAGCGTCTCGCGATATTCGGCGGCGCTCCGCTCGCGGTTGAGCGTGCCTTGCGTCTGCGTGAGCAGCACGGAGACGGGCGTGCGCAGTTCGTGCGCGGCGTCGGAGGTGAACTGCTGCTGCTGCGCGAACGCGGCGTCGAGCCGGGCGAAGGTGGCATTCAACACACCCGCAAGCTGGCCCAGTTCACTTTCCGTTTCGCTCGTGGAAATTCTTTGGGAGAGATCCCCGGCGGAAATTCTCACGGCCGTGGCGCTGATGTCCTGGATCGGCCGCATGGCGCGACTGGCAATCCACCAGCCACCGGCGAGGCCGAGCAGCAGCACGCCGCCGCCAACGGCGGCGAGTGTCAGAGCCACACGTTGGAGGTCTTTTAACTCCGTGGCAATCGAGCGTCCGACCAGGACGATTTCGCCGGGCGGCATGAACAAGTCGGCTTCGCGAAATTCTTCCCGCTGCCGAAGCACCGAGGGTTCCGGCGGATTCCGGCGCAATGGCGATGGCGAGTTGACAGTGACTGAACGGAGTCTGAAGCGCGGGACTGGGCGGGACAGCGGAGCGTCTGCCGGAGCATTTGCCGAGCGGGCAAAAATAGTTCCGTCTCGCGACCACAGGACGTAATAAAAACCATTCGTAATATTTTCATCAAACAAGCCAGCCATCTGTGGCGGCAGATGAAACTCCCGTGGCGGTGGCGGGAAATCGTCCAGACTGGCACCTCTGGGATCATCGTTCGGCTGGGGTTGTTGCGGCGGACGAAATTGATCCGGTGGCGGGCCTCCGTCGAACTGGTTGCCGCCCGGCCCGCGACCACGCGGAGGCTGGCGCAACGCTCCGGACAACGCATTGACACGGCGATTCAGTTCTTCATCAACCCGCCGCAACACCCGCCCACGCTCCAGTTGAAATGCCGTGACGCCAAAGCCCGCCAGCACGGCCACGAGGATCAGGCCGTACCAGATTTGCAGTCGCCATTTGATGGATTTGAAAATCATGGTTGGGGGGAACATTCAACATTCAACGCCCAACTTCGAATAGATGAGCTTACGTCGCAGTTCGCTTGAATGTTCGGTGTTGAATGTTTTCATTTCACTCAATGCAATACCCGTGGCCGCGTCGCGTGGTGATGAATTCCGCGCCGAGTTTTTTGCGGACGTTTGAGACGTGAACATCCAGCAGGTTCGAGAGCGTGCTGTCGTCCTCATCAAACAGATGTTCGTAAAGCGTCGTGCGTGTGACGACTTCGCCGCGATGCAGCGCCATGAATTCGACAAGGGCATATTCGCGCGCCGTGAGTTCGACCGGCTTGCCGGCGTGGAAAACATTCCGTGCCGCCGTGTCTATTTTCACCGCGCCAATCTCGATGACGTTCGTGGTTTTGTTCGCGCTCCGGCGGATGAGCGCGCGGAGGCGGGCAAAAATTTCGTCGAGATCGAAGGGCTTCACCACGTAATCATCCGCGCCGGTGTCGAGCCCCTTCACCCGGTCGCGCGTCTGATCCTTGGCGGTGAGCATCAGCACCGGCGTTTTCTTGATTTTGCGCAACTGCTTCAAAACTTCCCAGCCATCCAGCTTGGGCAGCATCACATCGAGGACGATGGCGTCGTAATCATAACTCTCGGCATTATAGAGGCCGGTCTCGCCTTCGGGAGCGGTGTCCACGGCATAGCCTTCCTCGCGCAAAGCCCGGGCCAGGCTCGCGAGCAGATCAGGTTCGTCTTCGACGACTAGGATTCTCATGTGCGTGCTGTTGGGTTTATCATGGACTTGACGAAACCGCCAGCCGCGCGCATTGTCGCAATTCAAACCTTAAGGCAAGATGAAGAATCAGCGGAGCCGCGCGGCCTTAATCCTGGCTAAAGGTTGCGCCGCTTAAGCTAGGCAGAAAATTATGAAAACCAACCTTATCACCCACGCCTTCAGCATCGGCAGTTCGCGGCGGAAATTTCTCCGGCGATGTTCCTGGGCGGCAGCGTTGTTCACCGTGCCGGGTGCCTTCGCCGAGGAACTTTCCCGAAAGCCGGCCCGAACCCCGCAGGTCGAGGAAGGCCCGTTCTATCCACCGAAACTGCCGTTGGATACCGACAACGATCTGATCATCGTCAACGATGCCATCACCCCGGCCATCGGCGAGGTCACGCACTTGAGCGGAAGACTGCTGGATGCCCAGGGTGGTCCCATCCGCAATGCGACGATTGAAATCTGGTGCGTGGATCATGAGGGAGTATATCTGGCGGATCGCGGCAACCAGACGAAGTTCGACAAAAACTTCCAGGGCTTCGGACGCGTTCTGACAAGTTCGACGGGCGAGTATTATTTCCGCACGCTCAAGCCGGTGCGTTATCCCGGCCGACAGGCGCCGCACATCCATTTCAAAATCAAAATGCATGGGCGCGAACCCTGGACGACGCAGCTTTTTATCAAGGGATATCCAGGCAACGCACGCGATGGCGTGTATCAGGACATCGGCGATGCGGCGGCACGCGAGTCGGTGTGCGCCGATTTCCTCCCGCTAAAAACTTCGCGCATCGGCGAACGGGCGGCGCGGTTCGACATCGTGCTGGGCGTGACGCCGGCGGAGGCGGATCACTGATTCCGTCGCTCACGGTGAATTCACTTGTTGCTGAAACAATTCATTCGTCTGGTGCGTCTGCTGGTGTAACAAAATCAAATAGTGAAGTTCCAAACTCCAACGTCGAAGCTCCCGAGAAGCTCAAAACATCAAACTCCAAGAGTTGTTGTGCGATGCGGTTATGAGCTTTGGAGCTTGGTGCTGGGAATTTGGTGCTTTGCCTTTTTCGCCCGCGCCGCTTCGCAAAATATCCTGCTCATCATCGCCGATGACTACGGCGCGGACAGTTCCTCGCTTTACAATTCCACCAACACCGGCGCGCAATTGCCGCCCACGCCCAACATCGCTTCGCTCGTCACCAACGGTGTCGTGTTCAGTCGCGCCATTTCCTATCCGGTGTGCTCGCCTACGCGTTCGTGCATTCTCACCGGGCAGTACGGTTTCCGCACCGGCATCGGCGACGTGATTGACAACGGTCCGTCGCTCACCGCCGGCGTCTGGACGCTGCCGCGATCCTTCACGAACGGCGCGCCGGCTTACTCCTTCGCACAGTTCGGCAAATGGCACTTGAACCTGAACCCCAACTCGCCAAAGAACGTCGGCGGCTGGACAAATTTCGCCGGCTCGCTCGCCGGTGCGATTGCGAATTACACCAACTGGAACAAAACCATCAACGGAACGTCCACGCCGGGCAACACCAACTACGCCACGACCGATCTGGTCAACGACGCGACCAACTGGATCGCCGCGCGAGGGACCAACGCGTGGTTCGTCTGGGCCGCGTTCAACGCGCCGCACACGCCGCTGCACAGTCCGCCGCAAAACCTTTGCCCGAGCTATCCGCTCAACACGCTGACCAATTCCGTGCGGCAATTCGAGGCGATGGTCGAAGCGCTGGACACCGAGATCGGCCGGCTGCTCGCCGTGGTGAACCGCACGAACACGCACATTATTTTTCTCGGCGACAACGGTTCGATCAACAGCGTCATCCAGCCGCCGTATTCTGCGGCGCGCTCCAAGAACACGCTCTACGAAGGCGGCACACACGTCCCGCTCATCATTTCCAGTCCGCTCGTGATGCGGCCGAACCGCACCAACGCCACGCCCGCGAACATGGTGGACGTGTTCGCAACGATTCTGGAAATGGCCGGCACCTCCGCCGCCGCCACCGTGCCCAGCACAAACAAAATTGACGGGCAAAGTCTCGTGCCCGTGCTGACCGGCACGAATCTTTTGTCGCACTACGGTTATTCCGAACAGTTCGGCACGAACGGAATCACCGCCGCCAACGCCGGGCGCGCACTGCAAAACGCGCAGTTCAAACTCATCAGCTTCTCCAGCGGCACCAATGAATTCTACGACCTGCTCGCCGATCCGTACGAGGCGACGAATTTGTTGAACACGGCGATGACGGCGACGCAGCTCGGAAATTATTATTCGCTGGTGCTGAAGCTCGGTGATTACCAGAGTGCGCTTGCGGCCCCGGTCATCACGGGGTTTGCCAAAACCAACGCGCAGTTCTCGGTGAACGTGCAGCGCAATCCCACCAATGGCTACGGCCTCTGGCGTGCCAATTCACTCGACGGTCTGGCATGGGCGCCGCTCACGAATGCCCTCGTCGTCACGAATGGCAGCAGCATCGTGACGCTGACGGACACCAACGCCGCCGCGTCCCAAAATTTTTACCGCGTCATGGGACAATGAAGCCCGCGCCGTGAACCTCCTACTTGGTGCGCGTCAGAAACGTCCGGGTTGCGCCGGTCGCGGGGATCGAAACCGTGTAGGATTTCCCTGAAGGCTCCACTGTGAGTTTGATGAAATTGCCCGCGCACTTTTCTTCGAGGTTCGCGATGAATTCGTCGGCGGTGTTGTTCTCAATGTCGGCACGGACATTTTTGTGGAGCTGGTACATCGCCTGAATGCCCGGCGAAGTTTTCAATCCCTCGATCGTGGACTTGGCCGTGCCTTTGCGCGCGCCGTTGTTCATCACGGACACCGTCGGCGCAAGGCTATGGATGAGCAGGGGATTGTTGCTCACGTCGAGGCCGTGATGATCCACCTGATAAACATCCACCTGGCCAACACGGTTGGTCGGACACACGAGTTCGCCTTCCATGTTCCACGTCAGGTCGCCGCCGTCGAAAAATCGGAATGGGCCGAAGTCCAAAACGAGCACGATGCTGTTGGCGTTGTCGCTCGTGTCTGCGGGTTTGGTCGTGCCGGTGCCGCAGAGCGGATTAGTTCCGGCGTTTGATGGGGCGGAAACAAAATGCTGGCCGACGCCCAGGCAGCGCAACGAAAGTTTCAATCCGTCCGCCGGTTGCTTCAGCGCGATGACGTCGCCGGGATGAATCAAGTGCCGGGCATCCGCCTTGAAATCGCGATAGGGCTGGATCTGCGCAGGCCAGTTCGTGTTGCCCAGATTGTGATCGGGATCGGAGTCGGGAATGCCTTTGTCATAAACCTGGCCGATGGGCAGGAGCGCCGCCAGTTCCGCCGCGCCGCCGTAATGATCCCGGTGAAAATGCGTGGTGATGTAGTGATCAATTTTTTTCAATCCGGCGATTTCCGTGGCCGTCTTGTGGATGCGTGCCGCGTCGCGACCGCCGGGATTGCCGGAGTCAATCAGGATGGATTCGCCGGCGGGCGTCACGATCAGCGTCGCGCCGCCGCCTTCGACGTCGTTCCAATAAATGTCGAGCGTGCTGTTGGTGCTGCCGGCGTGGATAG
>JAYWBR010000150.1:0-17789 GCA_043781315.1 Verrucomicrobiota bacterium | reverse complement strand
ACTTGGCCTTGCGTGAGGTTTTTTCCGCCGGGCTGGAAGCCACGGCTCTACGGCAGGCGAGGACGCCCGCCGCCACATCCGGGGCGCACTTCACTTTTCCGGCTCGACGATGGTCGTCAGCCGGTCAATCGCTGGCGAGGCTAACTTTTGCACCGTGCCGCTCGGCCAGTTGATTTCGACGCTTTCAACTTTTTCGGCTTTGCCCAAGCCGAAGGTGACGGGGAGTTCGGACTGCGAGAGATAGCTCCGCGTGGGCATGACTTGACGTGACAACGTTTTTCCGTTGACGCGAACTTTGATCCACGCGCCGATGGCGTCGCGATTACTTTTCGTGCCGACGAGTTTCAGGCGAATCCAGTGATGGCCCAAATTCTGATCGTTCCGCAGCAACAGCGGTGGGCCGTTGATTTGTGTCAGCACCACATCGAGGTCACCGTCGCCGTCAATGTCCGCATACGCCGAGCCGCGTCCGACGATGGGCTTGAGCAAATCACCGCCGCACTTTTCCGCCGGCACGGGCACGAAGCTCGCGCCCTTGCTGCCGCCGCTGTTCCAAAAAAGTTGCGCCGGCTGGCGGTATTGCTGGTCGGCTTGGACGCGATTGATTGCTGGTTCGAGATGGCCATTTGCGGTGAGCACGTCAAGGCGTCCATCCAGATCGTAATCAAAAAAGAAGAGACCGAACTTCAACAATTTTTCGCTCGGCGCACCCAAGCCTTCCTTCGTCGCCTCGTCGGCGAAGACGAGCGTGTCGCGCTGCGCGACGTAGAGCGCGTTCATTTCATTGGCAAAATTGCCGATGGCGATGCCGAGCGTGTCGTCGTTGCGAAAACGCGCGGCGTCAATGCCCATCGCGCCGCGCGTCAAACCGTAGGCGTCATACGCGATGCCGGAACGCGCGCCGATTTCCTTGAACGTGCCGTTGCGTTCGTTGTGGAAAAGAAAATTTTGAACGGTGTCATTCGCCACGATCAGATCCATCCATCCATCGTTGTCCACATCCACCGGTTTGACGGCGAGCGATTTGGCGGTGGGCAATCCTGTGGCGGCGTTGGTGAGGCGAATTCCGGCGGACGCGGATGCGTCAGTGAAGTGGCCGTGACCATCGTTGTGATAGAGGCGCGGAAAGGTGCCGGTGAAATTGCGCGGTGGCCCGTAGGCACGTCCGATTTTCGGTAGCTCAAAATTTGCCGCGCGATCAATTTCCGGCGACCACTGAACATAATTGCAAACGAAGAGATCGAGTTTGCCGTCGTTGTCGTAATCAATGAACGCCGCGCCGGTGCTCCAGTCGTTCGTCGCGCCGCCAACGCCCGCTTCGAGCGTGACGTCGTGAAATTTTCCGTGGCCGTCGTTGTGAAAAAGATGATTGCCGCCGACGGCCGTGATGAACACGTCGTCGAGACTGTCGTTGTCGTAATCACCAATCGCCACGCCCATGCCGTAGCAACTCACATCGAGGCCAGAGCCGCGCGTGACATCGGTGAAGTGGCCGTGACCGTCGTTGTGGTAGAGCGCGAGCGTGGGTTGTGATTTGCCGTCGGGAACATGGCCGGGCCAGTAAGTCGAATTCACCAGGAGCAAATCTTGCGCGCCGTCGTTGTCGTAGTCGAGAAACGCCACGCCGCCGCCCATCGTTTCGGGAAGAAATTTTTCGCCGTAAGCGCCGTTGATGTGAGTGAAGTCAATGCCCGCCGCGTGTGTGATGTCGGTGAATTTTGCCGACGGCAGTTCTTCTGCGTTCGCAACGAGGGCTGCGTGAGTGGCCAGCAAAATTAGCGTTGCCAGCCCTGCGCGAGCCGGTTGAAGATTTTTTATCATTGAGGATTGGTTTGGCATCGCGGAACTGGTTAGGATTTACCAGCAATTCACAAATCAGGCAACATGACAATGCAGCACCCATTGCAAAAACGCTGGCTCAAGTGGCCGCTGGGTTTTGCGTTTTGGACGCTGATCGGGCTGTCGTTCGCGTTTCAATTTTACATTTCCAGCGCGAAAGCCGGCCTGGATGTCACTTGGAAACAGGCGGTGAGCTACGCGCTGGGCGACTGGTATGTGTTCGCGCTGCTTTCAGTTCCGGTCGTGTGGCTCGCGGGTAAATTTCAATTCGAGTCCGGCAAGCGCGCGTTGAGTCTGGCGGTTCACTTGCCGTGCAGCCTGATTTTTTCATTGTCCTACATGGTTCTGCGCGCGTTCGTCGGTCATTGGCAGAGTGAGGCGAGTTTCACGGAAGCCTTCCAGCCTTTGCTGGTCAAGACGTGGCATTTCAACCTGCTGATCTATTGGGTCATCGTCGCCGTGAGTTTTGCGTTTGGGTATTACGGAAAATTTCGCGAGCGCGAATTGCGCGCGGCGGAACTGGAGAAGAGTCTCGCGCAGGCAAAACTCCACGCGCTCCAGATGCAGCTCAATCCGCATTTTCTGTTCAACAGCCTGCACTCGGTCTCCGCGCTGATGCACCAGGACGTAGATGCGGCGGACCGGATGGTTGTTCGCTTGAGCGATCTGCTGCGCGCGGCTTTGGATAATTCTGGCGCGCAGGAAGTGACGTTGCGCGATGAGCTAAAATTTCTCCAAAGTTATCTGGAGATTGAAAAAATCCGCTTTGGCTCGCGGCTCACGGTGTTGACGGAAATTCCGGCCGACTTGATGGAAGCGCGCGTGCCGAATCTGATTTTGCAGCCGCTCGTGGAAAACGCCATCCGCCACGGCATCGAACCGCACGTCAAACCGGGACGCATCGAGCTGCGGGCGCAGCGCGCAAACGGTGAACTCACGCTGGAGGTTTGTGACAACGGCGCGGGCGTGAGCGACGGAAAGCCATCGCGTGAGGGCGTCGGCTTGACCAATACGCGAGTGCGGCTGCGGACGCTCTACGGCGCGGCGCATCGTTTTGAAATGGGCAATCGTCCCGAAGGCGGTTTGCGCGTGCGGTTGACGATTCCATTTCACACAACGGAGGAATCCAAGTGAAACGCATCCGCACGCTCATTGTGGACGACGAATCGCTGGCGCGGGATCGGATGCGGCAGTTGCTGCAAAAAGAGCTGGAGATCGAAATCATCGGCGAATGTGCCGACGGCCGCACGGCGGTCACGACGATTCAGAAAGAATTGCCGGACTTGATTTTTCTCGATGTGCAGATGCCGGAGCTGGATGGCTTCGGCGTGGTGGAGGCGCTGGGCGCGGATGCGAGTCCGGTCATCGTGTTTGTCACCGCGCACGACAAGTTTGCGCTGCGCGCATTTGAGATTCACGCGGTGGATTATTTGTTGAAACCGTTCGACCGCGAACGTTTTCAGAAGGCGTTGCATCGTGCGCTGGAACAAGTGAAGCAGCGCGACAGCAGCACGCTCATCGCGCGGCAAGCGGCGCTGATCGCTTCGCTCAAATCACCGCACAACGACGAACGGCTCGCGGTGAAATCCGGCGGTTACGTCGTGTGGCTGAAGCTGGACGACGTGGACTGGATCGGTTCGGCGGACAATTACGCGGAGCTGCACGTCGGCGCAAAATCGCATCTGATGCGCGAGACGCTGGCGGCGTTGGAAGCGCGGCTGGATCCGAAAAAATTTGTCCGCATCAGCCGCTCGGTCATCGTCAACGCGCCGCGCATCAGGGAACTCAAACGACTTTTCTACGGCGGCTGCGAATTGATTCTGCAGGACGGCACGAAGCTGACCTTGAGCCGGCGGTATCGGGACAAGTTGCAGTTGCTCGGTCTCGATTGATTTGCACTGCCAGGTTCGCCTTCCGCCCCCAAAAACCTGCCACTTGCCACAATGGGCTGGGCTTTCAGACGGCTATCCTCCATTCCTTGTCGTGTGTTCACCAAAAACCAGTCAGCCAAAGTCTGCCCACAACATTTTGAACCTATGAGGACAAAACAAATCTCGGCGACGTTATTGAAGGTTGTAACTTCGCTGCTCATTCTTAATCTTACCAGCGATGTCTTCGCACAAGGCTATCCGCCGGCTTCGCCGCCCAGCGCCGGGTTGATGAACGACTGGCTGCGCGAACAATCTCATGGTTTCGATGCGTGGAATATCGGCGGCCAGTTTCGCGCCCGGCTGGATCACAAGGAATACTTCGCCGTGCCGAGTGCGGGGCAGGTGGATTTTTCCAAGTCGGGCGACGCGGACAACACGTTCGGACTTTTTCGGGAACGCTTTCATGTGGGTTACACGCCGAGCTTGTGGTTCTCGGTGTTGGGCGAGTTTCAGGATTCGAGCGCGGTCAACGACGACCGGAATCCCAGTCCCGACAACGATCATTACCAGTTGCGTCAGGCGTGGGTGACACTCGGCAACGCGAAAAAATTTCCATTCACCGCGAAGGTGGGGCGGCAGGAATTGGTCTATGGCGATCAGCGGTTGGTCGGCATGGCGGACTGGCTGAACATTGGCCGGACGTTCGACGCCGCGAAAATTCGCTACGAAAATTCGGATGTCTGGGTGGACGCTTTTATTTCCCAGCCGGTGATTCCCGACAAGACGGAGTTCGACGAATCCGACGGGCACGATCGGTTGTCAGGGATTTACGCCTCGAGCAAGACGCTGCTGCCATTTCAGGAATCGCAACTATATTTTCTTTCGCGCAACGTGGATCGTCGTCCGGCCAGCGAGGCGGGCCACAAGCTGTATCCGCTGGCTTCACCGCGCGACATTTACACCATCGGCCTGCGTTTCAAATCACTGCCGGGCGCGTTGAAAGGCTGGGACTATGAAGCGGAAGCAGCGGGACAGTTTGGACGCTTCAAAGCCACGGCCACTTCGCCGAACCTCACCCAGGAGGCTTTCGCCGTGCATGTCGCCGGCGGTTATATCTGGACGAACGTGGCCTGGTCGCCCCGGCTTGGTCTCGAATACAACTATGCTTCCGGCGATGGTAATTCAGCGGACGGTTCGCAGGGGACGTTCGACAATTTGTTTCCCTCCAATCACGGGCTTTACGGCGCGATGGATTTTTTCTCGCTGAAAAACATGCAGGACGTTCACCTGGGCCTCTCCGTCAAGCCGTCGAAGAAACTGCTCGTGAAGCTGGACGGCTTCGCCTTCTGGCGCGCGAGCACGCATGATTTTTTCTATGCCGGCAACGGCACGCCGCGAACCACCGGCGGCTACGGAATCAATTCCACGGCGGGCAGCTACGTCGGTTCGGAACTGGACCTCACCGCCGCTTACACGATCACCCCGTTCGCCACGGTGTCGGGCGGCTGCGCGCATTTATTCGCCGGAGATTATTTGAAAAACTCTCTGGCGACGAAGGACGGCGCGAAGGACGCGAACTATCTCTACGCGCAATTGACCTTTAACTTCTAGCCGCCGACAATGCCGCGACACTTCCATGAGCGACCGTGACATTCCAACCACCGGCGGGCCGGCGAAAAAGAAATACGTCCGCGCTATTGGCCCGCGACTGCGCGTGCTGCTGTATTTTATTTTCGCGCTCGTCGCCATGCTCGCGGCGAACTCCGTTTATCTCTCCGCCATCACCTTTCTCGAATGGGTGAAGTCCGATCCGAACGCGACCTATCAAAGCTGGTTTTACATGGTCATGTTCGGCACACATCTCGGCCTCGGCCTGCTGCTCGTGCTGCCGGTGGTCATCTTCGGTTTGATCCACATGAAGAACGCGCACGATCGTCCGAACCGTCGCGCGGTCATGATCGGATACTTGCTGCTCACCACCAGCATCGTCGTTCTGGTCACCGGGCTGCTGCTCACGCGCATTGATATTTTCCAGTTCAAAAATGTCGGGCTGAAAAATCCGCACGCGCGCTCGGTCGCATACTGGGCGCACGTCATCACACCGCTGCTCGCGCTCTGGCTTTACATTTTGCATCGCCTCGCCGGGCCGCGCATCAAGTGGAAGGTCGGCCTGCGTTGGGGCGCGGCGGTGGGCGTCGTCACAATCGGAATGGTCTTGCTGCACTCCGCGCATCCGCGAAAAAATCAAGTCGGTTCCGCCGAGGGAAAAAAATATTTCGAGCCGTCCCGCGCGCGCACGGCGTCGGGAAATTTTATTCCCGCGAAAACGCTGATGATGGACAGCTACTGTTTGAACTGCCATCAAGACGCTTACAAGGGCTGGTTTCACAGCGCGCATCATTTCAGCTCGTTCAACAACCAGCCCTATCTCTTCAGCGTGCGCGAGACGCGGCAGGTTTCCTTGAAGCGCGATGGCAACGTCAAGGCCGCGCGCTGGTGCGCGGGCTGCCACGATGTCGTGCCGTTTTTCAGCGGCGCGTTTGATGATCCGAAGTTCGACGACGTGAATCATCCGACCGCGCAGGCCGGCATCACCTGCACCGCGTGCCACGCCATCACGCACGTCAACAGCACCAAGGGCAACGCCGACTACACGATTGACGAGCCGATCCACTATCCGTTCGCCTACAGCACGAACCGCTTTCTGCAATACGTCAATCAGCAACTCGTGAAGGGCAAGCCAGAGTTCCACAAGAAAACGTTTCTGAAACCGTTCATGAAGTCGGCGGAGTTTTGTTCCACCTGCCACAAGGTCAGCATTCCCGGCGACCTGAACCACTACAAAGATTTTCTGCGCGGCCAAAATCACTACGACACTTATCTCTTGAGCGGCGTCTCCGGCCACGGAGCGAAAAGTTTTTATTATCCCGACCAGGCCAAACAAAATTGCGCCGCGTGCCACATGCCGTTGAAAGAGTCCGCCGACTTTGGCGCGAACTTTTTTAATCCGACCAACGATTCGACGCGCTACATTCACAGCCATCTGTTTCCCGCCGCCAACACGGGCATTTCTTATCTTCGGGGCGACACCAATACCGTCATGGCGCAGCAGGAATTTCTGAAAGGTTCCTTGCGCGTGGACATTTTCGGAATCAAGGAAGGTGGCGCGATTGACAATCCGTTGACCGCGCCGTTGCGCCCGAAAATCCCCACGCTCAAACGCGGCCAGCGTTATCTCATTGAAGTCGTCTTGCGCACGCTGAAGCTCGGTCATCCGTTCACGCAAGGCACGGTGGACTCGAACGAGGCGTGGCTCGAAGCGTTGGTGAAGAGCGGCGACCAAAAGATTGGACATAGCGGCGGACTCGGCGCGTTCCGCGAAGTGGATCCGTGGGCGCACTTCCTGAACGTCTATATGCTCGACCGCGACGGCAATCGCATTGACCGCCGCAATCCGCAGGACATTTTCACGCCGCTCTACAATCATCAGATTCCGCCCGGCGCGGGGCAGGTGGTGCATTACGAAATCGTCGTTCCCGAAAATCAGACCGCACCGCTGACAGTCGAGGTGAAATTGCAGTATCGCAAGTTCGATACGCTCTACATGAATTACGTCTTCGGCACGAACTACGTCAAAGGCGCGCCCTACACGGTGACGAATGGCTTGCCCATCACAACCATCGCGGCGGATACAATTACGTTCCCAATTGAAACCGTGGACGCAACTGTGGTGCAACTCGCCGCCATCGCCGCGCAAACCTCCAATATTCCCGGCTGGCAACGTTGGAACGATTACGGCATCGGCCTGCTGAACGAAGGCAGCACCGGCGCGGAGAAGGGTGAGTTGATTCAAGCCGCGCAAGCCTTTGAGCAAGTCGAGAAACTCGGACGTGCCGACGGCCCGGTGAATCTGGCGCGCGTGTTTTACAAGGAAGGCCGGCTCGACGACGCAGTCGAGGCGCTCAAGCGTGCGGCCAAATGCGATCCGCCCGCGCCGCGCTGGACGGTGGCGTGGTTCAACGGATTGGTGAACAAACAAAATGGTTTTCTCGATCAGGCCATCACCGAGTTCCGCAGCATTTTGGAAGACCGCTACCCCGAACTAGACAAACGCGGTTTTGATTTCAGCAAGGATTACGAAGTCATCAACGAACTCGGTCAGGCCTACTTCGAGCGTGCGAAAGCGGAACGTGCCGACGCTGCGAAACAAAAGGAATTTCTGAATCTCGCTGTGGAAGCGTTTCAAAAAACCCTGGCGCTGGATTCGGAAAACGTCACGGCGCATTACACGCTCGCCCAAATCTATTCGCAACTCAGTGATGAAACTAACGCCGCGTATCACCGCCAAGAACACGCAAAATATCTCCCCGACTACGACGCGCAAGATCATGCCGTGAGCGTCGCCCGCCGCGCCAATCCCGCCGCCGACCACGCTGCGCAAGCCACGGTGATTTATCCATTGCAACGAACCGGCGCACCGGGAGTGGATGCCATAAAAAAAATTCCGTGATGATACGATTGAAACAACAGCGCACGATTGTTGCAATGAGGTGTCTTGGACTGCGGTGGCAAGCGCAGCGCGACACCGCTTTCGCACGCGCGGGAGATTATCAATTTCACCACCCGCTCTGTGCGCCCGAAAGCGTCGTCGCCGCTCCCGCTCTGCCGACGCACTCGATGACGCCAATTTGAACTATGCAAAAAAATTTTCCCACACCCGATGACGGCGATGAACTGGTCCACACCGACGACCGCATCATCGGCAAAGCCATTCGTTGGTCACTGGTCGCGCTGGTGATCGTGGCTCTCTTGTTCGGCGGAGCCGTGCTTTACTTGAAACGCAAGCCCGCCGCCGCCGCGCCGCAGATGACCAAATTGTCCGCGCCCATTTCTCCCGTCACACCACAAGCGAAAGTGCCAGTCGCGAAGTTCACGGACATCACCCAGGAAGCCGGCATCACGTTCACGCACGTCAACGGCGCTTACGGCGAAAAACTTTTGCCGGAAACGATGGGCGGTGGCGTGGCGTTTCTCGACTACGACAACGACGGCGCGCAAGATTTGCTGTTCGTCAATTCAACCTACTGGCCCGGCCACGTTCCTGCCGGCAAGCAACCACCCACGCTCGCGCTCTATCACAACGACGGCCACGGCCATTTCACCGACACGACTGCTGGTTCTGGCCTCGACGTGAGTTGTTACGGCATGGGCGTGGCGATTGGCGATTACGACAACGACGGTTTCGACGACGTGTTCATCACAGCCGTCGGCGGCAATCATCTTTTTCACAACGACGGTCACGGAAAATTTCACGAGGTCACAGTTGAGGCCGGTGTTGGCGGTTCGACGAATGACTGGAGTTCCTGCGCCGCGTTCATTGATTACGACAACGACGGCAAGCTCGATCTCTCCGTCGGCAGCTATGTGAAATGGTCCAAGGAAATTGACGCAGAAGTTGGCTATAAAATTGATGGACGCACGCGCGCTTACGGCCAGCCGATGAATTTTGCCGGCGCATTTTCGCATCTCTATCACAACAATGGCAATGGTCATTTCAGCGACGTCTCGGCCAAGAGTGGATTGCAGGTGAAAAATCCTGCGACCGGTGTGCCCGCCGCCAAGACGCTTGGCGTCGCGCCGGTGGATGTGAATGGCGATGGCTGGATTGATTTGATTCTCGCGAACGACACCGTGCCGAATCTGGTTTTCATCAACCAGCACGACGGCACGTTCAAGGAAATCGGCGCGCAGTCCGGCATCGCCTTCGACAACTATGGCAACACGCGCGGCGCGATGGGCATTGATTCCGCGCGCTATCGCAATGACGGCAAGCTCGGCATCGCCATCGGAAATTTTGCGAACGAAATGACCGCGCTCTATGTCGCGCAAAATTCGCCGACGAATTTCAGCGACGAAGCGATCACCGAAGGCGTCGGCCCAGCGAGCCGTTTATTGCTGAAGTTTGGCGTTTTCTTTTTTGATTACGACTTGGATGGTCGCTTGGATTTGCTCACGTCGAACGGACATTTGGAGGAGGAGATCAGCAAAATCCAAAGCAGCCAAAAGTATGAGCAGCCCGCGCAATTATTTTGGAACGCGGGTGATCGCAGCGGCGGCTGCTTCGTGGCCGTGCCGCCGGAGAAGGCGGGTGCGGATTTATTTAAGCCCATCGTCGGACGCGGCTCGGCGTTTGCGGACATTGATGGCGACGGCGATCTCGACGTGGTGCTCACGCAGGTTGGCCGCCCGCCGCTGCTGCTGCGCAACGACCAGAAATTAAATCACCACTGGCTTCGCCTGAAACTTGTCGGCACGAAAAGCAACCGCGACGCCATCGGCGCGTGGATCACTGTTCGCGTGAACGGCCAGACGTTGTCGCGCCAGGTGATGCCCACGCGCAGCTACCTTTCGCAATCCGAACTGCCCGTGACCATCGGCCTCGGCGACGCGACGAAATTCGACTCGCTGGAAATCCTCTGGCCCGGCGGCACGGTTCAGAAAGTGGAATCGGTTCAAGTGGACCAAACCACCATTATCACGGAAGCACTCTGAGAAAGTTCCAGCGCGGTAAAATATTTAACCGTGCCGTTGTCGAAGCCAACAGTCGGTTGCTGCGACCGTTGCCGTCGGGGTTGACGGAGGAAAAATCGCTCAAATTATTTTCAAAATCGCGGCACCCTCGGTTGCCTCGTGTCCCACGCTCTGCCATGCTTCCCCGCAGCGTGAACGAATCTGAACCCACTCGCCAACTACTGCTGAAGTCTCCGCTTCAGGGGCGGCTGAATACGTTTCAAAAGACCATGCTCGATTGGAACGACCTGCACCCCTACAACGCGGTGCATGTGGTCAAAGTAACTGCCGCCGTTGATTTGGCGCGGTTGCGGCAGGTCATTCGCGACACCCTTGCCTTCCACGGGTTGACGAGCCTTACGCTGAACCGGCGGAAGGGGAGTTTTCAATTTGGCGACGGCTCCGCTCCGGCTGACCTCAATGTGATGGAGGCCGGGGCCGACCCGTCCGAAACGTTGCGGGTTGAAATCGAGCGACAGATCAACACCGGTTTCGAGACGGCCGGAGCCTTTCAGCCCTTTCGTTTTTTTATCATCCGGGAAAAAAATTCATACTGCCTTGGGCTGGTTTACTTTCATGCGGTGGCGGATGCGGTGTCGGTCGTGCAATTGCTGCGGCACATTTACAGCGCCTTGTCTGGCGAGGCGCACCAGCCGGGCATTAAACGCTTCTGCCTCGCCCGGCCCCGGGGCGGTTTCCAACCGATCGCGCTGGCGCAGCAACTGGTGCGTTTTCTAGGACAACTCTGGCAGCAGCGGCGGTGCGCCCGGGTGTACCACCGCGATGTGAACGACGGCGGCAACCGTTTCGAGCAACTGACGCTCGGCCCGGAGATGTTGCGCGCCTTGTCCGCCGCGGCAAAAAACTGGGGTGTGACCATCAATGATGTTTTCCTGGCGTTGCTGCTGCGATGTTGTTCGTCCTACACCCTCAACCGGTTCGAACATCCCTCCCGGAGACGCATCGCCCTCGGGTGCATTGTCAATACGCGGAACGACCTGAACCTCGAAGAGCCGGACGGCTGGGGCTTGTTTCTCGGTTCGTTTGTGGTCAGTCATGAAGCCCCGGAGGGCTGCGCTTTGCCGGAACTGGCCCGCGCCATTCGTGTTCAGACCCAGGCGATCAAGCAGCAAAAAGCCTACGCCGGCCCGCCGGTGGAACTGGCCTTGGGACGGCTCCTCCTTTCTTTCTTCTCAACGAAACATCGGGCGAAACTATATCAAAAACATTATCCGCTCTGGGGCGGCATTACGAACATGAACCTGAACTCTTTGTGGCCGCAACCAGCGGGTGGGCCGCCGGTGGATTATTTCCGCGGCGTCTCCACCGGGCCCGTCATGCCCCTGGTGTTGTCGGTCACGACGGTGCGCGAGGTGGTCAACGTGGGGTTGACGTTCCGGGCCTCGACCTTTACCGACGCGCACACCCAGCACATTAAAAATCTGTTTCTCCAGTTGCTGGAACAAGTCAGACTCAGTTCATGAAAACTCTTGCAACATTGATGCTGATGTTGGGTGCCGTGGGGTTGCTCGGCGGCTGCGCGCTCTATGACCGGCACGGTTTGAGCGCGGCCCGGGCGGTGGCAATTGGAAAAGAATTCGGGCTGGCGAAATATTCCCTGACCCCGGCGAGCGAAGACAAAATACTCGCGCTTAACCCCGAACATGTTTCCGCCAGCGATCTCAAGCTCGTGCTCGCCCATGCTCCGGCACCGCGCATCATCAACATCCACGGCGGCATCTACCCGGTGCACCGGCAGATGATTTCGTTTTCCCAATTTCTCGTCGGCATGGGCTATCCCGAAGCCAGCATCCGCAATCCCGGCGACGCGACGTGGACGTTCAGTTGCTACGAGGACACCGACATGATCGCCGGCATGATCGCCTGGTACTACGAGAAAGAGGGGATGCGCCCGATGATGATCGGCCACAGCCAGGGGGGGATGCAGGTGGTGCGCATCCTCGACAAGTTTGCGGACAGCGACACCAATAGTCTCGAAGTCTGGAGTCCGCTGACGTGGCAGAGCGAGCTGCGCCGGAAAATCACCGACCCGCTCACGGGTCAGGTTCGGCCGGTCGTGGGCCTGCAGTTGCCTTATGTCGCCGCGATGGGGGCGGGCGGACTGACGCGGATATTGCCGAACCAGTTGGACATGAACTTCCGGTTGCGCGACATCCCGGATTCGGTCGAGGAATTCACCGGCTTTTACAAAGGCAACGACCTGCTTGGCGGGGACATGCTGGGCTTCGGTTCAATGAATTTTTTTCACGCCAGCGGCCACGCCGTCGTCCGCAACGTCCGCCTGCCAACCCAGGAAGAACACGGCAAGACGCCCGCCGCCGAGCATCTGCTGCGCAGCAAAAAAATTGAAGCGTGGCTCAATGACTACACGCCCATCGCCACGCCGAATGAAGACGTGAAGGTGCAATTCGATTCCGACAGCCGGCACATTCTGTTCGCCGCCGACATCTGGTACAGCGTGAAAAAACATTGGGTGATCGAGTTGCAGCGGCTCATCCGCGCCCGCCGCGCGATGGCTTCCACCCGTTGACCATGAAACGACGAGTGCTGACGGGAATAGTTGTGATGCTGCTGGGATGCGCCGTCCACGCCGCCCCGAGAACCGCTGCATTCCCGGAGGGCGGGCAACCAATCCTCACACCCTCGCTCACGCCCGCTGCGGAAAATAAAATTCTCGCCCTTGATCCCGAGCATGTGAGTGAACGGGACATCCGGGAAGTGCTGGCCAACGCGCCAGCCCCGCGAATCTTCATGATCCAAGGCGGCTTGTTGCCGGTGCAGATCGCGATGAAATCCTTTTCCAAATTCATCATCGGCATGGGCTATCCCGAATGGAGCGCCCGGGATCCGGTGGACGGCGCGTATTCGTGCAGCTCGTTCCGTGACAGCGCGAAAATTGCCGGCCTGATCGCGGGCAGTTACGAACGCGACGGCTTGCGGCCCATGCTGCTCGGCCACAGTCTTGGCGGCATGCAGGCGGTGAAGGTGTTGCAAATGATTGCCAGTGAAGCAGGCCATCCGCCCGTCGTCTGGAATCCGCTGACGGAACAACCGGAGACCCGCCGTGACATCCGCGATCCGCTCACGGGCGGATTGTGGCCGGTCACCAATCTCCAGGTCTGTTTTGCGGCCGTGCTGGCGGCGGGCGGGTTGGGCCGGATCATTCCGCACGAGTGGAGCATGAACGGGCGGCTGCGAAAAATTCCCGACAGCGTCGAGGAGTTCACCGGCTTCTCGATTCAGTTGGATGTTTTTGGCGGCGATTATCTCGGGTACGGCGCGGCCAATTTATTTCAAGCCACGGGTACGGCGCATGTCCGTAATGTGCGGCTGCCCACGGCGTCCAACCACTGGACGGTGCCCGTCACGGAAAATCTTTTGCAAAGCCCGGCGGATCGGGACTGGATCAACAACTATGTTCCGGGCGCAACCGCGAGTGAGGCCGGTCCGACCTTTAAGGACAACGCGCACATCCTCTGGGCCGCCGATGTCTGGCACAGCATCAAACGCCATTGGGTGCTCGAACTCCAAACCCTCATCCGCGCGAAACGCATCCCCCATGACCCTTGACGAATTCATCCTCCGGCGCGTCTGCGTTTCCGCCACCGCCGTGATCTACTGGGGCGGCGTGGCCATGCACGCGCGCCGCATCCGCAAGCGTATCGGCAAATCGGCCAACCTCAAACCGCGCACGCCCAAGGAAAAACTTCTCTGGGTCGGTTGGACGTTCATGATCCTGGGCTGGCTGCTGCAGCCGTTTTTTTTATTCGATGCAAAAGATCTTTCATCCGCGTGCCTCACCCCGGCCACACTTGCGGGTGGGCTGACGCTCATTGTTCTCGGTTACGCGGCCACCCTCTGGTGCTATGCCTCGATGGGCGACATGTGGCGCATCGGCGTCAACCGTGAAGAGAAAACCTCCCTCGTCACGCGCGGCCCGTACCGGGTCATCCGGCATCCGATCTATGGTTTTCAAATCGTCATGCTGATCGGTTCGGCCCTGTTGCTGCCCACGATTTTTTCACTCATCCTCCTCGCCGTGCATTTTGTTTGCGTGCAAGCCAAGGCCGCCGATGAAGAGGCCTACCTGCTGGGCGTGCATGGAGAAACCTACCGGGCCTACCTTGGCCGTACCGGCCGCTTGTTCCCCAAATTATTTCGCGCCTGATCTGGAACGGCAGCCGGCATGAATTCCTCCGTCAGTCCGATTCCAAAACATCCGCCAAAAAAAAGCGGCAGCGCCCGGGCGAGGACGCTGCCAATGGTTTGATCAACAAGTGACCCGGTTTGCGACGTTAACCTCCTTTCAAGCTAACGGGCAAAAACTACAATGGATGCGTGTCGAACCAAGGGCAGGGCGGTGACGTTGCGGTGACAAAAACTGCCGCGTGACTCAAGGCTTCCGGTCGTTCTGCTTCTCGCCGCCAAACAGAAACCACGCGGCGAGGCTCGCGGCCAGCAGGCAGGCCGCTTCGAGGCGCAGCCGCGAATCATCCAGCCGGATGCCGATGGCGAAAGAGTATTCGCGGGGTGCTGGCGGCGAGAAGAGGAAGCCATAGCCCGCGTCCGTCTGCGTGTGTGTTGTGTTGAGATCCACGGTCTGAATCCACGGCGGAAAAAGTCCGGCAAGCAGGCAGGCAAGCGCTGCGCCCGAGATAATTATTTTTCGGCGCCGGATGCAGTCGGGCGAAAGTTTGCGCACGGTCTGGCCGTCAATCAAACGATAGAGCCAGAGCGGTGGGAAAATAAATGGCGGCTTCCCGACGGCGGTGAACTTCGTCGGCCCGGTCATGCGGTACAGTTGTTTGGCCGAGTCGCCGGCGGGTTTTTCCTCTGGCTCAGAAGTCGCGGCGGCCTGACGGATTGCCTGGGGCAGTTCGCGTTCCAGCCAGTCGCGCACTTTGGCTTCATCGCGCAGGGACAATGTTTGCCGGGCGCGGATGTGTTGCACCGCGACGGCGATGGCCTGGTCGGCTGACTGGCCGGACGCACAGGCGTTGACGGCCGTGGCCAGCCCGCTGACGAGCAGGCTTTGGCTGATTTCTGGTGTTGGATTCATCAAGCGGATCATTGATAGCAAGAACCTGGCAACCCGGCAAACCAATGGCCGTCCGAATTGTTGGCGCACAAATGTCTCGCCAATTCCCGTCCGCATTTTCCATATTCTCCCCACGCATGAGTATCACTTCCACCAAACTCCGTCCCTTGTTTCAATTGTTCACCGCCGTTGCTTTGCTCGGGGCTTCCTTCCGCAGCGCGGCTGCTCCCATTCGCGAGACTTTGAACTTCGATGCCGACTGGAAGTTTCTAAAATCGGACTCAGTCGGTGCGGAACAACCGGGCTTCGATGCGGGCGCGTGGCGGCAGCTCGACGTGCCGCACGACTGGAGCATTGAGGGGCCGTTCGCCGAAACCAATCCCACCGGCGGCGCAGGCGCGTTTTTGCCGGGCGGCGTGGGCTGGTATCGCAAACAATTTTCCCTCGCGGAAAATCTTTCCGGCCGCCGCGTGTTCATCGAGTTCGACGGCGTGATGGCCAACAGCGATGTCTGGATCAACGGCACCTTGCTCGGCCACCGTCCGTTTGGCTACGTGAGCTTTCGCTACGAGCTGACGGGGCATTTGAAATTCGGCGGTGAAAAAAATCTGCTGGCCGTGCGGGCGGACAATTCCGAGCAGCCCGCGTCACGCTGGTATTCGGGCGCGGGAATTTACCGCCACGTCCGGCTGGTCATCACTGATCCCGTTCACTTCGAGCAGTGGGGAAATTTCATCACGACCTCCATGCGCGCCGAGTCGGGCTTGCCGATGACCATTGTTCAATCAGCAAGTACCGTGGTGAACCAGTCGGAGCAGCCGCGCGAAGTGTCCGTGCAAATCCAGGTCTTCGATCCCGACGGGAAAATGGTGGCGGTCAATCACACCGGGCCGCAAACCCTCGCGCCCGGCCAGGTGGCAGAATTTGCGCCGCGCGCGCTGTTGTTCAATGCCCGCCTATGGAATCTCGATCATCCCGAACTGTATCGCGCCGTTCTCAGCGTGCAGTCCGCTGGTGCCAGCCTGGACGAGGACGCAGTTCCGTTCGGCGTGCGGCAGTTTGAATTCCGCGCGGACGCGGGTTTTTATCTCAACGGAAAAAACTTCAAGCTCAAGGGAGTTTGTCTCCACCACGACGGCAGCGCGTTCGGCGCGGCCGTGCCGCTCGATGTGTGGGCGCGGCGGTTGACGGCGCTGCGTGAACTGGGCGTGAACGCCATCCGCACCGCGCATAATCCGCCCGCACCGGAGTTTCTTGATCTGTGCGACCGGATGGGCTTTCTCGTGATGGATGAATTGTTCGACTGCTGGACGGTGGGGAAAAATAAATATGACTACCATCTCTATTTCGACGACTGGTCGAAGCCGGATCTGCGCGACACCATCCGCCGCGACCGTAATCATCCGAGCGTGATTCTTTACAGCGTGGGCAATGAAATCCACGACACGCCGAACGGGGAACTCGCGAAGACAATTCTCAAAGGCCTCGTGGATATCTGCCATCAGACCGATCCGACGCGGCCCGTCACCCAGGCGTTGTTTCGCCCGAACGTCAGCCACGATTACGACAACGGCCTGGCCGACTTGCTCGACGTGGTCGGCACAAATTATCGCGACAACGAACTGCTCGCCGCCCAGCGCGCGAAGCCGTCCCGCAAAATTCTCGGCACGGAACAGCGGCACGACCGGCAGACGTGGCTCAACCTGCGCGACAACCGTTCGCACTCCGGCCAGTTTCTTTGGACGGGCGTGGATTACCTCGGCGAGTCGCGGCGCTGGCCGCTCGTGGGTCATGCTTCCGGTTTGATTGACCGCACCGGCGAAGTGAAGCCGATGGGTTACGAGCGGCAAAGCTGGTGGAGTGAAACGCCGATGGTGCGCGTGGTGCGGCGCGTGGCGGCGGATGATCTGATGCCCACCGACCCCGGCTACGGCGGAGCGGAGTTGCACACGCAGGTGCAGTTCGCCGACTGGACGCCGCGCAACCTCGCCGCCCATGACGAGAATATTGAAGTCTATTCCAACTGCGCAGAGGTTGAATTATTGCTCAATGGCAAATCGCTTGGCATAAAAAAAATCAATGCCGATGCCTCGCCGCGCATGTGGAAAATTCCCTTCGCGCCCGGCACCTTGAAAGCCGTGGCGCGCAACCAAGGTCGCAAGGTCGCCACCGATGAACTGCGCACCGCCGGGAAGCCCGCGAAAATTATCCTGACCGCCGACCGTAAAAAACTCGCGCCCGGCTGGGATGAAGTTGCTTTCGTGACCGCGACCGTGGTGGACGCCCAGGGTGTGAATGTTCCGAACGCGAGCGATTTGATTACCTTCAAAGTCGCCGGCCCCGGAGCCATTGCCGCCGTGGACAGTGCGGACAATGCGAGCCACGAATCATTTCAGTCGAACGAGCGCCGCGCCTACGCCGGTCGCTGCGTGGCCGCGTTGAAAGCCACG
>JAYWBR010000149.1:0-6236 GCA_043781315.1 Verrucomicrobiota bacterium | reverse complement strand
CGGCGATGTCGGTGAACGTGCCGTTGCCGTTGTTGTGATAGATGCGGGAGAACGCCTGGTTGGTGCTGTTCAAACCGCTGATGGCGATGTCCAGCCGGCCGTCGCGGTCATAATCGTTCCAAGCCAGCGCGCATTTGAAGAGGCCGGGCAGGCTGATGAAGTTGGTAAACGCGCCGTTGTCGTTGTGATAAATCCGCGTGACCGCGCCGCTCGGCAAACCGTTCGTGGTGCCGGCCACGAGCAGATCGAGTTTGCCGTCGTTGTCGTAATCGCCCCACGCCACGGCACTGTATTGCAACGCGGGCAGTCCCGCCAGCACGTCGGTGAACTGATCCCAGCTGATGAATAGATTTACCGAGGTCGTGTCACCCAGGCCATCTATCACGGTGATCATGACATTGGCCGAACCAAGAGAATTGGTGCCGGGCAGGATGGTTATGGTGCGATTGGTACCTGAGCCGCCGAGCACGATTTGATTCGTCGGCATGATGCTGTTGTTGGACGAGAACGCGGCGACGACCAACTGGTCGGCAGGCGTCTCGGCATCGGACACGGTGAAGGCAAGCGGACCGATGGTGGCGTTCAGCGGAGCGCGTTGCGCCGTAATGCCGGAAATTCTTGGCGACTGGTTGATGACCGTGAAGCCGAAGCTGACCTGGTTGGAAAGCCCGCCCTCGTCCACCACCGTCAGCGTGATCGTGGTGCTGCCGACCAGATTAGTGATGGCGGTGGGCGTGACGATGCGGTTAGTGCCGGTGCCGCTCACCACGATCTGCGCGTTCGGGACGAGATTGGTGTTTGATGAGTCCACATAGATTTGCAAGTTGTCGGCGGACGACTCGGCGTCGGAGACGGTGAACGGCAGTCCCAGCGGCGGCGCGATGTAGTCCACGATCTGGCTGCCGGGATTGGAGATTTGCGGCGGCGTGTTGATCACGGTGAGAACGGCGTCGCGGCTGTGGACGGAACCGCCGGCGTTGGTGATCGTGACGGAGTAAAGATTTCCGGTCATCGGGTAAACAATGTTGTTGAGCGTCAGAGTGGAATTGGTTTCGCCCGACAAGGCGGCGGCATTGGCGAACCATTGGTAGGCGAGCGGCGCGCTGCCGGCGGCGGCGACGTTGAAGGTGGCGGGCGTTCCGGCCAGCACGACGGTGTCCTGCGGTTGCTGCACAATGGTCGGCGCGACGGGCGCATCGCATTTGCCCGCGCTGCTGGCGTTGTAGATCGCGGCGATTTCCGTCGGCGCGAGGGCGCGGTCATAAATGCTCAGGTCGTCCAACCTGCCGGAAAATTTGTCCGAGGGATTGGCCGCCGAGCCAAAGGTGGTGCGAGCGCCAATGAGCAGGTTGGGGAAACTCGTCTGCGGCGTGAAACTGCCGAGGCTGGCTTGGGCCACCATCACGCCGTTCAGATAAACCGTGGCGTTCCCGGAAGTCTGGTCGTACGTCAGCGCCACATGCTGCCAGACTCCCGCCGCGACCAGGCCCGCCGGTGAGGTGATGAAGTGACCATTGCCTGCCGTGTCCTGGAGGTTGGCATAAAAGCCGCCAGGGCCAGTGCCTTCGCCCGGAACCGAGATGTAGAAATGCACCCCGACATCGCTGCCATTAAATGTGCCGAGGGCGTTTTCGTATTCAATGATCGGCATTTGCACTTCCGTCGTCGTCGGGTTGATCCAAGCTTCGACGGTGAAGCCGCTGCTCAAACCGACATTCAAACTCGCGGTTGGGTTCACCAGCACGTAGTCATCCACGCCGTCGAAGGCAAATGCCGACCCCACTTTTCCGTCGGCGAAACCCGCGCCGTTTTGCAACATGCCGTGATTGCCGGTGACGTTGTCGAGCACGTTGCTTTCCGCGCGCCACCAACTGACCAGTCCGGCGGGCGGCAGGACGCACGCCGCCGGATTGACGGTGAGCAGTGCGTTGGAACTCGCGGCGTAGTTGACCGCGTTGCTGACCAACACGGAATAATTTCCGGCCTGATTCAATTGCACGTTGAACAAAGTGAGCGAAGTGTTCGTGGCTCCGAAAATGTTCATGCCGTTCCATTGCCATTGGTAACTGAGCGGGGCCGTGCCGTCGGCGAGCGCGGAGAACATGATGGAATTTCCCGCCGTGACGGTTTGGCTGGCCGGCTGGGTTTGAATCACCGGCGCAACGGGCAGAGCGGCTCCGCATTTTCCGGCGCTGCCGGCGTTGTAGATGGATTGGATTTCACTTTGCGAGAGCGCGCGGTTGTAAATGGCCGGCTCGTCTATCTGCCCGTTGAAATACCGGCTGCCCACACAGTCGGGGCAGATCGTCCGTCCATCTTCCGCGCCGATGGCCACAAAGCTGTTGGCCAGCATCGGGGAAATCGCGCCGGTGTGATAATTCGGAACACCCCACGGCTGGCCGTCAATGTAGAGTTGCAGTTTCGTCCCGTCATAAGTCCCCGCGACGTGATGCCACACGCCCGCAGAAACCTGCGCGCCGCCGCCGTTGACTGTCGCGGTGTCCGGATACGAGGACGGGGAAACCGAAGCGCCGCCGTCGGTGCTGATGAAAAACTCAACGCCCAGCGGACCGAGCACGTAGCCATTGGCGATTTCGATTCCGAAAAAATCACTGGTGACCAAGCCCTGATACGTGTTCATCGCGTTGCCGGGACTGGCCTTCATCCAGAACTCAATCGTCACCTGGTTGCCCACGTCGAGATTCGCCGCCTTGGGGATTTTCACCAGATCATTGATCCCGTCAAAGCTGAAACCCTGGCCGGCCTCGCCCGTGCCGAAGGTTGCGTCATTGAGCAGCACGCCGTTGTTCCCACCGGCCGCATCCGTGGCATTGCCTTCCGCGCGCCACCAACTCACGAGGCCCGAGGGAGACGGCGTGCAGTCCGCGCGGGCGATTGAAATGGCACCCACGGCGGCGACCCACATGCCGAGCAGCAGAAGCACTTTCGAAAAACGGGCCAACGTCCTTTTCATAAAAATTTGAATCTGTGTTGTCTTCACGTCAGGTGAGTTGCCGGAGGAAGGATCACATGGAGCGGTTATAAACAAGCCCCCCGATTTTTCAATGAAAAACCGGCTGCAAAACATCCCGGTCTGGCAGTGCCGGGACTCACTCGCGATGTCTCCTTGTCACAGCGCGTGCGCAGGTTGAAAACGCTGGCTCGCACAGGCCGGCTGGTTTGGGTGGGAAAAGTGGTGCTCATGGTTTCTTCAGGTTGGTTTGTCTTGGCAAATATGATCTAGCGCTCCGTCGTCATTTGTTTGAACAGCAGCCAGTCTGGATTGGCTGGACTGATTCGGCCGCCCGGCGCACTGCCAAGGCTGCGCAGTTTGAAAATCTGCGTGTGGCCGTCCCCAAAACTCATGGCTCCGCCATGCTGATGGCGCAGGCCGGGAAAACTGGCGAAAGGTTTCGTGTCATCCATTGTCACCAGAAACCATCCGTCGTTCAGTGTGCTCGCGTCCTCATCGGCCAGCACCCACAGGCGCGCCGCCGCCGTCAATTCCGCCTCGCGCACAAACGTCTTGTAGGTGGAATTTGCCGCGCTCTGATTCATGGTGCGGCTCCCCATCCAGCCGTTCATCGAATAGCTCAACACCGGCAGCACGCCACCCTCCTGCGCCAGGTCGGCGGCACAGTGATAAACCTTCGGGTTGAGGATGTAGGGGAAAAGCTTTCCCGAGCGGATGATCGCCTGATTGGTCGCTTGAGCCGGGGTGAAGATTTCGCCAACGACCCACGCCGCCTCGGTGGACAGTTGCGGCAGGTTCACCACCAATGTCCCGCCGTTGTCATCGGCATACAGTCTCCAGCCCAGCGAGAGCTGGCGCAGATTGCTGATGCACGACGCGCTCTTCGCCTTGGCCTTCGCCGCGCCCAACGGTGCCAGCACCAACCCGGCGAGAATCGCGATGATCGCAATGACCACGAGCAATTCAATCAGCGTGAAGCCGTGTCCCTCGCTCGCGTCGTTGTTGCCGAACCATGCGCTCATGAATGGAGTCAGATTATCCCGCCGTTTTCGCGTGAACACTGGGCGTCTCGCCGCACACCCGTGCTTTTGATTGCACAGCACGCAATGAAGATGAAATAATTCAGCCCGATGAACCCGCACCTCAAGCTGCTCTTCGCCGCCGCCCTGTTCACGGCGTCGGCCAGCGGCGCGGGGACGCCGCCGGAAAAAATCTGGCAGACCGCGCCGGCGCGTTTGTCTCCGTCGCATGCAACGAACGGTTTTTTTATTCCGCCGGAACTGGCCCAGGTCGAGGACTGGAACATTTCCTTCTCCACCCGCGCGGGTGAAACCTGGCTTGGCGGCGGCAACCACCTGGCCTGGCATCATCGCGGGCAATGGAAGGTCTTTGCCTCCACCAATCAACTCGGCCCGGAACAGCCCGTCGGCCTGGCTGAGATTTCCGATGGCCGCATCTGGTGCGCGACGCCCGGCCAGGTCTGGGAGTTTGATGGCCGCGACTGGCTGGCCGCGCGCCTCGTGGCGGGGCCGATTCATTCGCTCGCCGCCACGCGCGACGGCACGCTCTGGATCGCCAGCACGCACGGACTGTTAAGATTCGCGCGCGGCGCCTGGATTGTGAACGGCCTCGCGGACGGGCTGCCCGCCGAGGACGTTTTTTCGGTGCAGGAAGACGAGAACGGTTCCATCTTCGCCGAAACCGCGCTTGGCTGGAGCCGCTTTGAACCGGATGCCGACACGGACGCGCCCCGCACGGAAATTTTGTCTCCGGAATTCAACCCCGCCAACGTCCCCGAAGACGCGGCCATCACGCTGCGCTTTCGCGGCAGCGACCCGCACGAGCAGACGGCATCGAGCGATTTGATCTTCTCCTGCCGGCTGGACGAACACACATGGTCATCGTTCCAGCCGGCGGCACCGGTGGTTTATTCCGGCCTGGGCCTGGGCCGTCACGTCTTTCGCGTGCGTTCGATGGACCGCAACGGCAACCGGGAAGCCATCCCCGCGCAGTTGGAATTCACCGTCGTGGTGCCGTGGTATCGCGAGGCCCGGCTTGTCATCGTGCTGGCGTTGGCACTGCTCGTGTCGCTGTTTTTCGCCGCGCTGGCATTGAACCGGCATCGTCATCTCCGGCACAGCTACGCGAAAGTCGGCGAACTGGTCGCGGAAAGAACCGGCCAGCTTGAACTCGCCAATCGCGAACTGTTCCACAGCCAGAAGATGAACGCGCTCGGCACGCTCGCCGCCGGCATCGCGCATGATTTCAACAACATCCTCTCCATCGTCAAAGGCTCCGCGCAGATCATCGAGGACAACGTGACTGACACGGAGAAAATCCGCACGCGCACCGCGCGCATCCAGACGGTCGTGCAGCAGGGCGCCGAAGTCGTGGACGCGCTGCTCGGCTTCAGCCGCGGTGACGGCGCGCCCGCCGCCCTGTGTGACCTCAATGCCGTCGTGGCCGACACGCGCCGGCTGCTCGGCGACCGCTTCCTGCACGAGGTCGAGGTGCGGTTCAAGCCGGATGCCAGCCTGCCGGAAATTTCCGCGCCGCGCGATTTCATCCAGCAAATCCTGCTCAACTTCATCTTCAACGCCGACGAGGCGATGACCGGACGCAAACGCATTGAAATCTCGGCGCCGCTCGCGGAAAAATTGCCGGAGGAACTGTTTCTCGCGCCCGCGCCCGCGCCGAGATTCATTTTCATTTCCGTGCATGACCACGGCCCGGGCATCGCGCCGGAAATTCGCGCGCGCATTTTCGAACCGTTTTTTACCACCAAAAATTTGTCCGCGCGCCGCGGGACCGGGCTGGGCCTTTCGATGGTCTATGAACTCGCCAAAAAAATGAACGCCGGCCTCGCGGTGGAATCGGCCCCGGATGCGGGCAGCACGTTCACGCTCATTCTTCCGGTGAAATCATGAAAACCCAACCGCATCTGCTCATTGTCGAGGATGATGATTTTCAGTACGAAATTTACGAGGAGGCGCTCGGCCACTGCCAGTTGACCCGCGCGAAAACCGGCAGCGCCGCGCTGGCGTTGCTGGCGCGTCTGCAGCCGGATGTGCTGGTGCTGGACCAGGTGCTGGCCGACGGTGAGCGCGGTCTGGATTTTTTGCCGGAATTCAAGGAGTTGCTGCCGCACGTCCCGGTCATCATCGTCTCCGGCGCGCTCGAAGTGCGGCAGCAGATGGCGGCGTTGCAAGGCCCGCGCCGCGCGCACTACTGTCTGCCCAAGCCGGTGGATGTCCGCGAGCTC
>JAYWBR010000148.1:0-6240 GCA_043781315.1 Verrucomicrobiota bacterium | reverse complement strand
CTTTCGTTCGCGCAATCTTTTCATCAGCGAAAACGCGCTGACCCGCGCATGATTGCCAGCGGCAGCAAGCTGGGCATTGATGCGACGAAGAAAATTCCCGGTGAAGGTTTCAAACGCGCGTGGCCGCCGCTCATCAAGATGGATGCAGCGGTGAAGAGTAAAATCAATTCCCTGTTCGGAAAAACCGTTTGATATGGGTGGCCAGCCATGCAAATATGGGTCGCCATATTATGAAGACGACCATTGAAATCGCTGACGACCTTTTTGAACGCGCACAAGGTCTGGCTCGAAAAGAAAAAACTACTTTTCGCGCTCTGGCCGAGCAGGGCTTGCGGCTGGTATTAAAGGAAAAGCAGCAAGCCAAGAAACTTCCGCCGCTCGTCACGGTTCGCGGCAAGGGATTGACGGATGAGTTTAAGCACGCTTCGTGGGAAAAAATTCGCGATGAAATCTACCGGGGACACGGCGCGTGATTGCCGTTGATACCAATCTGCTGGTTTATTCGCACCGCGCGGACAGTGAGTTTCACGCAGCGGCCAAAGAATTTATTGATTCCCTGCGGCATCAATCCGCGCCGTGGGCGATTCCGTGGCCGTGCATCCATGAATTTATCGGCATTGTCACCCGCACCGGCATTTACCAGCCGCCGACGGCGCTGAATCAGGCTTGCGCGGCGGTGGATGCTTGGCTGGCTGGCGGCAACCTGCATCTGCTCGCCGAAAGTCCGGGTTACTTTGAAAAGCTGCGCGAACTGGCATTGGCCGCAAAGTTATCCGGCCCGCGTATCCACGATGCGCGCATTGCCGCGCTGTGTCTGCATCACGGCGTGCGCGAACTCTGGACCGCCGACCGCGATTTCTCGCTATTCCCAAAACTCAAGACGCGCAATCCGCTGGTGAAAAAATGAAAATGACCGCGCCGAAGAAAATTCCCGGCGAAGGTTTCAAACGCCCCTGGCCGCCGCTGATCAAGATGGGTGCGGCGGTGAAGGCGAAGGTGGAAAAACTGTTTGAGCAAAAATGATTCCCGAGGAAATTCGCCAGCAAATCCGGGTGCCCCCTTAAGCCTTCAAGCTCCGGCTTTAAGAAAACCATCGGGAAATACTCAAGTGCTTGGAGAAACTGGAAGTGGGTGAGATGCGACGGCTTGCACGGGCAAAAACGTGTTCGTATTTTCAACCGCTTGACATGTAGGGGATCTACTCCATGCTAACGACAATCATCGCGATTAAAATTTCCAACTGCAAACACTATTTGGGGCCGGTAACGAGGAAGTTCCCGGTTACTAGAGTTGGAAGTAGGTGATTGCAAAAAAATAACCATTACCAAAGAATAAATATTATGAAACTTCAACCAATGATGGACAAACTCTCACGAGCAATCTTGGCCATCGTGGCCGGGCTGGGAATGCAAGCGAGCGCCCAAGTGGGTGGCCCGCCCGCAGAATTGCTCGCCCTTGACAACCCCCACGTCCAGGCCGTGATGGCTGTCCAGAAGACGGTGACACCTGAACTCATGAAGCTGCCGGGTATGCTGGGCACAGCGGTGGGACTGGATGAGGCCGGACAGACGGTGCTGGTGGTTTACGTGGATCGGGACGCTTCCACGCGTGCCGAAATCATTCGCGGCCTGCCGCCGCAGATTCGCGGCGTCGGCGTGAAAGTGGAATTGACTGACAAGTTCCGCGCTTTTGCCGCGCACACTGCCAAACAAACTCCACCGATCCAACTCGGCACGTCTGGCGGTTGGAGCTACGACCTCGCCAACGGCTATTGTTGCGGTGGCACGCTTGGCTCGCTGGTTCAAGTCAACGGCGTTCAATACATCATGAGCAACTATCATGTGTTTGAGGCTGACATCGTTTCCGGCGGGAACAACATCGTGGCCAACACGGGCGACCCGATCATCCAACCGGGGCTGATTGATGTCGGCTGCAATTCGGGCAACGCACAAGTCGTCGGCTCGCTGGTCAAATTAATTTCGCTGCCGAATTCAAATGTGGACGTTTCTGTGGCGCAAGTGTCCTCGGGCATGGTCAGCACCAATGGCGCGATCCTCGAAATCGGCACCATCTCGGGTAACACCGTGAGCGCGTCGCTGCGGCAGGGCGTCAAGAAGAGCGGTCGCACCAGCGGCCTGACCTCCAGCAGCATCTCCGGCCTCAACGGCACCATCAGCGTCACCTACGACAACGAATGTGCCGGCGGCGCGGCCTTCACCAAGACCTTCACCGGACAGATTGTGGTCGCTAACCGATACACCAAATTCCTGCAGGCGGGCGATTCGGGATCATTGATGGTGGAAAACGTGACCACGAATCCCCGCGCCGTCGGGCTGCTGTATGCCGGCAGCAACACTAGTGCGATTGCGAACCCAATCAACGAAGTGCTGACGTTTGTCGGCGGCAAACTCGGCGGCACGGCCACCATGGTGGGCAATTAAACCCCCGCGCCGGTTGCACCGCGATGCTCATCTCAAGGAAGACCCCCGTTCGCGCCATTGCGGACGGGTGTTTTTCTTTTCCGTGGCGGTGCTGCTGTTCTTGGGAGGCTGCATGAGTTCCAATCAACAAAGTATTTCTTCAAATCCGCCGCGCGATATCAATGCTGTGCTGGCCGACCATGATCAGGAATTGCTGGCGCTCCCCGGCGTGGTGGGTGTTTATGTGGGCTTGATGAAGGACGACCAAACCCCGTGCCTGAGGGTGATGCTGGCACGAAAAGATTCCGCCGTGGAACGGAGCATCCCACGGGTGCTGGAAGGTCATCCAGTGGTAACGGAAGTAACCGGCAAAATTCGTCCGCTGAAGTAGCCGCTCGCAGTTGCAATTCCCAACCGCAACGTGGTTGTGGGTCTTGGCAGACGGCCACCCATCCGTTTTCATCCCGGAGCGCGGGTCTGTGACCCGCAGCAGGGTCGCCAAGCCAAACAATTTGATAAACTCCATGGCCTGCTCGTTGTTTGGACGTGCTGCGGCTCACAGAGCCGCGCTCCGTCCCGCCTGCTGCACGCGGGTTGGGGAGAATCCCGCACTGCTGGACAGCGCGATGTCCGCGACCTCAAACTGAGAGCGGCTTCCCGCCGGGCGGAACAGGGGCGAGTTTCAATCATGGAAAGAGACTTGACCACATCGGAACCTACGCCATCAATCAACGTGGAGTGATCGCGCTTAGTGCAAGCCGACGCAGATATTTCCTTGCTCCCCGCGCCCGTGTCGGTCTTGCGAAACTGATTCAGTAGTCAAACGGGCGAAAAACAGTTAAGAATTGCCGACGAGCGTGGTACTATGAATAATGAGTTAGTAAAAAAAGGAATCGAGTGGCTTGAGCGTTATTGGCACAAAAAGCCAGCGGCGTTCATCGCGCCATTCGCCGTCTCGATTGTAGTGGTCGGCTTCTTCTACTCGCAGCAATCAAACAGCGTTTCTACGATCGGCTGGATTTCATCTGTAGCGATTGGCCTGATTGTGCTTACAGCTTGGATGTTCACGAACCACCTGCCAAGAGTCGATAAAGGGAACGCTGGTATCATTATTGGCATTCTCTGCGACGACCCACAGGAAGACAAACAAGTCAAATTGGACTTCGTCGCCAATCTCCGCCAACTGATTCAACAGGGGGGATCTAGGTTTCAACTGATCGAACTGCCAAGCTGGTCGCTCGAAGGAGTAGACGATCCGGTCGCAATGGATCGTCTGCTCCGAAAAGTGCGCGGGCACTTTTTGTTATATGGTAGGGTTCGTTTGCGCAACAAGGATGGAAAACCGGCGCATTTATTGGCGTTTGAAGGCATGGTGCGGCATCGCCCCGTGCCCGAGGAAATCAGTCAAGAACTGTGTAACGATTTTACGAGAACTCTCCCGCGAAGAGTCATAATTGAGAAAGAAAACGATGCTTTTAAATTTGAAGCCACGTCCGAATGGACAGACGTGAGCACCCGTTATGTCGTCGGAACGGCAGCTTTAATTTCTGGTGATGTTGCTTATGCCGAAGCGTTGTTCACTTACGTAGATCACAAGTTGAAACAGTCCCGAGTACCCGCAGAGGGAATCAGGCAGATTTCCATGCGGCTTCCGTATAGGTTTCGCCAGCTTTACGTTGCTTGGCAAAAGCATTTATACACTACGTATTTTTCAACTAGAGATGAACGGTATCTCCTCAAGTACGACGAGATATGTCACAAACTTCTCCAGTACGATCCCGCGAATTTACAAGCGATGATGGGGTTGGCGATGTGCGAGTTTGTTTTGCGCAAAGACATACCCGCTGCACATAAATTGGTTACTAAATGCCGAAATGATTCGGACGCCACGTGGTGGTACAGCAGGGCATTTCTGCACGCATATCAGGGCAAAATGGATGAAGCGGCTGCGGACTACAAACATGCATTCAATGGTCCGATTGCTGACCGGTCAGTTCCTATTCAGTGTGAGGAATTCATCCAGATTGCTTTGGCCAAAGAACCTGACCGAGTCCAGCTTCATTTTTGCCTGGGCCTGATCAACTACCACGCAAAATCAGATTATGCTGGTGCAGTGAGGGACTTGGGTCAGTTTCTTTCAAAACTGAAGGACGGCGAATTCCACCGTCATGCAAACACCGCTCGCGAACTGTTGGCTGATAGTGAGGCCAAAATTAATGCGGCAAAGTCGACCGCATAGTGTCCGCCCGAAAATGCCTTCCATGCCACGCCGGACTTCCGTGCTGCGACCAATTTGACATCTCCCCTTTCCCGCTTACTGATGTTTCGTTCCTGCAATGCGGGATCGTTGTCATGAAAAATACCGAGAAAGTTTTGGATGTGTCGCCGGTGGTGGGTAGCGGCGACGCCTCGTCGCCACAGGGTGGATGCGCCGCCCCCCGGCGCATCGTTCGGCAATGTCACTTCGCTTGCCTCCACAAATCTCGCGACGGGGGCGTCGCCGCCACCAGCAAGCGACGAGGCGTCGCTGCTACTAGATGCGTATTCGGATGCGGTCACCAGCGCGGCGGAATTGGTCAGTCCGTCGGTGGTGAAGATTGACGTTAAGAAAAGCGGTGGTCGTCGTGGTCAGGAAGGCGGCGGCAGCGGTTCGGGCTTCATCATCACGCCGGATGGTTTTATTCTCACGAACAGCCACGTCGTACATGGCGCAGAGCGGATTGAAGTCACGCTTGCCGACGGTCGCCGGCCGGACGCGCATCTCGTGGGCACGGACCCGGACACGGACCTGGCGGTCATCCGCATTTACGCGCCGAACCTGAAACCGGTGCGCCTCGGGGATTCCAACCAGTTGCGCGTGGGCCAACTCGCCATCGCCATTGGAAATCCCTACGGCTTCCAATACACGGTGACGGCGGGCGTGGTGAGCGCGCTGGGCCGGTCGTTCCGCGCGCAGTCGGGCCAACTCATGGACAATCTCGTGCAGACAGACGCGGCATTGAACCCGGGCAATTCCGGCGGGCCACTGGTCAATTCGCGCGGCGAAGTCATCGGCGTGAACACGATGGTGATCCTGCCGGCGCAGGGTTTGTGTTTTGCTATCGGCATCAACACGGCGAAATACATCGCGGCGTTCCTGATCAAGGACGGCGTGATCCGGCGCAGTTATATCGGCGTGGGTGGCCAGACGGCGAAAATCCATCGCCGTGTGGTGCGGCATTTCAATCTGCCAAACGAAACCGGCATGCTCGTGCTGCAAGTCGAGCCGGGCAGTCCCGCAAGTCGTACTGGTTTGCGTGAGGGCGACATCGTCGTGGAGTTCAGCAGTCAGGCGATTGCGGACATTGATGATTTGCACAAGCATCTCACCGGCGCGCAAGTCGGCGTGCGCTCGGCGCTCACGGTCATCCGGCATACGGAGAAATTGCGGCTTGAAATCGTGCCGGAGGAATCGGCGGTCAACGCGAATTGAAGCCGTCGGAATAAAATTCCACTACTCCGGTTTCCGCATTGCGAGCCACGCCGACACCCGGCCCCACACGACGCCGATGATCAAGCCCGCTAGGTGCGCGGTGTTCGCCACGTTGCCCACCGCGCCGGTGTAACACACCACCAGCCAGATCAGCAGCCATTGGACATTTTGCCGGTCGAGGAAGACGCCCGAGGCGCGATCGTATTTGCCGCGCATCCAGACGTAACCCGCCAGCCCATAAACCAGGCCGGACATCCCGCCCACATAGCCCGGCCCGCCCACAAGATATTGGGCGATCATCGGCCCAACATCGGTGACCACCACGAGCAACGCGAAGCGGAGCGTGCC
>JAYWBR010000147.1:0-6245 GCA_043781315.1 Verrucomicrobiota bacterium | reverse complement strand
ATCCGAGAAAGCTGGAAACCGTGCTGCAAACTTTGGGCGTGTTCAATTGTCTCCTGCTCGCCGTCTGCGCGTGGGGGGCGTTTGGAAAATCCCGGCCGGCCGCATCAACTCCGGCACCCGGGACGTGAAATTTATTTCGGCCCGGACTCCGTCCGCCGAGGTGCCGGCGCGCGGAGCTTTTTGTAAATCCAGCCTTCCACCGAACTCAGCGGACGCAGCCAGGCGTAGAAGGGGGAGTAGATCAGCCGGATGCGCACGACGGATAAAAACATCGTCAGCGACGAGCGGAACAGCGACGCGGTAACTTTCGACCCCGCCTGATCCGTCCATTCCGTCGGCACCTCCAGCACGCGGAAACCCGCGCGCCGCAAGGCCACGAGCAGGTTCACGTCGAACGCGAGATCCGCGATCTGGAGCGACGAATGGATTTTTTCCGCGCACTCGCGCGTCATCACTTTGCACGGGCATTGCGTGTCCTTGATGTTCATCCAGAACAACAGCTCGACGATGAAATGAAATGTGCGGCTGGTGAACCGCCGCAAAAACGGCTGCGCCTGATGCAACGTCGCGCCCGGCAACCAGCGCGAGCCGATCACACAATCCGCCTCGCCCATGCGTTGGATCAGCGCGTGCAGCGCGTGCGGCGGCGACGCGCCGTCGGCGTCCACGTAGCCGATGAAATCTCCGAGTGACGCCAGCCGCAATCCCTCGATCAACGCGCCGCCCTTGCCGATCGGCTCCTTGAATTCCAGCGCGCTCACCTCCGGGAATTCCTTCGCCACGCGCTGCACCACGCCGAGGGTGTTGTCGCGGCACCCGTTCAAAACCACGACCACGCGAAATTCACCCGGATAATTTTTTTGAAAGTATTCGCCGTAGCTGCGCAGCACGGGTTCAATGCGCGCCTCTTCGTTGTAGGCGGGAACGAGGATGAGGAGGCGGTGCGACTTCACGCTCACTGGATTTTGAGTTCGCGGTGGATGTCGAATTTGTCCACGCGCTTGCGGAGCGTCGCGCGCGTAATGCCGAGCAGCTTGGCGGCCTGCACCTGGTTGCCGGCGGTTTCCGAAAGTGCCTGGATGATCAGCTCGCGCTCGACGGCGGGAATCAATTTCAACTTGGGATTCTTTCGCGCCCACTGAAACAGCTTGCGCGCCAGGGCAACAATATCCGTCACCCCCGCATCCGTCGCCGCCGCCCCGGAAGTGCTGGCCGTCAACGTCGCCGCGCCCGCCACGGCGGTCGGATTCAAAACCTCCGCCGGCAGATCGCTCAACAGGATCGCGTCGCCCTTGGCCACGACATGCGCGCGGCGGATGATGTTCTCCAGCTCGCGGACATTGCCCGGCCAGTGATATTGTTCGAGCGCCTTGACGACGCCGGTGGAAATGGATTTCGGCTCGGCCTTCTGGTCACGCGCAAATTTTTTCAGGAAATAATTCACCAGCAGCCGCACGTCATCGCGCCGCTCGCGCAAGGCGGGCATCTGGATGCGCACGACGTTCAGCCGGTAAAACAAGTCCTCGCGAAACTGCCGCGCGGCCACCGCTTCTTCCAACGGCTTGTTGGTCGCGGCGATGATGCGGACATCCGCCTTGATGGGCTGGTTGCCGCCCACGCGCTCGAACGTGCCGGATTGCAGCACGCGCAAAATTTTCGTCTGTGTCGCCGGCGTCATGTCGCCGATCTCATCCAGAAAAATCGTGCCACCGTGGCATTGCTCGAACTTGCCGATGCGCTGCAAGGTCGCGCCGGTGAAGGCGCCGCGTTCGTGGCCGAACAGTTCGCTTTCGAGGAGTTGCTCGGGGATGGCCGCGCAGTTCACCGCCAGAAACGGCTGCGCGCTGCGATTGCTGTGATGATAAATCGCGCGGGCGACGAGTTCCTTGCCGGTACCGCTCTCGCCGGTGATCAGCGTGGTGGCGTCGGTGCCGGCGACCTGGCCGATGAGTTTGAAGACCTGCTGCATCGGCCCGCTGCGGCCCACGATGCCAACCTCGTAATCTTCCGATTCCAGCAGCGGCTGATACGAGACGACCTGCCGCATGTCGTGGGCGGCCTTGAGCGCGTTGGCGATGACTTCCTTGAGCTTGGGGATGTCGAACGGCTTGAGCAGATAATCGTACGCGCCGAGCTTCATCGCCTCGATGGTCGTCTGCGTCGTGCCGTACGCGGTCATCAGGATGACCAGCAGCTTGGAGTCAATTTTGCGGATGTGGCGGAGCGTTTCGAGGCCGGTCATGCCGCCCATGCGGATGTCCATGACGACGAGGTCCGGTTTGAATTTCGGGATCAGTTTCAGACCCTCTTCGCCGCTGGAGGCGGTGGCCAGTTCGATTTCCGGCGAATCAAAAATACGCCGGAACGAGTACTGCACGTCCTCTTCGTCATCAATCAAAAGTAATTTGCTCATGGGCTTGGCGGATTATCCGGATCGCAAAATAGCGGATCACGGCCGAAACGACAGCGAATTTTCTGCCGGGTGGCTATTTCAAAAACTCCACCTTGGCGCTGAGTTCCGGGGTGAGGAATTTGTCCGGCCGTAGAATCTGCACTTTGATTTGCAAGGTGCCTTTGGCGCGGTTGGCCTCGGGCGCGATCTCCGCGACGACGCCCTCATAGACTTGGTCGGGATAGGCTTCCGGGCTGACCCGGCATTTTTGTTGGAGCGCGATTTTCGAGAGATCGGCCTCGTTCAGATCAATCTCCACCTGCAAATCCTGCAGATCCGCCACCGCCATCAACGCCGTGCTCGGCCCGCGCGTGCCGCCGAAACTCTGCGGCGTGACGAGTTCATTCGGGTTCACCAATTTCTCCAGCACCACGCCGTTGATGGGCGAGCGGATGACGCACCAGTCCAAGTAGGTTTGTGCCACCGAACGCGCGCCTTCCGATTCTTTGAGCGCCGCGCGCGCTGCATCCAACGCGAGACGCGCGTTGTCCTGAGCTTCTTTCGAGGCGATGTCCGTTTTCGCCAGTTGAGTCACGCGCTCCAAATCGAGTTCCGCTTTGCTGACCGCCGCCTGCGCGTTTGCCACCGCGCCGTCGGCCTGGCGCAGGCGGGCTTTGAACTCTGTGTCATCCAACAGCACCACCACCTGGCCGTTCGTGACCGCGTCACCCTTCTTCACCCCGATCCACGTCACCACGCCCATGAACCGCGGGCTGAGTTCGATGCGTTCGCGGTTGATGATGTAGCCACTCACGGTCAGCACGGAATCTTTGGCCGAGACTGGTGCCGCATTGGTGTTCGCCGCCACAGCAAAATTATTTGCGACCGCAGGCGCGGCGATGGTCTCTGCTTTTGCGCCGGCTTTGATGGTGCGCGTCTCCGTTCCGCCTTTGGGCCGCGCCAGATAAACCGCCCCCAGCGTGACCACGATCACCACAATGAGGATGGTCCAAAAGACGCCCGTCGGCCGCTGCTTTTGTCCGCGTTCGATCTGCAATGATTTCAATTTGTCTGCGTTCATTAATTTTCCTTCGGACCAGCGCAGGCTAGCAAAAGTTTTCTCGCCCGCCAACCCTGGCCGCTCAGATTGACTTCAAGGCCGCGATCACCGGCAAGCGCGACGCGCGGATCGCCGGGAACAAAGTTCCGATCAGGCCTACGATCACCGCAAAGACCAGCCCTTCCAACACGAGTTGCGGCGTGACGCGGAACTCAAACACGATCTCGCTGAACGTCTCCATGCCCATCGTCGCCGTCGTGTAGCCGTTCCAATAAAAGGCTATCGCACATCCCAGAATTCCGCCGACCAGCGCGAGCAAGCCACCCTCCAGGAGCAGCGCCGTGACGATGGCGCGGCGGCGAAATCCCAGCACCCGCAGCGTCCCGATCTCGCGCGTGCGCGCGCCGACCGCCGCATACATCGTGTTCATCGCGGCGAACACCGCGCCGACCGACATCATCACCGCCAGAAAACTGCCCAGCCACTTGATCGGCGCGGCCGTCATGGTTTGCTTCTTGTAATAATCCACTTCCCGCTCGGCCTTGAGCTTGAAGCGCCGGTCTGCCTCGATGCGCCCAATTAATTTTTCCGCCGCCGCTTCGTCCTTTGGTCGAATGAGAAAACTGGAATACAGGTCGCGCTCGAAGGTCGAACGACATTCATCCGCATCCAGCCAACATTCGGAATCGAACGCGCTGCCGCCGCCTTCCAGCCAGCCGACGACCGTGAAGGTCGCGCTGCCGGTCTTGAAAGAATCGCCGATGTCAAAGTTGGCAAACCGCTTGGCCAGCTTGGCTGAAACGACGATCTCGCGTTTGCCCGGCTCGAACCAGCGCCCCGCCGCGAGCTTCACCTGCGGACGTAGTTCCATTCCGCGCGCCGTGACGCCGCGCAACAGCACGTTGGCTTCACCGCCGTCGTTTCGGCGCGGCAGATTGGCCAGCACCAAAACGTCGGCGGAAATGATCGGCTCGTCCTTTTCGTTGCGGGCGATCTCCTCGAAGTAACGAATATCCGTCAGCGTCTGGCGTGAGATGAGACTGGCCGATTCGGCGGTCGCACCTTTGCGCACGACGAGCAGGTTGCGCGGGTCGCCGGTTTTGGCGCTGCTTTTCTCGATGCCCGCCGCGAGGGATTGCAGCAGCACGAAAACGAAAACCACGAGCGCGATGCCCAGCACCGTCGCGATGGTCGAACGCCAGCGGACGAGCGCGTTGCGAAAGCTGTAATTGAGCGGGAGCGCCATGTCAGTCCAGAGTTTTGAGTCCTTGCACCACGCTGGTGCGCGCGACATTGATCATCGGCAGCACCGCCGACAACAAGCCCAGCGTCGCCGCCACCGCAAACGCCAACCCCATCATCTGCGGCGTGACTTCGAACATGAGGAACATGCCGTTCGTCATTTTCTGGATGTCGAGCTGATGATAGAGCACCCACGCCCCGCCCGCGCCGACGAGCGCGCCCAGCATCGCCAGACCAAAACTCTCGGCGAGAATCAGCACGAATAAATCTCGGCGACGAAAACCGATTGCCTTCAAGATCGCGAGTTCACGAAAGCGTTCGCGGATGGCCATGCTCATGGTGCTGACGGTGACGAGGATCAAGGCGAACACCACCACGATGCTGATGCCGCCGATGAGCGTCTTGATGTTGGCCCACATGGAAACAAAGCCCAGCACGAAGGCGCGTTCCGATTCCGCGCGCACCTCGGCGCTGGAATTGGCGAAGGCCTTGTTGATGCGGTCGGTGACGAGCGGGGCTTCCGCGATGGACGCCGCCAGCACCCACCACGTTCCGACCGTGCCGGGATTTCCCATCGCCTCGTCGAGATATTTTTGATGGAACATCAGGTTGCGATCATCCGCCGTGCCGGAATAGATGCCGACGACTTTCAACTCCAGATCGCACGGATAAATTTGGCCGGTGAACTGCATCCGGTCGCCGATCTTCAAGCCGTAGCGGTCGGCGGTCATCTTGCCGAGAATGCAGGTGGTGCGGTCGGCGAGCCAGACATCGAGTTCTTCCTTCGTCAATCCCTTGGCGTCGTTGATCAACGGCAAGGTGCGTTGCGGATCCACGGCGAACTGCGCGAAGCTGGTGAACTTTTCGTCGCCTTTGTAAAGCCCGCCGAAGAAGGAGAAGGGTGTGACGGCGGCGACTCCCGGAATCCGCTCGATGGTTTGCAACTGCCGCGCCGGCAGCGGTTGCGCGAGGGAAACCTTGTTGCGCACGATGATGCGCAGACTGGAACTTTCGTCGTTGATGGGATTGGTCAGCTCTCGCAACGCGACTTGCAGCGTGATGAGCAGGAATAAACTCATGGCCACACTCAGGACGGAAAGCGTCGCGCGACGTTTATTGCGGAAGGCGTTTTTGAGGATGAACGTGGGCAGGTTCACTTGATGCGTTAAAATCCGAATGACGAAGTTCGCATGACGAAAGAATTCCCCAGCCCGAAATCCGAGGTCCTAAACCCGCCCCAACAAGCGCGAACGACAATTCGGTCATTCGCCCTGCGAGCTTCTTTCGTCATTCGGATTTTGTCATTCGTCATTTTGTCAGTTCGCCCTTCTCCAGATGAATCTGCCGCGAGCCGAACGCCGCCGCCTTGGGATCGTGCGTGACCATGATGACGGTCTTGCCGGCGTCGCTGCTCAAAGTGCGCAACACGCCGAGCACTTCCTGCGCGGAATGGGAATCCAGATTGCCCGTCGGCTCGTCCGCCACCACGAGCGCCGGATCCGTGACGAGCGCGCGGGCGATGGCCACGCGCTGCTCCTGTCCGCCGGAAAG
>JAYWBR010000146.1:0-6278 GCA_043781315.1 Verrucomicrobiota bacterium | reverse complement strand
ACAGGTCCACGCGATTGTCCCCGACCACGGCCACCTCCATCTTTCCCGGCCGAAACCGAAACGGCCGGGCGCCGACATGGATGGCGCTGCTGACCCGGGCTTTGGCCGCGAAATCAAAAACTGTGATCTGTCCCAGCGCATCGGCGTCGCCAAAACTGATTTTGTTCGTGTCCGGCCAGAATGAAATGCCGGCGATCAGCAGGTTGGTGGCTTCCAATCCGGAGGCGATCAACCGTTCTTGCGTCGCCAGTTCCCAGACCACCAGCGCGCCGCCGGAAAAGCGCGCGGCGAGCTTGCTGCCGTCGGGACTGAAAACCACGCTGCGGACTGGCAGCCGCGTGCCGGGGCCGAGCGCTTGCGCCTGAAAAATCTGGCGGTTCGCGGTTCCATCTTTGACGCTCCCGACGAACACATCACCGGCGGCGTTGCCAAAGGCATAATGTTCCAGCGAACTGTCCAGCTCCACCTGGTCAATCCCCTTGGGAACGGCGCGCAACGGCAGTTCGACTTCAATGTCCGACAAGGCCAGGCTGGCGACGGCCTCGGATCTCAATGCGGTGTCTTTGCGGATGGCCGCGGCATTGCTGATGACGCTGAAAATTTTCTCCCGCCGGCCGGCCTCCGGTGTGAGCCGCTCCGCGCGCGCCTGGGCGATGTAGGAATTCCAAAGCCGCTCCGCACTGGCCGCCTCGGCCACTTCGGCACGCACGAAATTCCTGGCGGCGTGCATGCCTGCGATCACCGCCGCGATCGCCAGCCCGAGCACGACCAGGAGGATGATTCCGACCGCCGTGTTGGCGCGATTCAAATCCTGCCGCATGGTTTCCCGCGTGGAGGCCAGGCCGTCGGCTTCCGGTCCATGCGCTGGTGAGTCTCTGTTCATGGTGAATGGCTGGCGGTCACTCTAGGCTGGCGCAGGCCGGCAGGTCAATGCTCCAGCGGACTGTGTAAAAACAATCGGCGTTTTCGGGGGCGTCTGAAACGTCGTCCGCGTCGCCGGGGGATTGGGAAGGCTCACAGCGAAGAAACGCACATTCACCTTCACCCGGATTGGATCACGCCGGCCGGCGGTTTGGCGCCGAAAAAGTTCTTGCCAAAATTTTGCGCGCCACGTAAACCATGCGCGCTCTTTGAAACCGGCGGACGGGTGTCCGCCTTTGAATGCAGTCAAATGTCAGGGAACTCCGTGAAAATCGGAGACGGTTGCGCCACTGTGACGGGCTACAAACTCCCACGAGCCACTGATCGTAAAGATCGGGAAGGCGGGAGTGAGGTTATGCCCGGAGTCAGGATACCGGTTTGATTGTGCTCGTCGGGCTGGGAAAGTTGATGGTTGATGGTTTTTAGTTGATGACGGAAATGCGGCTGCGCGTTTGCCATCAACTATCAACCAGACACCATCAACCAACTTGGCCGCTTCTCCGCAAAGAGAAGGATGAGGCCAGCCTGCCGGACTGTTTCCGGCAGGATTCGCTGAATGCCTTTATTCTCCGTTTTGCCGGGGGTGAAGGCTTTTTTATTTCCGCTTTCAACTCCGCGCTGGTCTCTCTGAAACCTAAATCCGTTCCGCCTTCACCGGCGGAACCCGGTACGAAAGAAAGATCAGCTCATGCAAAAAATCCGTTCCACGCTGGCGCTCGCCAGCTTCGTTGTCTCCCTCTCATCCATTGCCCGCGCTCAGTACGCCGACTCCGTGGTTGCCTACACGTCCGGCAGCGGCGTGGGTGCGTCCTACACCAACCCGGATCGCGCCCTGGGTGCGCCGACGACGTTCATCGGGTATCAAAACTCCGATCCATTCAACTCGCCGTATAGCAGCAGCCAACTGGTGTCCGTGGGGGCTGGCGGTTCGTTGACGGTGCATTTCAACACGCCGATCCAGAACACCGGGGCGAATCCGTTCGGGCTGGACTTCACCATTTTTGGCAACGCCGGATTTGTGGATGCGTATTATCCAAATGGCGTCGCCGATGGTTCCCTTTACGGAGCGAACGACGGCGTGACGCACGTTTCCGTGAGCGCCGACGGCGTGAATTTTTATCTGCTCAATCCCGCGCTCGCCCCGACGGTGGACGGTTTGTTTCCCGCCGACAGCAGCGGCAACTTTCAACTCCCCGTGAACCCGGCGCTCACCGCCGGGGATTTTTCCGGCAAGGATTTAAACGGCATCCGCGCGCTGTACAACGGTTCCGGCGGCGGCACGGGCTACGACATTTCATGGGCGCAAGGCGCGGCGCTCGCGAGTGTCAGCTATGTCCGCATTGATGTATTGAGCGGCAAATCGGAAATTGACGCCGTCGTGACCGTGCCGGAACCGGGCGCAGTTTCACTGGTCTGGCTGGGAGCAACGGCGCTGGCGTTGGCGCGCCGGAAAAAAGCCTGACGACATTTACCGGTGGCAGAGCCGTCTGCCGCCGGTTTTTTCCACCGCTGATGAATCCCGACGAAGCCATCCTGACGACCGTGGCAATTCCCTCCCGCTGCGATGCCGGTGCCTGTCCGCTTTGCGGTGGAGCAACTGGCTGCGTGTTGGAAGACCGGGAGTTGGTCGTTGAAAATCAAAAATCCGGCAACCCCATCTCCTGCTGGTGTCGGTCAGTGAACATCCCCGACGCACTGCTGGCCCGCGTGCCGGTGGCGTTGCGGAACCGGGCGTGCATCTGCGCCCGGTGTGTGGCGGACTTTCATCGCCAGCAACCGGCGGCGCTGCCGGGAGATTTTTATTTTGACGCGGGCCTGATGGTTTTCACCGCTCCGTATCATTTGCGGCGCGGTTATTGTTGCGGCAATGGTTGTCGTCACTGTCCCTTTCCGGTTTCACCATGAATTGGCAATGGAACATAAGCTGGCTGGTGCTGGGCTTGGTGATGCAAGGCCAGCGGCTCCCGGCCGTGACGTGGACGGAAACCTTCGCGGCCGATCCGCTCGCGCACGGGTGGAAGATTTTCGGTGACACCAATTTTTTCCAGTGGGATGCCACGAATCAAAACCTCGCCGTCACCTGGGATTCGGCGCAGACCAACAGCTATTTTTATCAGCCGCTCGGAACCATCCTCACCAAGGCGGACGACTTCGGCTTTTCGTTCGAGCTGCAACTGGCCGACCTCACCAACGGCCTCACTGCGGGCAAGCCCTATACGTTCGAGCTGGCCATTGGCTTCATCAATCAGGCCGTAGCGACGAGTGCGAATTATCAGCGCGGCCTCGTCACGACCAACAACGGTGCGCGCAACCTGTGCGAGTTCGATTATTTTCCCGACTCCGGCTATGGCGCGACGATTTCGCCCACCATGATTTCCACCAACAGCCAGTTCAACCAGTTCGCCACGGTGTTCGCCTATCCGCTCGAACTTGATCCCGGCGCGCGGTTTCAGGTGACGATGAATTACACGGCCAGCAACAAAACGTTGCGCACGACGATGACCCGCAACGGCGACGCCTTCGGTCCGATTCCCGACGTGGTGCTGGGCGCGGGCTTCAAGGATTTCCGGCTGGATCAGTTCGCGGTGGCGAGCTACTCCGATGCCGGTGCGGACGGCTCGCTGCTCGCGCATGGCATCGTGGATAATCTGGTCGTGACGGTGCCGCCGCCGCCGGTGCAAAACTTGTCCGGCAGTTTCACCAACGACATTTGGCAGGCGCAGTTTCAAAGTAGGAGCAACTGGCAATACACGCTGGAACGCACGACGAACTTGCAATCGTGGACGAATGTTTCACTGCCGACTTTCGGCAACGCGACGAACCTGCTTCTGCTCGACACGAATCCGCCGACGGGCCAGGCGTTTTACCGGGTGCGGGGGGAACGGCCATGAGTGGGGGAAGTTCCAAGTTCCAAGTTCCAAGTTCCAACAAGGCACCGGACTTAAAGCGGCCAGGTTCAAAGTTTGGAATTTGGAATTTGGAATTTGGAATTTCACGCCATCGCGCCTTCACGCTGGTCGAACTGCTGGTGGTCATCGCCATCATCGGCATTCTCGCGGCGCTGATTTTGCCGGCGTTGAATCAGGGCAAGGCCTCCGCGCAACGCGCCGTCTGCACCGGCAACCTGCGGCAGTTAGGAATTGCAACGCGACTGTATTGGGAGGACAACCGGGGAAATGGTTTCAAACAATGGTCGAGCAACACCAACAACGGCCGCATCTGGTGGTTCGGCTGGCTCGAAGGCACCTCGGCTGCCGAGGGGCAGCGGCGGTTTGATTTGTCCGCCGGGGTTTTGTTTCCGTATCTCCAGGGCGGCGATGTGCGGCTGTGTCCGTCGCCGGTGTGGGCCTCGGCGCAGTTCAAGCCCAAGGCCACGAGCGTGGTCTTCAGCTACGGCTGCAACTCGTATTTGTTTGCCGCCAACAATCAGCCGGTGGTGAATGTGAACCGGATCACGCGCCCGACGGAGACGGCGCTGTTTGCCGACGCCGCGCAGATCAATAATTTTCAAACGGAAAGCCTGGCGGAAAATCCGCTGCTGGAAGAATGGTATCTGCTCTCCGTGGAAACGAACCAGCCGACCGCCAGCTATTATCCCAACGGCCATTTCCGCCATGCCGGCAAGGCCAGTGTGGTGTTCAGTGACGGCCATGTGGGCCGGGAAAAAATGCTGCCGGGTTCCTTGGATCAACGACTGCCGAACCAGCTCGTCGGCCAGTTGCGCCCGGAGATTTTGTTTCCATAGCCGGAACGCCGGGCTGAATTTAACGCAGAGAACGCCGAAAAAGGCATTCCGTTGCGCCGGTATGCGGATGGCTTTGATCGTCGCGGCTTCCGTCTGCGCTGCGCTCCAACGTGACGAGGAAAAATTTCGTGCGGTTCTTGCTTTTCCTGCCGTTGCATTTCCCGCCGTCCTCATGCAGAGTAGCGCCATGAGCGATAAACAACTGGCCTTGGAATCCATCCAGCGATTGCCGGAGGACACGAGTTTGGACGCCATCGCCGAACGGGTGGAGTTTCTCGCGGGCATCCGCAAGGGATTGGATCAAATCGAGCGTGGCGAAACCGTGTCGCACGAGGAAGTCAAACGCGAACTCGCGACATGGCTTGCAAAATAATCTGGTCGCTTCAGGCGCGCGATGATCTCCGGGAAATTGTATCCTTCATCGCCGCTGACAATCCCACCGCTGCCGAAACGTTTGGCTTTCGGCTCATGTCCAAAGTAGATCCGCTGGCGAACTTTCCCCTGCTGGGTCGTGTCGTTCCCGAAGAAAACGATGAGTCGCTCCGTGAGATCATTCTCCGGCCCTATCGCATTATTTATAAAGTGCTGCCCGCTCAGCAGGTGGTGGCCGTTGCCCGCATTTGGCACGGCGCGCGTGGTGAACCGGAAATTCCAACGCGCTTGGAGTTTTGATTTTCACGCCGTCGGCTGGTGGTTGCCCGCAAGGGTATTGACCGGTTCGTAGATTTCTGAATTTCTTATTGAAAACTTACGCGTCGGTGGCCGGATTTATTTCAGTTGCAGAAACGCCTTGCTGCCGTTGGTTCTCACGCCGCCGGGCTGGCTCTCGGTGAGGAAAATTCTTTCCGGCTCCACCTGGCCGGTCTGCAAAATGTAGGCGCGCACGGTCTTGGCGCACTCGGCGGCGAGCGCTTCCAGTTCACCGTCGCCGATGGGAATCCGGCTCTGCAAAATCTGCTCGATGTCCGGTTCGGAACCCGGCGTTAGGGAAGGCGCGCTGGCGGCCGCGGAAGAAACGGGGGTTGCGGTGGAAGCGCCCGGTCGTTGCATCAATAGCGTCGCACCTTTCATCGGGCCAACCCGGCTGACGTTGCTCGTGGCGGGAGCGGCGGCACGAACGATTGGGATCAGATTTGTTTTCGTCGTCGGCGAATTTTCCCGAGTACGGACTGGTCGGCGTGAGATCCATATCCCGCACGGTGACGGTGACGGTGTTGGTCGAACGGTCGTCGAACGGATGGATGGTGCCGGTGATTTCTACCGGGCCGACGTTGTCCACCTTGGCGTGGATGTTGATGTCGGCGTGTTGAAGCTCCTCGGTGGAAAGTCCGGCAATCGTGCCGCCTGCGTGCTGGATGGAAAGATTCACGTCCGGGTTCATCGAGCGGTCGGTGAAACGAATCTGCGCGTTGGAGATGACAATGTTCGCGATGGAAATTTTCGGCAGCGCATTGGTTTTCCCTCCACTGCCGTAGGCGACGACGTGAGGAGTCCCTGACTTTTTCCTGGTTTTCGCTTTCCCGCTTTCCGCTTTTTCGATTTGCGCTTCGGCTGGAGCATTGGTGTCCACGAGGCGCAGGGCCGCGAGCAGATTGATCGTGCGATTGGTTTC
>JAYWBR010000145.1:0-6280 GCA_043781315.1 Verrucomicrobiota bacterium | reverse complement strand
TCAAGTGTGCGCGCATCTGTTCCTGGCCGGCCTGACAATGAGCCTCGACCTGGGCTGATGTGGTCGCCGCCTTGCAGGCTGCCCGCAAACGCTCCATGTCCGGCTGCACTTTGGTCAGCAGAAAACCCGGAGCGACCCCCTCGCCGTCCACGCACAGCACCATGGGATACTTCGCCCGTCCCTTGCCATCGGTGGATGACCAGAGTTCGCCGAGCAGCAGGTGGCCGGGGCGAATCCACAGGAACGTGTGATCGAAACCTTCGAGCCGTTTTCCGGGTTCGAGTTTTTCCCAGGCACCGGAATCAATCTGTTTGCCGATGCCGCTGACATAGAGGGACTGTTTGGCGTAGGCAAGGGCTTCCGTCACCACGCCGATGCCAGGGATGTGATCATCCCAGCCCGGATGCTTGCCAAACGCCGCCAGCGTCAGTTGCGGGGCCACGAATTTTTCCGCCGGTCGCACGCCCGTCTTTATTTTGTGGAACAAGTTGCTCATGGCAGATCACCCCCTTTTTGATTTTTTACTGTGCCGGCCAGTCGTTGATTTCAGGAAGAGTCGCTTTTTGACCGGTCAGAGTTCCCAGGAAAACCATGTCATTGGTGGGATTGTAAGTGGAGGATCCCTCCCCCAGATTAATCCGGAACTTCCAGCTTCCCCCCCCATCCAGCCGTTCCGATCGTGTGGATTTGATCAGCCGGACCAAACCCCAGTCGGGAGTGAATTTGTTCGTCTTGGCCCCCGCTTCGGGAGACGTGCGCAGTTTGTAACAAATCAAGGTAATGCCTTTTTCGGCGGTCCCGACGGCCGGTTTGGGATCGGTATCGTGGGGCGCATCGGTCCAGACGGGCTTGCCATCCGTAAAAGAAACATTCACGTCGCGATAGATGTTTTTGATTTCACGATTGGAATCCTGCGGCAAAAACTTCAATTGCCAGCTCACCGGATTGCCGGACTCGTCGGTCAGGGCGTCCACAATCGCAACATAACTGCCGCACCGCGCCCGCAAGGCGGCCACACCGCTGGCGTCATGCTGCCAGACCGGAGTTAGCAGCTCCGTCGTCAATCCCCTGACCAACTCTTTCAATTTCCGAAATTCATTAATGGACATGCTGTTTTCAGATTTGAACAAAATTGGGAATTTGGCCATCGAGTGAATTTCCCGGTCAATTCCCGCCACCACGTCATGCACTGAATTGGCCAACTGCCCTGACACCGCCGCGAGCTTTGCCTTCTGCTCCTCCGGCGCAGCTTGCAGATCTTTTTCGATCACGAGCAGCCGGTTCCCGGTGTTGGTGATCTGCTCCATGTCCCAACTGGATTTACCAGCGAGCTCCCCCAACTGACGTCTGGCTTCGGCGACATACTTGTCCACGTATTGCCCCTTCAAGGTCAGCGCAACCTGGTCGGCGATTTGATTGCAGGTGCTGACCACGCGTGCGGCGAATGGCGACGGCTCTTTGTACAAAGCGAGCTGACTTTGATAACTGGTGATGCCCTCCTCCACCCGTTTGTAGTCCTTCCAACCATTGCCAATGGTGCCCTCGCCCACCGGAACGCGCAACGCCGCCAGAGCGCAGGCACTGGTGTAAAGCGACGCGCGGCGTTCGTAGGCCGACAGGTTGCCGCTCAGGACGAGGTAGTTCGCATCCAGGTCTTCCACCTTCGCTTTGCGATCCTGATAGTGCTGGTTCACCGCGCTGCCGGCGGCTTTGGCAAACTGTCTCAACTGCCGCGAAATCTCCCCGAAGATTCCGTCTGTTTGCAGACCAACGGGAACTTCCGCAATGATGGATTGAAATTCCCCGGCCGACGCGTTGAGCGCGGCGGTTTCCAAAAGCCTGTAACGCTCCCCGATGTTCGTCACATAGCCCGTGGTGAAATTAGTGGCCGCTTGCAATAGTTTCAAGGCGGCATCGGCCCGGTCTTTCACGGGCAACAGTTGCTTTGTGAGTGCGTCCGACCAGCCATTGGGCAGATCCATCCAGTTCGCCTCGGTCTGCCGATACTCGTAGAGGTCGTCCACCAGCTTGTCCACCAACTGCACTTCGCTGGCAATGCGGGTTTCCGTCACCCGGTTCGCCGTGCGGAAATTTTCCAGCCCGATGCGGATCGCCGCATTGTTGGAGAGATGATCGCCGCCGATGTAGTCACTCAGGGAGATCGGCCACGGCTTCGTTGGCTTGACTTCACCGCCATACGTGGCGACGAAGCCATTCACCAGATTGGTGTCCACCGCCCAATCGGAATCGGTCAGATAGCTGAGGAAGGAACGGAGATATTTTTCGGCTTTCTGCGTCTGGTTGGTGGCACCCAGCCCGTTCTGGGAAAGCTTATCCACCTGCACCTGCATCAACGACAGCAAGGCCGCCCGATGCCTCGCGACACTGTCCGGACTTTGCGAATCCGGTGCCTGGTTCTCCATCTTCTTGCGGACCTCGATGATCAACGGCCGCAGCACGCCGCCGTCGAACAAAGCCTGCTGCGCCGCCGGCAAATCCTTCAAGCGGCTGCCCAGGGAAAATGGCGTGAACACGCCCCCAACCGAGATGCCCTGTCGGGCAAAGCCCTGGATCTTCTTGTAGTAATCAACAATGCCGGGCTTGTCCGCCACGTTGATCTGGTTGGTGCCGGCGTAGGTGAAACTGGAAGCGCCGCCGCCGTTCTGAATCACACTGCCTGGCGACCAGACGCCCTGGTTCCAGCCTTCCGTTCCCGCCTTCCAATACGCCGATTGGTTCAGGACATTTTTTTTCAAACTCAAATAACCAAAACTGGCGAAGGTGATCAACAGCAGGATCGCCACCGCCGCGCTGCCGAAGATCAACAACTGCCGCTGCCGAAGCATCTTCAAGGTGTTGGTGGCGCGCGTCACCAGCCCGAATTCGCGGAACACCTTTTCATGAAAAAGATCGCGCAGGAAGAACGCGCGGTTCTTTTCCCAACTGCGATTCTCCGGCAACTGATCCAGCGGCAGGCCCGTGGCGAACGCAATCGCCTCGTCCAGCGCCTTGCCTTCGCGCATGGACGAAGTGAAATAGATGCCGCGCAGGAACACCGGCTTGGCCGACCATTCGCCGGCGATGAAAATCGTCTCCAGATACCGGCGCAGGCGCGGGGCCAGGCGCGCGATGCTCTCGGGCAGCGCACACATGGAATCCACCTCATCCAGCCGCCGTTTCGCGGTGGCACCGGTGCCTGACTTGTAAAACGATTGGGTGTCACCAAACTGAACGGCGGTCGCGGAATCCCGCAACAACGCCAGCCGGCGGCGCTGGATTTTCGCGGTGATCACTTTCAGATGTTGCTCCACGAGTTCAGGACGGAACGGCGAGTCCAGCGGATCGGGATTGGACCAGCCGAACATCTGATGCTGCAGCAGCGGGTCGTCAATGTTGTCGAAGAATTCGCGAAACCCCGTCAACAGATCGCATTTCGTGACGATCAAATAAACCGGGAAGCGCACGTCCAAAGTTTTCTGGATCAATTCCAGTTGCTTCGCGAGCGTGCCGGCTTTCTGCGCGATGCGGTCGGACGAGTCCTTGATCAAGCTCTCGATGGACAGCACGAGCATCAGACCGTTGATGGGACAATGCGGGCGGGACTTTTTCAACAGGCGCAAAAACTCACCCCACTCCGGCGCTTCGCCCGCGCGGGATTCGCTGAACAGCATCGAGCCGGCGGTGTCGAGAATGATGCCGCGATTGCTGAACCACCAGTCCATGTTCACGGTGCCGCCCGAGCCTTGCAGTTCATCCTGCATCCCGGGCGGGAAATCTATGCCGGAATGACGGATCGCCTCGGACTTGCCGGAACCCGATTCTCCGATGATGACGTACCAAGGAAGTTTATAGATGTCCTTGCCCCGACTCTTGAATTCCTGGAGGCCGGTCTGGAATTTCTGCCGCACCTTGTCGAGCGACGCGCGCTTGTTGGGATCGCTGATGGCGCGCGGAGCCGCCGCAGTCTGCTGCTCAATCGCCGAGGTGAACTGTTCGCGCTGCCGGCGGGCGCGGCGACGCTGCCAGAGGTAATAGCCGCCAAACAACACGAGGGCCAAAACCACGATGGCCAAGACGATCCAGAGCACGTTCATCCAGCCCAGTTTTGGACCGGCCACCACGGTCGCCAGCGCTCCGAGGCCCATTGATCCCAAGGCCCATTTTACCATGCTTTGCGTTTTTGAATCGTCATCCATACGTTGCCAAGAGTGAGGGAAACTTTACCGAGTTGCGTGAGTGTTGATTTCCTTGATGGAATCCGTCAACTCGGAAGATGCCGCGCGATACAAGGCGTAGTAAACCATCACCGCGCACAGGCTGAAAAACAGAAACATGAGCGCCACAAAAACAATCTTCCGGCTCGGCGGCTCGGTCAGCACGCGCTGGTCGGTGTAACGATAGGCGTCTTCGTTGATCTTCGCCCGCGGGTCGTTGTCCATCCACTGCCGGATGCGCGGAAAGATTTTTTCCTTGTACTGCCGGATGTGATCGGGCTGCGCCTGGTACATCCCCATGAAACCCAATCCCAAGCAGGTGTAATAAACCGCCAGCCGTTCCGCCGCTTCCTCGCTGGTGTCCACCAGATCCTGCTCCATGAAATCAAAGAACCGCTCGTCGCCGGCGAGTTCGTTTTTCTCCTGGGCCAGCCGGTTCTCCGCCCACTGCGCGGCGAATTTCAGCCGGCTGGTGCAGATCAGGTTGTCCACAAAAAAAATGATCGGCAGTTCCAGTCGTTTGATCTGGTTGGACAGCCGGACATCCGCCGAGGCGCTGCTGACGATTTTATCCAGCTCCGTTTTGATCTCGGAGCGCACACGCAGGTACTCCGGGTGCGCCTCGGTCTTCGCCGCCCGGTTCAACCGGCACATGTATTGGAAAAGTTCCTCGTAGGTCTCCAGCAGCTTCAAGTAAGGTTGTTCAGGCGAGTTCATGGGTTCAAGCTGGCAAGGTCATGTAGAGGGTGAATTTCGCGTCCGTCAAATCAAACTCCGAGTTGTTCCAGACCAGCGAAATGGCCTTGTCCTGCTTGACCTGCTCCCAGCGGCGCTGGTTCGAGGTGGGGATGACCCGGAAATAATAGAGGTTGCTCTGGCCCGGCAAATCCAGCGGCGGATAGCTCTCCTCCTTCAACTCCACCCCAAAGATGGCCACCTGCTCCATGCTGCGCGGCATGAATTTAAATTTGTTTTGATCGCTCAAATACAAGGCCAGCTTGGTGCGGTCGGCCCGCGTGACCACCCCCAAATAATAGCCAGTCGGCTTCTCAATGTGTTTGGCTTCCAGCGTGGCGCGCAACACTCCGGGGGTGCCGCTGAAGTCCAGCTTCATCGGCTCGATGCCCTTGGTCACGCGAATCAACTCGCGGATCTTCAGATCCAAATCCTTGAACGCCCGGTACGGATCGTCATGCACGTACGGCTCGGAATCGAAAATGTTTTTTTCCGGATGCACCCCGAGCAGTTCGCCCAACAGCTCGCGCAGTTGTAGAAAAATATAAAACGGCGGCACCGTGCCCTCTTCAACCCAAGACGGCAGGCTGGCGCAAAACCGGTTCAGCACCGTCAACCGCAACGTCAGCTCCCACTTCACTTCCAGCCCAAGGCCACCGGTCGCGGCCTTGATGCGCAAATCATTCCGGCTGGCGTTCAGTTGCGCCACCAGTTCACGCATCATGTCGTGGAGCACCGGCGAAGATTTTAACAGCAGCGAGGGGGGCACGAACTGCGGATCCTGGCGCGGCTTGCCCGAATCCTCGCCGGTCGCCCGGACGATGCGCAACAGCGGGATGGATTCCATGTCGGACAAATCCTCCCCCTTGAGCACCACGCGCGCGTTGACCTTGCGGCCGTAGATCGTCTGCGGGTTCTCTCCGGAATTTTCATCCGCGATTTCTGAAACTTCCTTCGGAATATAAAGCAGCTTGGTGTGGGGATTGACCACTTCGCCCATCTTGAAAGCGTTCTCCCGGTTCTTCGCCCACAGCGGCACCGCCAGCCGGACCTCCAACGTCCCGCTGCCGCGCGCCAGTTCTGGTTTGATGTCCAGCGTCGGCAGTTCGGCATCCTCGGGAATGAAAACTTCCTGTCCGCTGGGCATGATCGCCCGCAATTTTTCAAAACGGATCCGGCCGTCGGCAAGGCTGTCCGGATCCAGCTTGCTCTCCACGATGCCGTAGCAATGCGGATTGAACATCGCCCGCCCCGCGCGCACTTGCACCAGCAGATCCCGCTGCATCACCTGCAGGTGATGCGGCTGCAAAAACAATCCCTCGTGCCAGTGT
>JAYWBR010000144.1:0-17983 GCA_043781315.1 Verrucomicrobiota bacterium | reverse complement strand
CCCAGGCCGACTCACTCCTCTTGTCGCGGGTTCCATGATTTTTCCCTCTAAAAGCTGTCTTTTCCGTCTTCTACCCACTAAAGTCCCGGAATACCCTGAAATTAAAAAAGGAGACGTCCGCTTGATTCGAAAGCGGGACATATCTGCCCTGGTTTTAGACAGAAGGTGAAATGCGCGAACAGGAATGCAGCGTAGCCGGTGAAATTGTTTCGTGGCAGGGCACCTGCGGACATTTCGGGAGCGACAAAGGCATTTTTTAATGACGAAACTATTATGCGCCTGAAGGATTCCCGCACCCCGAGATCCGGGAGAAGCAACACCCGGGCGTTCACCCTCCCCGAAGTGGTGATCGCCGTCGCCATTGTGTCGATGGTGCTGGGCGGCATGACGGTCGCCTACACGCAGGCCACGCGGCGGGCGCAATGGTCGGGCTATCAACTGGCCGCACAGGCGCTGGCCATGCAGTCGCTGGATCAGGCGCGGGCGGCCGTGTGGGATCAGACCTTGCAGAAAAATGAAATCACAAACCTCAATCTTTCAGCCTGGTCTTACTCAGCCGGGGTGCTGACGGGCTACAGTTGGACGAACCTAGACATTCCCATTTCGGGAACCAATGTGGTGCGCGCCACCAACTACGTCACCGCCAGCATGATCAACATTACTGGCAACACGAATGTGCAGGTGCAGTTGATCAAGGTGCAGACCGTCTGGCCGTTTTTATGGGGCAATGTGAACCGGCTCTACACGAACACCATTGCCGTCTATTGCGCGCCGGACAACCGGGATCCGAGTACGTTATGAAGTCGGCGGTGTGCAATCTCAATGGCGGCCGGGAGCGGGGTTTCACCCTGATCGAGATGATGACCACTTCGGCCATCTTCAGCATGGTGATACTGGCTGCGGTGTACACGCAGATTTTCGGGATGAAGCAGGACGAGCTCATTCAAAGCAAACTGGGCGCGAGTGACGCGTCGCGGAATGGTTTCGGCGTGATGGCGCTAGATGTTCGTTCCAGCAAGATCTGGAGTGTGGGAAATATGTCGGGAACCAATTTCACCGCCCTGACCAACGGCACGCCACAGCTCGGCACGGCCATCAAACTTAATCTGACCGAGGATCCCAATTGCTACATCCAATACTATTTTGATACGAACCAGGGCGCGCTCTACCGCCAGCACAGCGGCCAGGCCTCGTCACTGATCGCCTCCAACCTCACGGGCACCCTGTTTTTCCAGGCGGAGGACTACCGGGGCACGCCCCAAACCACGTTTACTTCCAAGTGTGTGATTCATGTGATGCTGCAATTCGCGCAATACCAATATCCCAAGGTCATCGTGGGCGCGGGCTATTTGTATGATTACTACAAAATGGAATTCCGCCTGACGCCGCACATTCCGGACTGATCATGAAATTAAATTCCCCAGTTCACCGCCGGACCACCCGAGGCTATGCCTTGATGCTGGTGTTGGTCATGGTTGCCTGCATGATGATCGTCATGGGCGGCACCCTCAACCGGACGTACACGGTGGCCAAGCTCAACGACCGGAATACGCAGTACGGGCTGGGGCAGACCGCCGCCGAGGCCGCCGTGGAAAAAGTGTATGCGCGGATGGCCTATGACTTCGTGAATTTTGGACTCGGCGCGGTGACGAACAACCTGAGCAACTACCGGGACAGCTATCCCAACTCGACCGAGGATCCGTACTGGGGCAGCTTCCAGTTTTCCGACGCGCAGGGAAACTTGAACAAGACCTACGCCAGCTTCGTCTCCAACTACATCGGCAATCTGCCGCCGCCCTATACCAACATTTTTTCCATCAACTCCCCGCAGTATCGCATCGTCTCCAACGCCAGCGTGTCGGGAGGCCGCAGCGCCATGACCAATGCCGCCCAGGTGGATGTGATTTTCGCGCTGCTGCCCCTCACCACGTACGCCATTTTTTACAACGGTCTCCTGGAGTTCAGCACCTGCGCCACGATGACGGTCAACGGCCGGGTACATGCCAACGGCAACATTTACACCGGCACCGGCTCGACCCTGACCTTCAACGCCCCCGTGACCTGCACCGGCACGCTCTCCTCCCCGGCCAACAACGGGTCCGGCCCGTGGACGTTTCCCGGCGGCAACTTTAACGGCAGCCCGACCATGACGACCAACAAGCCGACGATTACCGTGACTTTGAACCTGAACAATGCTCACACGCTGATTGACATCCCGTCATCGAACAATGTCGCCACGAGCGTGGGCCAGCAGCAGATGTATAACTTGTCCCAGGTTGTTCTCCTGATCAGCAACACCACCCCGCAAGTGACGATGCGCATCCAGGCCGGCACGGGCGGACAAATTCCCGGCGCGGATCCGAGTCCGATTGTCCTCACCACCAACATCGCCGCCATCGGCACCAATTATGGCTTCATCACCACCAACTTCCCCTTCCTCTCGCTGAACAATGCGTTCTGGGACGACCGGGAAAACAAAACGAACATCACCACGCAGATTGATTTGGGAAGTTATGCCGCCTGGGTCAGAACCAACGTCTCCATCCTGTCAAAATTTCCCGCCGGCTCCGGCAATTATCCCACCCTGCTTTACGTCGCCGACAATCGTCCCCTCGCCGCCAACCAGCAGAACGCCGTGCGCCTGGTCAACGGCACGGTGATTCCCGCCAATGGCGGACTGGGCCTGACCGTGGCCACGCCCGGGCCGTTGTACGTCTGGGGCAATTTGAACTGCACCAATGCCGCCAATCTGGCCACCACCAACACTACGACTTCCTCCCCGTGCGCGCTGATGTCGGATGCCATCACCATACTTTCCCCCAACTGGACGGATGCCAACAGCACCGGCTCCGTAGGCTCCCGTGGGGCTACTACTACGACCATTGACGCAGCCTTGATCACGGGCGTGGTGCCATCCACCGGATCAGCCGCCGGTCAGTTCAGTGGCGGCGTGCATAACCTGCCGCGCTTGCTGGAAAGCTGGAGCAGCGTCAATCTCTGGCTCAACACTTCCATCGTTTGTCTCTACAACAGCATGTGCGCGACAAACACCTTCATCAGCCCGGGCGGAGCGGGCAGCTATTACAACGCACCCATCCGGCATTTCAGTTTTGATTTGAACTACTTTGATCCGGCCAAACAACCCCCCGGCATCCCCACGGCCCTCGTCCCGATCCGTAAAAACTGGACCGTGCCACCGCCCAACACTGTCACCTACAATGTGGTGCCCTAAACTTTTCAGTTGGTCCGCCGGCGCGCTCTGCGCGGCGGGCCTGCTCGGAAACCCGGCCCAGGCTGATGAAACCGGCCCGGCGACCACGCCCGCCCCCGCGACTTTGCGCACTGTGATCCGCAGCGAGGAAATCCCCGACACCACCAACGCCAAACCCCTCCGGCGCGCCTTTTTCAGCGCCGGCACCAACCGGTTCGCCTTCGTCGTCCCCGAGGATTTCCAACTCGACGCCGCCATCCCCGGAAAAATCATCCTGACCAGTCCCGATTATTTTTGCTTCATCACCATCCAGCTTGTCTCCGCCGCAACTTCCGAAGACGGGGGGATGGTGATCCGTTCCTACCGCAACCAGGCGTTGAATGAATTTCCCCTGGGAACCATCAGCAATGAATTTGAACTCCGGGCGGCCAACCATAGCGGGCCGGCCTACGAACTCCGCTGGAACAATCCCAGCGGCGCCAGCCAGCTGGCCTGCGCAAGCTACATCCCCTGCCAGGCGGGAGTTTTGAAATTCACCCTGCTTTCCAATGCGGAACATTACTCCAAAAATCTGACCCACTTCCGCTGCCTGCTCCGCTCCTTTCAGAATAATGAAAGCGGCAAATTGGAGATCATCGCGGTTTCGGGAGCCAGTTGACCGGCTCCAGGAAGATTCCCGTTCGCACCTCCCTGACCGCTTCATTTTTTGGCAGTCACTTTGCCCGACTGTACCAAGGCCGGACATTTGTTCCGGCACCTCGCGTGAATTCCCCGCCAGACACCCTTGGCCGGATTGTTGCTATTCAGGATTCGTTCGTTCGACAAGACACGCATTATGGGACTGCCATTTTTTACAACCGGAACTCGGAAAAAGCGCGACCAGATGGTGGCGGTGGATCTCGGCGGCCGCATCACCAAGGCCGTCCAACTGCAACGCCGCGGGGACGGCTATGCCCTGTGCAGCTTCGCCCTGCTGGACGCGCCGATTTTTGAAAAAACCCTCTCCGTCGAAATGCTCGCCGAGCATCTCAAGGCGGTAGCCCAACTGCTCGAGGCCAAGACGAAACTGGTCGCCCTGACCATCGGCGTCAACGATGCGCTCGTCCGACATGTGGAAATGCCGCCCATGCCCGCCGATGAAATGCGCTCCATCCTCAAGTTGAATTCGCGCGTCTATCTTCAGCAGGATCTGCCCAACCATGTGTTCGATTGCGACACCGCCAGCTTCCAGTCCGCCGACGCAAAAAATAATTCCGCCAAAAGCAGCCCCGGCTCGGCCAAGCAGAAAATCCTGATCGCCGGCTCCAAACGGCAACTGGTGGACGACTACGCCGCCGGTGCCCGGGCGGCCGGCCTCATCGCGGACTACATCGTGCCCGGCGCCATCGCGCCGGTGAATGCCTTCGAGCTGGCCCAACCCGAGGTGTTCGCCAAGGAAACCATTGCGCTCGTGGACATCGGCTTCAAGTCCTCCTCCATTTCCATTTTGCGCGAGGGCGAGCTGGCCATCAACCGCGTCGTCTCCATCGGCGGCGACCGCCTCACCACCGGACTTTCCGAAGTCATGAACATCTGCTACGCCGAAGCCGAATGCATCAAGGTGGGCATGGCCCATGAGGTCGAGTCCGCGTTGGAATCCCTGCTGGTGCCGCTCGGCCGGGAACTGCGCGCCTCGATTGATTTCTTTGAACATCAGCACGACCGCCCGGTCGGCCAGGTTTTTGTCTCCGGCGGTTCCGCCCGCTCCGAGTTTGTCCTCCAGATTCTCCAGCGCGAACTGGCGGTGGAATGCAAACTCTGGAATCCCGCCGCCAAACTGCATCTGGCCCTGTCGCCCAAGCAGGAGGCGGAAATTGAACACGTCGCGCCACAACTGACCACCGCCGTGGGGGCCGCGCTAACCGCTCTCTAAATCATGCCCATACGCATCAATCTATTGGCCGAAACCCAGGCGATCGAAGACCAGCGCCGCCGCGATCCCGTCAAGCGGGTCATCCTCGCCGGCGTCGTGCTCGTGGCGGGGATGCTGGCCTGGAGCAGTTCGCTCATGGTCAAAAGCATCGTCGTTAAAAGCGATTCCAGCCGGATGGAAGGCGAGCTGAATTCCCGCACGAACGATTACCGGCAGGTGCTGGAGAACAAGCGCAAGCTCGCCGAGGATTATCAAAAGCTGGCGGCCTTGCACCGGCTGTCCACCAACCGCTTTCTCGTCGGCAATTTTCTCGACGCCTTCCAGCAGATTTCCGTCGAGAGCGTGCAACTCGTCCGCCTGAAGCTCGACCTCAACTACACGGTGACGGAGGAGGTCAAGGCGGCCAAGAAGGAAGACGGCGAAGAGGCCGCGCCCACCACGGCCGCCAAACCCGCCAGCAGCACGGAAAAAATTTCCTTCGCGCTCAATGCCCGGGACAACAGCCCGGGCGCGGGTGACGCCGTGAACCGGTTCCGCGACGCCCTCGCCACGGCCCCGTATTTCAAGACCACCCTCGGCGATCAACACGGCATCCGCCTCAAAAGTCTGAGCGCCCCGCAGACGGATACCGAGGGCAAACCGTTTATACTATTTGCGCTGGAAGCCAGCCTGCCGGAGAAAAAGCGATGAACAAACTGTCCAAAGAAAAACGCAACCACCTCATCCTGGCCTCGACCGCCTTCGTGCTCGCGCTCGGCGGCATCTACTTCACCCTCATCCGCTATCAGCAAGGCGGGTTGAGAGAATACGCGGTCAAGAAAACCACCATGGAAAAAAAGGTGGCCGAAATCCGCGACACCGTGAACCACAGCCGCCAGATTGAAACCGAACTACTCACCGTCAGCAACCAACTGGCACTGGCCGAGGAGGACATGCCGGCGGGGGATCTGTATGCCTCCATGGTCAACACGATCCGTAAATTCAAACTCGGCCGGGCCGTGGAAATTCCGCAGTTCAATTCCCCGGGCAATCCGGCCGACGTGAACCTGCTGCCCAAGTTTCCCTACAAGCAAACCGTCATGACGCTCGTCGGCTCCGCCCACTATCACGACCTCGGCAAATTCATCGCCGACTTTGAAAATGAGTTCCCCTCCTCGCGGGTCTTGAATCTCGAACTCTCCCCGGCGTCCGCCACGACCGGCAACGACCGGGAACAACTGGCCTTCAAGATGGACATCGTCTCCCTCATCAAAAGCTCGTCATCCGTGACCGTCAGCAAATTATGAAAACACTTTTATCCACCCTCGCTTGCTCAGGCACCCTCCTGTTCGCCACCGTAGCCGCGCCGGCGGACAAAGCCCCGGCACCCGCCACCACGGAGGCGCAAAAGACAATTAACGCTGCCAGCCAGCCGGTTCCCAAATCCGCCTTTGGCATTCCGTCTAAACCGGTGGACGGACATGACCCCTTTTTTCCCACCTCGGACCGGCTGTTCGCCATCAAGACCACGCCCAAAGCAGTGGGCGCTCCCATCAATACGGCCATTGTTTTCAATGGCATCTCCGGCAGCAAGGATCACCAACTGGCGATGATCAACGGCCACACCTTTGCCGAAGGCGAAGAGGCGCCGGTCAACACCTCGGCCGGACGTATCCATGTGCTGCTGGTGGCGATCAAGGATGATCGCGCCGTGGTCGAGATCGCCGGCGAGCGGCGCGAACTGACTTTTCAAGGTCGTTAAAATTGTTGTCATTGGTTTGTTGTTGAAAATCAGGCAGCCATCGTGGCTGCCTGATTTTTTTGCGCCGCCGCGTGATTTGTTCGCGGCGTCTTGATGCTGCCATAAAAGGGGTGGCTCCGCCGCTTCAGTCCGGCAACCTCGTGGAATATTTCACCCGGCAGACTTTGCTCATTCTTCACATTGCCCTGTCCTGTCACGGGACAAGCAAGACAGGATTGCGCGGGTTTTCCCACGAGAACAGGCCGTTTGTCTCATTTACGAACCTTGGCACCGCGCCTGCTAAATTGCGGGTAGATGGCAAAACGGCCATCGGAAATGTTCGACCACAATTATAAAATGAAAGCAAAGACAATCGTTCTCGTGTTGAGCGGGCTGGTGGCAGGCTGTTTGGCTGTTTCAGCTCAAGACAACTCCACTGCGGCCACGGCCGCGACAACCGACACCACCGCCGTCACTGCGATCTTGGTGGCGCAAGCCGACCCCGCTCCGACGCCGCCCGCCACAAGCGCCGCACCGGCGGCTCCGGCGGACACGGCCGCCAAGACGACGGCAGGTGCCGCCGTCATCCCGCTGATTTCGATGGATGACGCGCTGCTGACCGACGCCATCAAAAATCTCGCGCGCCAGGCCAACCTGAATTACATGCTCGACCCGAAAATTTCCTTCGGCCAGCCCGGCCCCGACGGCAAGCCCGCGCCGCAGCCGACGGTTTCCGTCCGCTGGGAAAACATCACCGCCGCCCAGGCGTTGAACGCGCTGCTCGGCAATTACAACCTGCAACTCGTGGAAGATCCGAAGACCAAGATCGCCCGCGTCACCACGCAGGATCCCGCCGCGCCGCCGGCCCTGTTGACCAAGATCGTCAAATTGAATTACGCCAGCCCCAGCAACATCGTCATGGCCGTGCAATCTACGCTGATCGACAAACGCAGCCGCGTCATCGCCGACGTCCGCTCCAGCCAGCTCGTCCTGGTGGGCACGGAAAAAGAATTGGGCGAGGCCAACACCCTGATCGAACGGCTGGACTCCCCCACCAAACAGGTGCTCATCGAAGCGCGCATCATGGAAACCGCCATGAATCCCAAGTCAGTGAAGGGTGTGGATTGGACCGGCACCTTGCAGGCCCAGAAACTGGCGTTTGGCAATAATTTGAACTCGCCCGCCGGCTCGGTGCCCGCCGGCTCGGCGAACGCCACGCTGGCTTCAGGCAGCATTCCCAAGATGCTGTTTGACACCGTCAAAGGATTTAATCCCGCAACCGCCTTTCTGGATGCGGATGGCTTGAGCGCCACGCTCTCGTTTTTGAACACGGAAAATCACGCCAACACTCTCGCCACGCCTCACGCCCTCACAGTGGACAATGAGATGGCCACCTTGGAGGTGATTGACCAGTTCCCTGTGGTCAATGTCACGGCTGGCACGGCGAACACCACGGGTGGATCATCCATCAGCTACACCAACGTGGGCGTGAAACTAAAAGTGACCCCGCACATTTCCGCCAACAATTCCGTCCTCCTGAAAGTGCTGCCGGAAGTCTCCAATCACACGGGCGACACGCCGTTCAACGTGGGCGGTTCGTCACTGCTGGTGCCGACGTTCAATTCGCGCACCATTGATACCACGGTCCTGATCCCGAGCGGCCACACCCTGGTGCTGGGCGGTCTAGTCAGCGACAATCTCACCAAGAGTGAAACCAAGGTGCCGTTCCTGGGTGATATTCCCGGCCTCGGCCGCGCCTTCCGCAAAAACACCAGCGAACGGATCAAGAACAACCTGATCATCTTCATCACACCCACCATCGTGCAGGACTCGGACTTCCAGCCCGACCACGACAATTTTCTCCAGACCCCCGTGGCCGTGGCCGACGCGCCGTTTTGGAACGACAAGAAGCCCTTCGATTGGAGCGCCCCGGCTGCGAAGAAATAACTGACGCCCAGCGCCAACGTGAAAATAAGACCAAATTTATATCACATGAAAAATCACTTCATCTCCGCCCGCGCCAACCTCTGGGCGGCTCTGTTGATCGGTGTGGGAACATCGCTCAGCCAGGCCGCGTTGCCGCTGCCTCCTTCGCCCGCCGGAACCAACGGGGCATTCACCTGGGATTGCCTTTCAAGCGGCGGCGGACAGCCGGGAATAGCATTCCTGACTTTCTCAAATGATTACACCTTCTCTGGCGACTTGGTCGTAGCCGGATCACCACCACCACCGGCGGCAAATAATCCCCGAGGTTCTGGAACCTCGGGACGCGGGGATTCCACTTCCAGCACCAGCACTGAGCCAACGAATAACTTTTTTGGCTACTGGGCGGTGGAAGGTCCGTGGGGATATGACATCAAAGGCCGCGTCATCGGCTCGTTCATTCAGATCATCAAGATCGCCCCCCAAGTCACCATCAACTGGAATACGATTACGGTGACAACCCCGGATTACACGAACACCGTTTATGATTACGAAACAGGTTTGACCACTAAAACCATTACCGTTTCATTCTTCGTGGATAGCACCAACGGGGCACAAGGATATCCCACTAACATCGATCTTGTGCGTACGTTCAACGGTCCGTCCTCCACCAGAACCTACAATTGGACTGCAATCAACGTGAACGATGGATCTACAAATAGTTACACCACAAATCTTACTTTCTTTAACACACTAACTAACATAAGCCCGGTGACTACTAACTTCACGTTTACCTTCGCGGCTCCCGCCTTTACCAACAACATTACGTGGAGCGTGACCGGCCCGAATGGATACGTAAACCATTACACTAATCTCTTCACTGCCAGCAACAGCTTGGGCTACACCATGTCGGGAGTGGAAACCAACCAGATCAGCTTTGTGGGAACGGTGACACCTAATAAGCGGATAACCCTGCTGGCCTCCTCTTCCTTGGGTGGTAACAAACTCACCTACACGGGCGTGCCCCTGAACACCAATAAACTAACCAACCTCAGCGGGAATTGGACCGGCACAAAAGTTGAGAAAAATGTGGACTACATAGAGTTTTTCGCCGTGACTCCATCCAGTTTGCCCTACCTGTTTTTTGCGGACGGCTCAGGATCGTTCCCCAGCGGGCCAGGGTACGACGTGAACGGCTGGGTCATGGTTTCTTCCAAAAAGAAAATCGCCTTTGCCCAATACGAACATCAGTGGGGATCCACCAACTACATTCCCAGGGCCTCCACGGGACCGTTGTCTGTTTCTAAAAAATCCATCACGGCCAAAACCAAGGGGCTGGATGAAACTGGTTCAGCCTTGAATTTCAACGCCACGTTGGCGCTGCCTTAGTCCAGTCAGGTTCCTCCACAGGCCGCCCGGACCATCCCCCGGGCGGCCTTTTTATTTTCACGCGGCCGGCAATTCACCCACGCGCTTCAAATACTCAAACGAAAAAAGCCCCGTCGAATGGCCGTCCCCCCACGCCGGCTGGAGCGCATAGCCGCCCACGCGCGTCACCCGCACCAGCTTGAACGCCGCCGGGGTCAGGGGCTTTTCCGGGTTCTTGTAAAGATTGCCCATGATGTCCACCTCGCCCTTGCACCCCGCGCACGGGCAGCAGCGCCGCAGCGTTTCCAACGGGATGAAACTCTCGGTGCCGTCGTCCCACTTGATCGCCAGCTCCGCGCCGATTGGTTGAAAGTCTAAAATTTTCATCCGCTTTTTTTCAAACGCTGTTCAAACGCCGCCAGGGTTTCCGGACTGACATGATGCTCGATGCCCTCGGCATCCATCTCCGCCACACGCTCCGAAATTCCCAGCGACCGCAAAAAAGCCACCACCGTTTCGTGCCGGCGTTTGCATTCCTCGGCCAGCGTGCGGCCCGCGTCCGTCAGGAAAATCGCCCGGTACGGCTTGGTGTTCACAAAGCCCGCCGCCTTCAGCCGCGCCAGCGTGCGGTTCACCGTCACATGCGTCACCCCCAGCCGCCGCGCCAGATCCACCACGCGCGCCTCGCCCTGCCGCACCGACAAATCCGCGATGGCCTCCACATAATCCTGCGCGATCTCCGTCGCCCGGTCCTTGCGCGACCGGCGGAAAATCTCCGCCTGCTGCGCAGCCGCGTGCAACACCGGTGACGGCGGGGCGGTTTTTTTTCGGCTGGCTTTCGGCATGACGGCAGCAGTGAAACCCACGGCCTTTTGATAGTCTAGGTTTTTAATTCACGGCGGTGAACGCGGGGAACAATTTAGCCGACATTTGAACCGGGGTTTAAAACTCCCCCGCTCCTTTGCCAGTCCCACTTGAACGGCCGGCCCCGACATAAAGTTTTTTTTGGCGGTTGCGCCGGTCTCGGTGCCGGGGCAAAATCACTCGTCATTGCCCGCGACTTGCACCTCGTCCCGCGAACATTGCGCGGCGCGGGAATGGTTGCCCCCGAAATGGCAATGGCGTTATGAAACTGCTGATCAACCTGCACGAAGTCTGGCACCCCCGGGGCTGGCTGGCTGCCGTCGCCCTCTCCGCCTCCCTGGCCAGCGCGGAAGTGCCCCGCACTCTGGAGTTCCACCAGAACGTGCGCCCCCTTTTGGAAAAATATTGTTTCGACTGCCATGCCGACGGCGCGAACAAGGGCAATGTGGCCTTCGATGAATTTAAGACCGACCAGGAAGTCCTTGCCAACCGCGAGCTGTGGCTGCACGCGCTGAAAAATCTCCGCGCCGGCCTGATGCCGCCGCAAAAAAAATCCCAGCCCACGCCGGAGGAAAAGGAACGCCTCACCCAATGGATCAAACGCGCGGTCTTCGCCGCCGACCCGCAGAATCCCGATCCCGGCCGCGTCACCATCCGCCGCCTCAACCGCGTGGAGTATCACAACACCATCCGCGACCTGCTCGGCGTGGACTTCGACACGGCGTCGGTGTTCCCGCCGGACGACACCGGCCACGGCTTCGACAACATCGCCGACGTGTTGACCCTGCCGCCGATGCTGCTCGAAAAATATGTTTCGGCGGCGAACCAGATCATCAGCCAGGCCGTGCCAAAAGTGCCGAAGGTGGTGCGCGAGCAGAATGTCGCCGGCCAGCAATTTCACGGCGGTGTGGACGGCGACTCCGCCGGCCGCCGGAAACGTCGCGGCGGTTTGCCGTTGTCGTATTATTCGCCCGCCGTGGTCTCGAACACCTTCACGGCGGATTTCACGGGGAAATATCAGCTCGGCGTGGCGCTGATGATCAATGAGCGCTACGTGGACGACGTGTTCGACTACAACAAGTGCCGCCTGATTTTTCGCGTGGATGGCCGGGAACTGTTGCGCGAGGAATACAGTTGGGAAGGCGGCAAACCGTATCACTACAACTACGCGGTGGACTGGACGGCGGGCGATCACGATCTGTCCTTCGAGTTGCAACCGCTCACGCCGGACGAGAAACAAACGCGCACCCTTTCCCTGCAGATCACTTCGGTGAAGGTGAGCGGGCCGATGGCCCCGGAGCATTGGGTCGAGCCGAAAGACCACGAAAAATTCTTCCCCAAAAAAATTCCAACCGATGCCAAAGGCCGACGCGACTATGCGCGCGAATTGCTCGGAGGCTTTGCCCGCCGCGCGTACCGCCGCCCGCCCGATGCGCCGACGCTCGACCGCCTTGTGGGCCTGGCGGAGAGCGTTTACAAAACGCCGGGAAAAACCTTTGAAGCGGGCGTGGCGCAGGCGATGGTCGCGGTGCTGGCGTCCCCAAGATTTCTATTCCGCGAGGAGCACGCGGAAGTGGCGGCAGGCGTCCCGCCTGCCGTAGAGGGCGGCATCCTGCCGCCCGGCCCGGCGCACAAATCAGGGAAGGTTTCCGAAAATTCCACGCGCTCCACCTCCCCGCTGTTCTTTCCGCCGGGCGAGACGCCGGGCTCTGCGGCAGACAGGACGCCTGCCACCACTGGCTCCTATCCGTTCGTGGACGAATTCTCCCTGGCCTCGCGGCTCTCGTATTTTCTGTGGTCGTCCATGCCGGATGAAGAATTACTGCGGCTGGCGGAGACGGGCACGCTGCGGAAAAATCTAACCGCCCAGGTGGCGCGCATGTTGAAAGACGACCGGTCACAGGCCTTGGTGCATAATTTCGTCGGCCAGTGGCTCCGGGCGCGGGACATTGAAAACGTCCCCCTCGAAGCGCGCTTTATCCTGGCCCGCGAGGAACCGTTCGACCCCGAGCGCGACAACAACCGGAAACGCTTCGCCATCCTCAACGCCAAGTCCGACGACCAGTTCACCGCCGCCGAACGCGAAGAATTGAAAGCGATCCGGCTGACCTTCCGCCGCACCGGTCGCCAACCCTTGCGCGCCGACATGACCGGCGATCTCCGCAACGCCATGCGGCTGGAAACGGAAAAATCCTTCGACTACCTGCTGCGCGAAGACCGCAGCCTGCTCGAACTGCTCGACTGCGACTACGCCTTTCTCAACGAACGGCTGGCGAAACATTACGGCCTCACGAACGTCTTCGGCGACGAAATGCGAATCGTGAAACTCCCCGCCGACAGTCCGCGCGGCGGCATCCTGACGCAAGGCACGGTGCTCGGCGTCACCTCCAATCCCACCCGCACCTCGCCCGTCAAACGCGGTTTGTTCATTCTCGACAACATTCTCGGCACGCCGCCGCCGCCGCCGCCGCCGGACATCCCGCCGCTCGAAGACGCGGCGAAAGGCGCGACCAACCATGCGCCGACCCTCCGCGAAACCCTTGCCGCCCATCGCGAAAATGTCCTGTGCAGTTCGTGCCACAACCGCATGGATCCGCTCGGACTGGCGCTGGAAAATTTCAACGCGATGGGCCTGTGGCGCGACCAGGAATTCAACGCGCCGATTGATCCCACCGGGAAATTGATCACCGGCGAAAGTTTCACCAACATCCGCGAATTGAAACAGACCCTCGTCAAAAATCACTACAAGGATTTTTACCGCACGGTGACGGAAAAGCTGCTAATTTATGCGGTCGGCCGGGGTCTGGACTATTACGACACGGAGACCACCGACCAGATCGTCGCCCGGATCGAAGCGGCGGACGGGCGGCTCCCCGCGCTGATCGCGGGCGTGGTGGAATCCGCGCCGTTCCAAAAAACGCGGGCGGACGCGCCGGATAACAAAATAAGAAAACCAGCCGCAACCGGGCAGCGACGGGCGGATGCCGGAACCAAACCATGAAATCAAATTCATCAGCGGCAGCGGAACGCGCGGGCTTGACGCGGCGGCATTTCTTGCGTGGCCTCGGCGCGTGCCTGGCGCTGCCGGCCTTTGAATCCCTGACGCCGGTGAAATTATTTGCGGGCACCGCAGCGTCCGCAACAAAACTTGCGACCACCGCCACGGGCGCACCGTTGCGCACGGCCTTCCTGTATTTTCCCAACGGCGCGATCCAGCCCACCTGGTGGCCCGCCCACGAGGGTGCCGACTTCGGCCTCAGCCGCACGTTGCAGCCGCTCGCCTCGGTTCGCGAATACGTCCAGGTGATCGGCGGCCTGGAACACTTGAACGCCACGGCGGGCAGCGACGGCGGCGGCGATCACGCCCGCGCCAACGGCACCTTCCTCACCGGTGTGCGCATGAAAAAAAGCGCCTCGGACGTGCGGGCGGGCATTTCGATTGACCAGGTCATGGCGCGCGCGGTCGGGCCGCTCACCCGGCTGCCGTCGCTGGAACTGACCTGCGACGCCGGCCGCAACACCGGCGCGTGCGACTCCGGCTATTCCTGCGCCTACCAGTACAACGTCTCGTGGAGTTCGCCGACCACGCCGATGACGCCCGAAGCCAATCCGCGCCAGGTGTTCGAACGTTTGTTCGGTGCCGGCGCGGCGGGTGAGCGCACGGAAAATCTAAAACGCCGCCGCGCCGAGCAGCGTTCGATTCTGGATTTCATTGTCACGGACGCACGCGCCCTGCAGCGCCAGTTGAATCCGCATGACCAAGCCAAGCTGGATCAATACCTCACCGGCGTGCGCGAACTGGAATCACGGATTCAACGCGCGGAAAAATTCGGCGACCCGAAAGACCCCGCGCAGGCCACGCCGCCGGGGATTCCGCAGACTTACGCCGAACACATCCAGATCATGTTCGACACGCTCCTGCTGGCGTTCCAGACCGACTCCACCCGCGTGGCGACGATGCTGCTGGCGCATGACGGCAGCAACCGCTCGTTCGCCGAGATCGGGATTCCCGAGGGGCACCATGACCTCTCGCACCATTTCGACAACGCCGAGAAGATCCAGAAAATTTCCGACATTGACGTGTGGTATGTGCAGCAGGTGGCGAAGTTCCTCGAAAAACTTCGCGACACAAAAGACGTGGACGGCAATTCCATGCTGCACAACTCGATGATCCTCTACGGCAGCGGCAACTCCGACGGCAACCGCCACTCACACACCAATCTGCCCATCGTCCTGGCCGGCGGCGGCGGCGGCACGTTGTCACCGGGCCGCTTCATCAAGCACGGCTCGAAGCCGGCCACGAATTTATTTCTCAGCCTGGCGGACCGCATGGGCGTCAATTCGCTGGAACGGTTCGGCGACTCCACCGGACGGCTGGCCAACCTCTGATCACAAAACCAACCCCATGAAACTCCTCGCCCATCTCGCGTGTGCGCTCCTGTTCTGCGCGCTGACTTCGCTCGCTCCCGCCGAACCGCAAGTCATCCCCCTGTGGGAAAAAGGCGCTCCCGGTTTTGAAAACCGCCGCGATGAACCGGAGCTGGCCAGTGATTATTGGGTGCGCAACATCCACAATCCATCACTCACGGTTTTTCCCGCACCTCCGGGAAAAGCCAATGGGGCAGCGGTCTTGATCGTTCCCGGCGGCGGGCATCGCGAACTGGTCTTCACCTCCGAGGGCGTCGAGCCGGCGAAATTTTTCAACAACCTCGGCATCACGGCGTTCGTCTTGAAGCATCGGCTCGCGCGCGAAACCAATTCGCCGTACTCGCTGCAAATCCATCCGCGCCAGGACGCCCAGCGCGCGATGCGCCAGATCCGCAGCCACGCGGCAGAATGGAATCTGGACACGAACCGCATCGGCGTGTGCGGTTTCTCCGCCGGCGGTGAAGTGGCCGCGCTGCTGGTTTACAGTCCGACGGACGGCGACCCAAACGCGGCGGATGCGATTGACCGCGCGAATTGCCGGACGGATTTTCAAATCTCGATTTATCCCGGGCCGCTCGGAGTGCCCGCCGGAGACATTCCCGCCGACGCGCCGCCGGCATTTTTTCTCGTGGCCAACGACGACGCCAGCCACGTCGGCCCGGTGCTGGCGCAGCTTGAGAAATATCGGAAGGCGAAACGCCCCGTGGAAGTTCACCTGTATTCCAAAGGCGGGCACGGCTTCAACCTCGGCACGCGCTCCAAGCTCGCCTCCATCCATGACTGGCCGCAGCGCCTGGCCGACTGGCTCGGGGACAATTCGATTCTGAGTCCCGCGACCATCCCCGCAAAATAGTCGTGAGGCGGGGGACAAATTTTTCCAACCTTGGCAGGACGCGCACAAACCCCGCATCATCCGCCGCATGGAATTGACCGCATGGCAGTGGACGTTGCTTTCTCTCGGGGCCTTCTTCACCGGCCTGTCGAAGACCGGCATCGCGGGCTTGGGCGTGCTCTCCGTGGCGTTGTTTGCCATCGCCTTGCCGGCGCGGGCGTCCACCGGCGCCTTGCTGCCGCTGCTCTTGTGCGCGGATCTTTTCGGACTCGCGTTCTACCGCAAACACACGAGTTGGCCGCACCTGTTTAAGTTATTTCCGTGGGTGATCCTCGGCGTGGTGGCGGGCTATTTCGCGCTGGGAAAAATCAACGGCGCGCAGATGCAACGTCTGATCGGGGGAATTTTGCTGGCGATGGTGGCGCTCCATCTCTGGCGCAAACAACCGGCCGACCAGCTCGACGCGAAGTTGCCGCACGCGTGGTGGTTCGCGGCGTTGACGGGTATGCTCGCCGGTTTCACCACGATGGTGGCCAACGCCGCCGGGCCGGTGATGTCCATTTATCTCCTCGCCATCGGCCTGCCCAAGCTGGTGTTCATCGGCACGGGCGCGTGGTTTTTCATGCTCGTCAACAGCTTCAAGGTTCCCTTCAGTTTGCAACTCGGCCTGATCACCTCCGGCTCACTGCTGATGGATGCAACGCTGCTGATTCCGATGATTCCCGGCGCGCTGCTCGGGCCTGTGATTTTGAAGCGCCTCCACCAAGCTTGGTTTGAAGCGATGGTGCTGACGCTGACCGTGCTCGCTTCCCTGCGGTTGCTGCTGTGATCGTCGGCTGGAAAAAATTGGCGTGGAAATTTGCAAACTGTTTCCGGCAAGCGGTGGTGTCTCAATTGCATGTAGTGGCGGCGCTGTGCGCCGATTCGGGCTTCTCGTCACCCTCATCCAAGGCGTGTTTACCTTTGTTCGCGCCCGCCGGGTGGCGCGGGCAGGAGTTGCCGGTTAAGCTCGAAAGGTTGGAGGCGCTGGTGCCGCAATGTTTGCACTCGTATTTGGACTTCTCGGCTCCCTCATACAAGGCGTGCTTGCCTTTGTTCGCGCCCGCCGGGTGGCGGGAACATGAGTTGCCAGTCAGGCTGGCGATGCTGGCGGCTTTAGTTCCGCAATACTTGCAGTAGTAGTTCGTGAGTGAATATTGATTGGCTACCCGATTACCTTATGGGTTGGAATAGTTCTAATTGCCGCGCGAGTTCCTCTTTGAAAGCCGTCATGTGCTGTAATAGGTCCTCATTCTGGCCTGATGGGAACTTAAACTTCTTACGAAACACACCCTCTTCAGGAGCAGGCGAAGGTTCATAGTCCTTACCCACCTTACCCATTTTTTCAAGTAATATCTTAGCGTTGCTGTTCGCGCCGGATGGATCATCCCTGTCCCGAAACGTAATTAAATACGAATCCGGCGCAACCCAAATATCAAGTCCAAGATCAATATCCTTGCAGCCACGAAAACACGCACCGGTTTTTTCACTGGGTCCGAGATTCTCGAACGGCGTTCTTTTATCATCGAACTTTTCAATTATTTGTTCCAACCTGTATGAAATGAGATTATCTACCATTTCCTTCAATAGGTCGTGTAGCGTTGCTTCTGTAAATTCCATCCTTGATTCCCTCAGTGAAGCGAAGGCGAGCGTAGCGAGCCGAGCGGAACTGAGGGAATCAAGGAT
>JAYWBR010000143.1:0-18026 GCA_043781315.1 Verrucomicrobiota bacterium | reverse complement strand
TCGTCGGTACGCCAGCGGCAATCAACGCATCGCGCATGTCAGATGGTTCGTCGTAGCCTTTGACATGATTGTCGCCGCTGACGAGCAGGCGCTGCACTTTTCCTGAACGGTACAGGGCGACCGCTGCATCCATGCGCTGGTTGAAATGCAGATTGGCCGTGCCGCGCGGGGTCGTCTTTGATGTGCCAAGAACGAGGGCTACGCTGTTTGCCGGAACATCGGCGACCGATTGAAAAATTCGTCCCGCCGCCGCCGCATGGCACGCATGGTCAGCCCAGAGGATGGCAACAACCGCCATCAGGAATATCGCCAGGACTGCAATCAAAAGCCGACTCTTTGTGAAGTGGAATTTCTTCATGATAGCTCGGTGACTTATATTTTAGTCAAACCGCAATCGGCGCCTTGATGCCGGGATGCGGGTCGTAGCCGACGAGTTCAAAATCCTCGAACTTGAAGTCGTGGATGTTCGACACCACCGGATTTAATTTCAACTGGGGCAGGGGACGCGGCTCGCGGGAGAGTTGCAGTTTGGCCTGTTCAAGGTGGTTGGCGTAGAGATGTAGGTCGCCGAAGGTGTGGACGAAAACACCGGGTTTCAAACCGCAGACTTGCGCGACCATCATGGTTAGCATGGCGTAGCTGGCGATGTTGAACGGCACGCCGAGAAACAAATCCGCGCTGCGCTGGTAAAGCTGACAGCTCAGTTCACCATCCAGCACGAAGAATTGAAACAGCGTGTGGCACGGCGGCAGAGCCATGGTCTCAATCTCGCCCACGTTCCACGCGCTGACGATGTGCCGCCGACTGTCGGGCTTGGTTTTGATCTGCTGGATGACCTGGTCAATCTGGTTGATCGAACGGCCGTCCGCCGTGCGCCAGTCGCACCATTGCGCGCCATAGACGCGGCCGAGATTGCCGTCCGCGTCCGCCCATTCGTTCCAGATCGTGACGCCGTGGTCGTTGAGATATTTGATGTTGGTGTCGCCGCGCAGAAACCAGAGCAGTTCGTGGAGGATGGACTTGGTGTGAACTTTCTTGGTGGTGAGCAGCGGGAAAGTGTTCTGCAACGGAAACCGCGCCTGCGCGCCGAATAGGGAGTAGGTGCCGGTGCCGGTGCGGTCGGACTTGAACTTGCCTTGCTCCAGCACGAGGCGGAGCAGATCGAGATATTGCGTCATGCCGGGAAAACTTTAACCACGAAAGGCGGGAAGGAAAATGAAATTTAGCTGTGGGAACGGCGCGGAGGCTTTCCGGACTGGGTGAGCTTATCGCAACTCCACCACGCGGTCGCCTTGCTGCAAGGTTTGAATTAATTTTGCCAGGGCGGTTTCAAACGCCGCCAGCAACGCCGGTGTCCGGCAATTACCCAGCCGTACCCAGACAACCTGATTCTTCGCCCCAGTTTGCAAGCGGGTGCATCTTGACACTGTTCTTAATTTGACTGCCAGACTTCGTGCCAGTCTTGGTTGCGGCGGGCGACTTCGAGGGCCATGAGGCGGCGGCGACCGGGTGCGGTCCAGAACTGGCCCCCGCGTTTGAAGCGGCCCTGGAGCTGGCCGCACAACGACTCCATCGCGCCGCTGCCGACGGGACAACCTGCCGCCGCCCGCGCGGCATAATGATCATGATCACCAGCGCGTCCGGGGGCGCCGCCGGTTTGGCCGGGGCGGCCAAGGTGCCGCTCGCCGCGCGGCGCCCTTCGGCCTGGTGTTCGGCCCGTTGGCCCGCGCGCTGCTGGGGACAAAACCATTTGGGCGTCGTGGGCTCCTGACCGTAATCAACCGCCAGTTGGACCGGCCCCAGTTCGGTGCGCAGGGTCAGGGTGCGGCGTTTGCGTTGGCGCAGGGGGAAAAACCTCGCCGGTCTGATCGGCGAGTTGTTGCAGCCGGACTTCCAGTTGGCGGCGGCCCAGCTCCCGGTATTGCGCCACCACTTCCCGTTCCACGTCGGCCAAAGTGGCCAACGGCTTCGTTTCTTTTTTGATCACTGGTTTGTTGCATCACTTTCTGCCGGTGAGGAACCCTTTCCCACTCATTGTAAGAACAGTGTCAAGATGCACCCGCCCGAAACCCTCGAAGCGATGTGCCTGCGCTTGGCCCATCTTCCGCCTTTTCATCCCCGCGTTTGGCGTTATGCTCGGTGTCACTCAGACTCATGCCCAGCGTCTATATCAAAACCTATGGTTGCCAGATGAACGAGCGCGACAGCGAAGCCGTCGCCGCGCAGCTCGTTGCGAAAGGCTACGTCCTCGCCGCGTCCGAACACGTTGCGGATGTGGTGCTGCTCAACACCTGCAGCGTGCGCGACAACGCCGAGCAGAAGGCCATCAACAAGATGGAGAACATCGCCGGCGACATCCGCAAGAACCGGCCCAACGTCATCCTCGGTTTCATGGGCTGCATGGCGCAGAGCCGCGGCAAGGAACTCATAGATCGCCTGCCGGACGTGGACCTGGTCATCGGCACGCAGAAATTTCATCGCACGGCGGATTACCTCGACGACATCATTTCCGGTCGCCAGAAAAAAATCGTGGACATCGCGGAAGAGCAGGGGAGCGAAGGCACCATCCGCGAGCACTTGCTGAACGGCAACGCCAAGAAATCCGTCACCGCGTTTGTCAGCATCATGCAAGGCTGCAACCAGCATTGCACCTTCTGCATCGTACCATCCACGCGTGGCGAAGAACGTAGCCGCACCATCGCCGACATCCTTGCCGAGTGCCGCGAACTCGTCGCCACCGGTGTGAAGGAAATCACCTTGCTCGGGCAGATCGTCACGAGCTACGGACGGCGGGGCAATGTAGCGGCAGGCATCCTGCCTGCCGTAGAGCCGGGCTTCCAGCCCGGCGGAAACAACGTTACGTGCGCAGCAGACGTTGATAGTTCGAGCGTCCCCACCATTTCGAGCGCCAGTCCGGGCGGCAAGATGCCGCCCTCCACGGCAGGCAGGATGCCTGCCGCCACATCCGCCTTCGTCCAGCTCCTCGAAGCCGTTCATGAAATCGAAGGCGTCGAACGCATCCGCTTCACCTCGCCGCATCCAAAAGGTTACGGCGACGATCTCATCGAAGCTTATGCGCGGCTGCCCAAGCTGGTGGAGAGTGCGCACATCCCCGTGCAAAGCGGCAGTGACCGCATGCTCAAGCTTATGCACCGTGGCTACACGCGCGTCCGTTATCTCGAGATCATCCGCAAACTCAGAGCATCCCGGCCGGGCATCGGCATCACCAGCGACATCATCGTGGGTTTTCCCGGCGAGACCGAGGCGGACTTTGAAGACACGCTCACGCTCTGCCGCGAGGTGGAGTTCGACAACGCCTTTCTCTTCAAGTATTCGCCGCGCAAAGACACGCCCGCCGCCGCCATGCCGGATCAATTGCCGGAGGAACTCATCGAAGCCCGCCACGCGCGGCTGCTGGAAACTGTCAACGAAATCGGCAAGCGCAAGTACGACCGGCTCATCGGCCAGGCGATGCAGATTCTCGTCGAGGGTCCGAGTAAAAAAAATCCCGCGCGCTTCACCGGCCGCACGCGCTGCAACAAGCTGGTGCTGTTCGACGGCACCGAGCGGCATCGCGGCGCGGTGATGGACGTGAAGATCACGCGCACCGGTTCGTTCACGCTCTACGGCGATCCGGCGATTGTAAATTTGTAGGCAGCCAGGGCCGGGGCAGTCCATTGCCAGGGGCCGCAACCTTCGGCCGGGCGCGGTGTTCGTCTGGCCATGCACCAGAACGACCAGCGGGAAGCGGTGGAAAACATAATTCACCCCCAACCCTCCAGTTTTGTTCGTGACGAAGTTGCGGTGATCTGTCTATTTGATCATACACATGCATCAACCACACCACTTGGAAAAATGAAGTCAACCCTCCCGACCCATTGATATGGCAGGAACACGCACCCATCCCGAAGCGCTCCGGGCTTTTGCCCGCCAGTTGAACCGCCTCCTGCTGTTGCGCGCCGGGGTGCGGGTGATGACGGTCTGGTTTTTTATCTGGGGCGTGCTGGTTTTGGCGGCGCGGATTGCGGGCGTACAAAACACCGGCTGGCTCACCTTGGCCGGCCTGGGGTTCGCGCCGCTGATGATTTTTGCCGCCCTGCAGGCCCGGCGGCAACAACCTGCTTTTGCAAAAATCCGCGCCAGCTACGACCGCGCCAATGCCTGCGGCGGCGTGATGATGTCGGAAGAAGCGGCGGACATGTCCGCCTGGCTCGGGCAATTGCCAGCGGCCGCAGTCCCGGACTTTCACTGGCGCAGTGGACGGCCGCTGCTGCTGCTGGGTGTTTCGGCAATGTTCGCAGCGACGGCGTTGCTGTTGCCGGAGCGGCTGACCAATCTTTCCAACCATCGTCCGTTGGCGATCGGGCAAATTGTCGAGCAGTTGCAGGCGGAAGTGCAGACGCTCGTGCAGGAAAAAATCGTGGACGAAAAAAAAACCGACGACCTGCAAAAACAACTTGCCGAACTGCAAAAGGATTCCTCTGGCTATGACCCGAACAAAACCTGGGAGGCGCTCGACCACATCAAGCAATCCAATGCCGACGTGGCCAAACAGGCGGCGGAGGAAGCCATCACCAAGACGGAGTCCCTCACCGAGGCGGAAGCCCTGGCTCAAGCGATGCAAGCCGCCGCCGCGTCAGGCATGACCGAAGCGACGGCGTCACAGGCCGCGCAGGATCTCGCGTCGTTGATCAACTCGGCCAAGCTGGAGCAGGGGATTTTGAATAGAAAAATTCCACCGGAACTTTTGGCGGGCTTGAGCGGATTAAACAAGGAGCAGATGGAAAAATTAGTGAAGGCGTTGGCGCTGAACAAAAACTCCCTGAGCCTGACGATGAGCAATCTGGCCCGGCTCAAACTGATTGACCCGGCCACGCTCGCGAAATGCCAGAACGCCGGGCAGTGCAAAAATCCCGGCGCGCTCGCGGATTATTTGTCCACCTGCACGAACAGTTGCAATGCGCTGGGCGTTTGTCTGTCGCTGTGTCGAGGCTATCGGCCGGGTGCCCGTGGCGGGCCGGGCGCGGAAATGTCCTGGGACAACGCCACCTCGGAAGCGGACCAAAAATTTCAAGAGCACGCCCTGCCGCCATCGTCGCATCTGGACGACGCGCAACTGGTCGGTGTGAGCAAAGCCGCGCCGGAACTGGGGAAGAACGATCTCGCCGTCGGGCACGGCGCATTGGACGCTGCGACTGCCAGCGGCGGCTCGGCCCATGCGCAGGTGGTTTTGCCGGAGCATCGGCAGGCGGTGCGGAAGTTTTTCAAAAGGGAAGAGAAGTGAAAAAACATTCAACATTCAACGTCCAACATCGAAGTCAGGATCCGATGCGCGGCAGTCATTCGGAATTGGGCGTTGAATGTTGAATGTTCTCCTAAACTATTTATGCCAGACCAAATCTTAAAACCGGAAGAATTGCAGCCTGCCGCCGAGCTGGCGCGCAAAACCCTGGAGCAGCTCGACCGGATTTTGCTCGGGCGCAAGGAGCTTCATCGTCTTGTCCTGATTGGTGTTTTGTCACGCGGCCATGTTCTGCTCGAAGGGTTGCCCGGTCTCGGCAAGACGGCGCTCGTCAAAACCATCGGCCAGATTCTCAAGCTGGATTTCAAGCGCATCCAGTTCACACCCGACTTGATGCCCGGCGACGTGCTGGGCACGCACATCTTGCAGGAGACGAGTTCGGGCAAACGCGAACTGATCTTCCAGCCCGGTCCGGTGTTCACGAATATTTTGCTCGCGGACGAAATTAACCGCGCCTCGCCGAAGACGCAGTCGGCCATGCTCGAAACGATGCAGGAGAATTGCGTGACGCTCCTCGGCACGACGCGCGCGCTGCCGCAACCGTTCTTCGTCCTCGCCAGCCAGAACCCGATTGAACTCGAAGGTACGTATCCGCTGCCCGAGGCGCAACTGGATCGTTTTCTTTTCCGCGTGATGTTCGACAACGTGGACGCGGAAGTTCTCGAACAGATCATTTCCGGTCGTCGGCGCGGCGAACTGCCCGCGCCGACGTGGCAGATGGAACGCGCCGAGTTGGAGACGCTGTTTGCGACGATGGGGAAAATTTACCTGCCCAGTCCGGTGGCGCGTTACATCGCGCGCCTGGTTTCCGCCACGCATCCCGGCGGTGCCGAGGCAACGGAGCCGGTGAATAAATACGTCAGCTACGGCGCTTCACCTCGCGCAGCCATTGCGATTGCCGAAGCGGCGCGCGGAAACGCGCTCGTCGCCGGGCGTCCGAGCGTTGGATTCGAGGACGTGAAAGTCGCGGCGCAGCCGGTGTTGAACCATCGTTTGATTTTGAATTATCAGGCGCGCTTTGACCGCATGACGCCGCCGAAGCTCGTCGCCGAACTGATCGGCCAGCTTGATGAGACTGGTTTGAATTTGCCGAAGGATGTGGAACTGGCGCGAGCGTAAGGCGAATTAAAAATGCAAAATGCAAAATTCAAAAACGGGAGCATCTCCGGACGGGCATTGCTGGCATTTTTAATTTTTAATTTCGCATTTTTAATTTCTTCGCGCGCCGCCGACTTCGGGGATGTTTCCGTGTCTGCTTCGGCGATGTATTCCGGCAACACGTTTCATGGTTACAGCGAAATCCGCGTGACGCTGGCGAATCGCTCGGCGGGCCGGACGCACGTCATCACCCTGACGGCCCCCCATCAATCGTGGAACAACGGCAACAGCATCGGGCGGCTGGCGCGCTCGGTGAAATTGGAACCCGGCGCCCGGGAGGTCGTGTCCTTGTTGCAGCCGCCGCTGCCGGCCAACGGCGACGGCAACGTGCGCGTGGAAGTGGACGGCCGCCACGAAGGCGAAGTCCGCGCGCCCAACGCGAACAGTCATTGCAACCAGTATTCCAGAGGCGGCGACCACCTGGCCACGGTGCTCATCAGCCGCAGCTTGAACTTTGACGACTCGGAGCGCGTGTTCAAGTCGCAGCACGATGCGTTCACCGCAGCGATGGCGGTCGGCCCGCCGGACGCGAAAACTGCCGTTGCCGGCGGCTACGCCACCACCAGTTGGATGCCCGACACCCGGCGCAACAATCGGACGAACTGGCTGGAGCTGGATTACGCGACGCCGCAAGTGGTGAATAAAATTTTCATCCACAGCACCCAGACGCCGACCACTTCCGGCGACATCACGCTGATCGGAATTTCCGGCACCAACCTGGCGCAGATCGCCATGACGGCCGGCGCGTCGGTGAGTTCCAGCGGCTCGACCACCATCGTGGAGTTTGCCATTCCGACCACCAGCGAGCCGGTGAAAACGGTGCGGTTGAATTTTGGGAAAGAGCACCCCTGGCGCATCGGCATTGATGCGGTCGAGATTTCCGGCACCGCCCCCGCCCCCGCCCAGTGGGCGTCCGCAGCCCGGGCCAGCAGCGACAACAGCGCGTCGGCGGCGTCCTACGGTGCCCGGGCAAATGCCGACGTGGTCGAGACTTTGCGCGCCGAATCGCCGGTGGCGGAATGGAGCGAAAACTGGCTGGCCTACACGCCGTTCGACGTGATCGTCCTCAACGCGGCGGACCTGGGTTCGCTGTCGGCGGCGGTGCGCTCGGCGCTGGGCGATTATGTGTCGGCGGGCGGCAACGTGGTGCTGTCCGGCAAAACGGATTTGCCGGCGGCGTGGCATCCGGCGCAGAAAAAAAATCTGGCGGACGGCGTCGAATACGAAGTCGGCTTCGGACGCTGCTTCGCGTTCGGTGCGGAAAATCCGGCCATGCTGGAGGCCAAATCCATCCAGACCTTGCGCGAGGTCGCCCGCAATTCGGCAATGTACTGGCAGGGCTTGCCGCATGACAGCGGAGCCGCCAACACCGCGCTGCCGGTCGTTGAAAACCTGAAAATCCCCACGCGCGGCATCGTCATCATCATGCTGGCGTTCATCATCATCATCGGGCCGGTCAACATCATCTACCTCAACCGCCGCCAGCGCCGGACGTGGATGCTGTGGACCATTCCCGCGATTTCCGTTGTCACGACGCTGATTGTTTTTGCCTACAGCCTGCTGCGCGAAGGCATCACGCCGGACACGCGCATCGCGGGGCTGACGGTGATTGACCAGGCCAGCCATCATGCGACGACTGTTGGTGTGACCGCCTTTTATTGTCCGCTGACGCCGAGCCGCGGGCTGCAATTTGAATATGGCACCGAGGCGACGCCGTTGGTCAGTTTCGGCTATGGTGCCGGCACGGCGCGCGAGGTGGACTGGACGCAGGCGCAGCATTTTTCGCGGGGCTGGGTGTCGTCCCGCGTCCCGGTGCATTTTCATCTGCGCAAATCCGAGACCCGCCGCGAACGCATTCAGGTGGTGAGCGAAAATGGAAAATGGAAAATCATCAACGGGCTGGGTGCCCCGATCAAATCCATCTGGGTGGCGTATCCCACGAAACCGGCGGCCCATGTCGCGGCCGGATTGAATTTTTATCATGCGGAAAACGTCGCCCCCGGACAAAACGCCGGACTGATTCCGGTGGAGCTGCATCCGTCGCCGCTGTTCGCCGGTGCGGAAGGGATGTTGCGCGACCTCAGCTTTGCGGCCAAGACGGATTCGCTCGATTCGCTCGCCAACACGGCCGCCATGAATTTATTGCCGGACACCTACCTCGCCGTGCTGGACGGAAACCCTTTCATCGAAAATGCGCTCGGGTCCGCCTCCAGCCCGAAGCGCACCAAATCATCGGCGGTGGTGTTTGGAATTCTGGAGGCAGGCGAAACGAAATGAAAGTCCAAGTCAAAAATCTGCGGAAGGAGTTCGGCCAGACCGTGGCCGTGGACAATATTTCCTTCGAGTTCGATTCCGGCCACGTCTTCGGCTTCGTCGGCCCGAACGGCGCGGGCAAGACCACCACGATGCGCATCATCTCCACGATTGAAGAGCCGACTTCCGGCGACGTTTTGCTCAACGGCATTTCCGTCTGCGAGGAGCCGGAACTCGCGCGTCGCGCCGTCGGTTATGTGCCGGACACCTTGCCCGCGCACGCCGACATCACGGTTCACGAGTATCTGGATTTTTACGCGCGGGCCTACGGGTTGCGCGGAAAAAAACGGACGCAGGCCGTCGAGGCGATTGAGGAATTCACCAACGTCATCGGCATCCGCGAGAAGCATCTCAAGGCGCTTTCCAAAGGCATGAAGCAGCGCGTCAGCCTGGGCCGCGCGCTGGTTTATGACCCGGACGTTTTGGTGTTGGACGAACCCGCCGCCGGCCTCGACCCGCGTGCGCGCGTGGAGTTGCGCGAGTTGCTCATGCTCTTGGCGGAACGAAAAAAGGCGATCCTCATCAGCTCGCACATTCTCACCGAGCTGACGGAAATCTGCAACGGCGTGGTCATCATCGAGCGCGGAAAAATTTTGGAGACCGGGACGATCGTGGACGTCCTGAAAAAAAGCGCGCCGCGCCGCACCGTGGCGATCCGTCTGGTCGAAGGCAATCACCACCAGAATCCGCACCTGCTCAAGGAGCTGTTGCAGACGCCGTTCGTGGAGAACGCGCGCGACGTGGCCAGCGAAATCCATTTCGAGCTGACCGGTGACGAGGCCGCCGCGTGCGAAATCCTGGGCGGCCTGATCGCCAAAAAATACAAGATCATCGAGTTCCGCCAGACCAAGGCAAACCTGGAGGATATTTTCATGAACGTGACCAAGGGAGGCGTGCAATGAAAGCTCCAAGCTCCAACATCCAAGCTCCAGAGAAATTTCAAGCCCCAAGCCCCAAGGCGCGTGCGGCTGCGATTTGGAATTTGAAGTTTGGAGCTTCTTTGGAGCTTGGAGCTTGGAATTTGGAGCTTTGATTTCGATATGACCGCCAAACTTTCCGCCCTCAAAAGCCACTTCCTCAACTGGCGCGAATGGGAGTTCAATCCCGTCGTCATCAAGGAACTGCGGCAGGCCGTGCGCAGTTGGGCGGTGACGGGCATGCTGCTGCTGTTTCTGCTGGTGCTGTTCATCACCGCGCTGGCCATGCTCGTCACGCAAAGCATCGGCCTGGAGGCGAACTTGGAACTGGGCGGTTCGATGTTCTCCGCGTTCATGGTCATCCTGGCAGGGGCCAGTGTTTTTTTTATTCCGCTCTACATCGGCATCCGCGTCGCCACCGAACGGCAGGAGAACAACCCGGACCTGCTCTATGTCAGCACGCTGTCGCCGGCACGCATCATCCGGGGAAAATTTTATTGCGGAGCGTACATGGCGCTGCTGTTTTTCAGTTCCTGCATGCCGTTTATGGCGTTCACCAATCTGCTGCGCGGCGTGGACCTGCCGACGGTGTTCTTCATCCTCGGCTATTTGTTCCTCGCGGTCTGCGCGGCGAACATGCTCGCGATTTTCTTCGCGTGTCTGCCGATGAGCCGGCCGTTTAAAGTGCTGCTCGTGATCGGCGGCTTTTTTCAATCCTTCGGCATCGTCGTGCCGTTGGTGGCCTTTTCCTTTGACCTGATGCGTTCCGGTGTCGGAGCGATGATGTCCGGCCGGATTTTTTGGATCAACACCGTGACCGTCATCGGCATCGGCCTGGCCGTCATCGGCTTGTTTTTTGTGATGTCCGTGGCGCTGATTTCACCACCGTCCGCGAACCGCGCACTGCCGGTGCGGGCTTATCTTACCCTGATCTGGCTGCTGGGGGGGCTGTTGAGTGTGGGTTGGGTCGTCCACCTTGGCGATCTCAGTCCAATCTATTTGTGGTCCATTCCGACGTTCGTGCTGATGATGTTTGCGCTGCTCGTGACCATCAGTAATTCCGACCACCTCAGCCTGCGGGTGCGCCGCGCCATTCCGCAAACCGGATTAAAACGCGCGCTGGCCTTCGTTTATTTCAACGGTGCCGCCGGCGGCCTGGTCTGGGTGGCGGCCATTCTGGCAACGACCTATTTCGTGATTTGCGGGCTGTCCGAGGTGTTTTCCAATCGTGCCATGTCTGCCGAGGATGGCGGCAACTGGTTCGCCACCACGGCGGCCTACGCGTTCACCTACGCGCTGACGGCCCTGAGCCTGCACCGGAGATTCATGCCGCGCCGCCCGCCCAAACTCGCCGGGGTGCTGGCCGTCATGCTGGCCGGCGCGTGGGCGGTGGTGCCGAGCATCGTGCTGTTTTTCCTCAACCAGCTTTCCTGGAAATCCATTGACGGGCTGCAGTTGGGCAACATCTTCAATGTCTTTTCGCTCCGCGACGACGGCCAGCGGTTTGCGCAGCAGATCTTTGCCTTTGGCTGGCTGCTTGTGATGCTGCTCCTCAACGCGAAATGGTTTGCGCGGCAGGTGAAAACCTTTCAGCCCTTTAACCTGACGCCGCCGCCGGTCATCGAGGAAATTCCCGCAAGTTCAAAATGAACTGGAAGAAACATTCAACATTCAACATTCAAGGTAATCGCAATGCGGTGCCTTCGGCATTGGGCGTTGAATGTTGAATGTTGAATGTTTTAATTCACCCCATGGACGCCTCCATCCGACAAGCCCTGCGCGACGGCGAAAAACTCGGCCTGCGTTACGCGCTCCAGATTCCGCAGGTGGCCGCGAGCGGCTTCATCGGTTCGCGCGCCGGGCGGCGCGCGGGCAGCTCGATTGATTTTCAGGACTACCGCGAATACCAGCCCGGCGACGACTTGCGTTTCATTGACTGGGGCATCTACGCGCGCACGGACCGCCTGACCGTGAAATTATTCCGCGAAGAAGTCACGCCGCACCTCGATTTGATTCTCGACGGCTCGCGCTCGATGAATCTCACCGACACGACGAAGGCCAATGCCGTCGCCCAGCTTGCCGCGTTGCTCGCCACATCCGCCGCGAACGCGCAATGCACCCAGGCTGTCTGGCTTTCCGGCGAAGGTTTTCAACGCCTGCCCAACGACACGCTCGCGCCGTCCGCGTGGGACAAACTGGAGTTGGATAGCAAGCGCACGCCGGAACAGTCGTTTGAAATTCTGCCGCCGAAATTCCGCCGCCTCGGCGTGCGCGTGCTCGTCAGCGATCTGCTCTGGCCGGGCGAGCCGTTGCAACTGCTGCGGCGTCTGCGCGCCGGCGCGGCGGCGCTGTTCGTCATCCAGTTGCTTGCGCGCGACGACGCCACTCCGCCCGAGCATGGCAACCTGCGCGTCGTGGACAGCGAGACCGGCGACGAGAGCGAAATCTACATTGACTCCGGCATCGCCAAGCAATACGCCGAAAATCTCGCGCAGTTGCAGCAGTCGTGGAGCGACGCCTGCCGCCAGTGCGGCGCGCACATGACCACGCTCATCGCCGAGGATTTGGAGACATCGCTCAGTGAATTGGAAGCCATGCAACTGCTGATGCCGGCATGAAATGAAGCACCAAGCTCCAACATCCAAGCACCAGAGAATCACCAAGCTCCAATCCCCGGAGCGCGGCGTTCACGCCGCTTCAATGCTCAAAGTGCAAGCGGGCTTGTTCATGGATGCGCCTTCTGAATGTGGACGCGGAAGCGGGCTAAAGCCCGCGCTCCGTCGCGCGATTGCACACGTCTCGATAATTCTTTCTCTGCGAACCTCTGCGTTCTCTGCGCCTCTGCGTTTTGCCGGGTTGGTGTTTGGAATTTCTCTGGAGCTTGGAGCTTGGAGCTTGGAGCTTTTCCGATGATCCCTTTCCTCACCTATCCGCTCGCCTTGCTCGCGCTGGCCACCGTGCCGGCGCTCGCGGCGATTTATATTTTGCGGAACCGGTTTCGGCGGCGGCAAGTTTCCAGCCTGCTGCTGTGGCGGTTTCAAGTTCAGTCCAAGGCCGGCGGCGCAAAAGTCCATCGCCTGCAACTGCCGCTGCTTTTTTTCCTCGAACTGCTCGCGCTCCTGCTGCTCGTCGTTGCCGCCACCGGGCCGCATTGGAAACTGCCGCAGTCGCAACGCCCGCTCATCGTCGTGCTGGACGATTCCTTTTCCATGCACGCCGTCCGCGATGGCGTCTCGGCACAAACGCGCGCGAAAATTTTTCTGGAAAAACTTTTTCGTCACCAGCCGCCGCCGTCCACGCGCTTGATTCTCGCCGGAACGGAAACGCGTTCGCTCGGCTCGACTGCAAAGAGCTGGCGCGAAGTAAATGAGCTGTTGTCGCAATGGAAATGCTGGTCGCCCAATGCGGCGATTGATTCCGCCATCGCGCTCGCCGCCGAACTTGGTAAGCAGCAGGCGAACATCCTCGTCCTCACCGACCACAATCCCGCCGAAGAAAAAATCTCCAACCAGCGGCTCGAATGGCACGCGTTCGGTCTGCCGCTGGACAATTTTGCCATCGTCAACGCCTCGCGCACCGCGTTCGGCGATCAAGACCGCTGCCTGCTGGAGGTCGCCAATTTTTCCAGCGGCGCGCGCTCGACGAAGCTGCTCGTGCAGACAGGTTCCAACGCGCCGCAAGGCTCGCTCATCACGCTCGGCGCGCATGAAACCCAGCGGCTCGTGTTCAACATTTCTTCGTCCGCGCCGTCGCTGCACGCCACGCTGGAAACGGATTCGCTCGCCGAGGACAACGAGGTTCAACTGCTGCCGCCGGTCCGCAAACGCGTCCGCGTCCAAGTCGCGCTCACGAATGAAAATTTGTCCGCGCTCGTCAACCGCACGCTGGACGCGACCGGCTTGCGCAGTAGCGGCGACGCCCTCGTCGCCGGGCCGGGCGCAACTGGCGACGGGGCGTCGCCGCCACCTTCTGCGACGGGGCGTCGCCGCTACGACCCCGAACTCGTCATCCACGAAACCGATGCCGTCACTGGCAGCAATTCCTGGAGCCTGCGCTGGCTGGGTGCTGGTGCGACGAACGCCTACACCGGCCCGTTCATCGTGGACAATTCCCATCCGCTCGCCGACGGCCTCGCGCTCGAAGGCGTCGTCTGGGCGGCGGCGGCGGTCACCAATTCGCCCGGCGACGTGCCGGTGATTCTCGCGGGCAATGTGCCGCTGCTCTCCGTGCACGAGGATGTTTCCGGCCGCCGCCAGCTCACGTTGAATTTCAACCCGTCGCTCTCGACGCTGCAAAGCACGCCCGATTGGCCGGTGCTGTTCTGGAACATTTTGTCGTGGCGCATTTCCGAGATGCCCGGCCTGCGCGAAAGCAACGCGCGGCTCGGCGCGGAAGTGATTTTGAAAACCGCTGACGAGACCGTGACCGTCACGCAGCCGGACGGCGTGAAAAAAGTTTTTCCAAAAACCGGCGGCGAGCTCGCGCTGGAAACGCCGGTGCCGGGAATTTATTCCGTGGCCGTTAGTGGCACAGGCTTCCAGCCTGTGAGTGGAGCGACTTCATCATCCGCCAGCAAGGAACACACAGGCAAGATGCCTGTGCCACTAAAGTTTTCCGTGAACTTGCTCGCCGCCGACAAGTCCGATCTGTCCGCCTGCGCCACCGGCAAATGGGGCGCGTGGAGCGAGGACACCGAGCGGCGGCTGGCGGAAGCGTCGCTCGTCTGGATTTTCGGCCTGCTCGCGCTGGCGTTGCTGACGACGCACCTGTATCTCGTCGCCACTGGGAAAGGAGCGAAATGAAAAATTCCAAATTCCAAGCTCCAAGCTCCAGAGAAATTCCAAGCAGCCAGCACCAAGAGTATCGCGCGTTTGAAATTGAAGCTTGGATGTTGGTGCTTCTCTGGAGCTTGGATGTTGGTGCTTGGAGCTTTTATTCGGAGCTTTCATAAAATGCTCACTCTCTTCCAACCCGTCTGGCTCCTGCTGCTGATTCCAGTGGCGGCAGCGTGGTTTGCGTGGCCGCTGCCGAATCGCGGGCTGATGGTTTTGCGCGCGGTGATTTTTCTGCTCGTCGTTTTCGCGCTGGCGCAACTGGCGATAAAACTTCCCGACCGTGCGGGCACGGTCATCGTCGTGGCCGACCGCAGCGAATCCATGCCCGGCAATTCCGCCGCGTCGGAAAAGGAAATCATCGCGCTGCTCCACAAATCCATGGGGCCGCGCGACCAGTTGGGCGTGGTGGCGTTCGGGCGCACGGCGGTCGTCGAGCAGTCGCCGCAACGTGCGGAGTTCGGCGGATTCGCGGCGCAGGTCAGCGCGGATCATTCGAGCCTGAACGACGCGATTGAATCTGCGCTCTCGGTCATTCCGCCCGACGGCGGCGGTCGCGTGCTCGTTTTGTCCGACGGCAAATGGACGGGCAAAGACCCCGCCGCCGCCGCCGCGCGCGCCGCCGGTCGCGGTGTGGCGGTGGATTATCGTCTGCTCGCGCGCCCGCAGGTCGGTGATCTGGCCATCCAAAGTTTTCTCACGCCGCAATCGGTCCAGCCCGGTCAGGCGTTTGTGTTGAGCGCGTGGGTGCAATCGCCGGGCGATCACGAAATCCAATATCAACTGCGGCGCGGCGACGAAATTATTTCGTCCGGCACAAAACAAATTTCCGCCGGGCGCACGCGGCTCATGTTTCGCGACCGTAGCGGCGACGCCTCGTCGCCGAATGTGACCGCGACGCCCTCGTCGCGGGGTGGAAAATTATCTTCTGGCGACGGGGCGTCGCCTGCCCCCTCTGCGACGGGGGCGTCGCAGCCACGTCCGCGCGGCGGGGTGAACGAATACACAGTTAAGATCGAACTTGCTGGCAGTAGTGGCACGGGCGTCCCGCCCGTGAGTTCGAACGGAGCAGAAACACACGGGCAAGATGCCCGTGCCACTAATGATCCGATTCCCGAAAACAATTCCGCCCGCGCGCTCGTCGGCGTGGAAGGCTCGAAGCCGGTGCTCATCGTTTCATCGGCGGGCGAAAATTCCGGCCTCGTAAAACTGTTGCGCGGCGGTTCGATTGAAGTCGTTGGTAAAACTCCGTCGCAATGCAACTGGTCGCTGGAAGAACTTTCGCAATTTTCCTCGGTGGTGATTGAAAATATTCCGGCGGGACAGATCGGCATGAGCGGCATGGAAACGCTCGCGTCGTGGGTCGAGGAAACCGGCAGCGGGCTGGCGATGACGGGCGGCCAAAAATCCTACGGGCCGGGCGGCTATTTCAAATCACCGATCGAACGCGTGATGCCCATCTCGATGGAGATGCGGCGTGAACACCGCAAGTTGAGCGTGGCGGTCGTCGTGGCGCTGGACCGTTCCGGCAGCATGTCCATGCCGGCGGGCGGCGGGCGCATCAAGATGGATCTCGCCGACCTCGGCACGGTGCAGGTTTTGGATCTGCTTTCGCCGATGGATGAGATCGGCGTGTTCGCCGTGGACACGACGGCGCACGAAATTGTTCCGCTCGACACGGTGGAGCACAACCTGTCCTATCGCAGTCAAATCCTCGCCATCGGTTCGCAGGGCGGCGGCATTTACATTTACGAGGCGCTCGTAGCCCAGGCGCGGATGATCCAGTCGGCCCAGGCGCAGACGAAGCACCTCGTGCTGTTTGCCGACGCGGCGGACTCCGAGCAGTCCATGCACTACGAGGAAATCGTGGACAAACTGCGCGAGGCGGACGTGACCGTGAGCGTCATCGGCCTTGGCACCGATCACGACGTGGATTCAAAACTCCTCATGGACATCGCCAAGCGCGGCGGCGGCGAATGTTATTTCAGCAACGATCCCGACGAGATTCCGCGCATCTTCGCGCAGGACACGTTCACCATCGCGCGCAGCACGTTCATTGACCAGCCGACGGCGTTTGAAGTCACTGCCGGTTATTCGCTGCTGGGCGCGCAACCCGTCTCCGCGCCGCCAACGCTCGGCGGTTACAATCTTTGCTACATCCGGCCCGAAGCCAATCTCGCCGCCGTGACCAGCGACGAATACAAGGCTCCGGTCGTCGCGTCATGGAACGCGGGCAACGGTCGTGTGCTGTGCTATCTCGGCGAGGCGGATGGAAAATTCAGCGGCGATTTTGCGAAGTGGAACCAGGCCGGTGAATTTTACGCGACGCTCGCACGCTGGGTCGCGGGCAAGCATCAGCCGTTGCCGGACGAGATGCTGCTCACGCAGGAAATCCGCGACGGCGTCTGCTTCGTGCAGTTGCATCTCGATCCTGAACGCAAGGCCGAGCCGTTTTTAAACCTGCCGCGCGTGCGGATTTTGCACGGATTGCCTGGCGCGGCACCGGCGAAGGAAACCGTGTCGTTGCAATGGAAAAATGCCGACCTGCTGGAAGCGGCGATTCCCGTGGCCGGACGCGAGACGATTTTGAACACGGTGGAGATTAGTGGCACGGGCGTCTCGCCTGTGAGTTCGCCGGGGACCGAAACGCACGGGCGAGACACCCGTGCCACTACATACACCGTCACACTGCCGGCGGCGTGCCTGCCGTATTCGCCGGAGTTCGCGCCCGACCAGCCGGGTCGCGGCGCGGCGACGCTCGCGCAGATCGCCACGACGACCGGCGGCCGCGAACGCATTGAGATCCCAAAAATCTGGAGCGAGCTGCCAATCAAATCGCGCTACGTCGAACTTGCGCCGTGGCTGCTGGTGCTGGGAGCGATTTTGTTTCTGCTGGAAATTTTGGAGCGGCGCACCGGCTGGGTTTCGAGATTGTTCGGACGCAAAGCCGCCGCGAAAGTTGAAACGGAAGAATCCGATGCGGCAATTCCGCAAGCAACGCCTGCACGGAAACCGGTTTTCCCCTGGCTCGTCCGCAAGCCGGCGCGAAGGACATCTGCGCCGGTCGCAGCAAAAACCACCGCGCCGGTTTCAGCCGCGCCTGCCGAAACCCAACCCGCGCCTGAAAAACCGGCCAGCACGGAATCCGCGATTGATGCGTTGCGCAAAGCCCGTGAACGGGCGCAGCGTCGCACGGACAAGGAGCGTTAGATTGGTTGGAAAAAGTCTGCGGCGTATGCCACGCGGTTGCGGAGGACGACACTGCTTTTAAAAGTGCTGACGGTGCGGGATCGCTAGAGCGCTACGGCACGCGCTAACGGCGTGGCGCTTTGCTTCCCATTGCAGTCCATGACTTGGTTTGTTGCTGGGCGGGTTCCAATCTTTCAAACCGCTTGAGGACTTCGCTTCCAACAAAAAAGCCCCCTTCTTGCCGGAGCAAGAAGGGGTGTTTGAATTCAACCGCTGGGCTTACGGCGAGCGGACGCGGTAGAAGCGGAGGGTGTC
>JAYWBR010000142.1:0-6319 GCA_043781315.1 Verrucomicrobiota bacterium | reverse complement strand
CCCATTCGTCGAGCAGGCTGGAATCAATCTGGCGGATCATCGTGCCGAGATAAATTTCCATTTCGCGAACGGCGTCGTTCTTCGCGGCGTCGGGCACGGTCTGGGAAAGCACTTTGAAAACGCGGTTCAGGTAACGCAGCAAGACACCCTCGGCCCGCTGCAATTCGTAGTCGCGGATGTAATCAGAGAACGACCGGAACGACTCGAACATTTCGCGCGCGATGGATTTCGGACGGATGTTTTCCTGACCGACCCACGGATGCCGCGCGGCAAAGGCGTTGAAGGTGTCATAGACGAAGTCGCGGTTGGGCTTGGGATATTCGAGCTTTTCCAATTCCTCCATGCGCGCGTCGTATTCCACGCCTTCCATTTTCATCTCGGCCATCTTCTGATCCTTCACGCGATCCAGTTGCTTGCGGAGAATGATGTCCGGGTTTTCGACGATGGATTCGACGAGCGTGAGCAGCACGAGCGCGTAATCCGGCACCTCCGGATCCATGAGCGGAAGCGTGTCCAGCAGGTAAAGCGACAACGCCTGGTCCATCGAAAAATCCTCCTGCAACTCGACGTTCACGCGGAGATACGAACCGTCCTCGGTCTTTGGAATGAACTCCACAATCTTCCGGTCGAGCAGCGAACGGAACAACTGCCACGCGCGCGCGCTGTGCGCCTGCTTTTGCCGGGGCGTCTCGTGGCAATCGCGGATGAGTTTTTGCATCGCGCGGCAGCCGTCGCCGTTCCGACCGAGCACGTTCAGCAACATGCCGTGCGAAACTTGGAAGCGGGAAACCAGCCGTTCGGGCGGCGCGACGATGAGGCGGGCAAACGTGTTCTTGTCCCAGTTGACGAAATTCTTTTCCGGCGGTTGACGCTTCACGGTCTTCTTGCCGGACGCCGCGGCCTTGCCGGCGAGCTTGAGATTTTCAATGACGTGTTCGGGAGCCTGCGCTACCACCCAACCGCGATCATCAAAACCTTTCCGCCCGGCGCGTCCGCTGATCTGATGAAAGTCCCGCGCGGTGAGGATGAGAGTTTTCTGCCCGTCGAACTTGCACAGCCGCGTGAACAACACCGTGCGGATCGGCACGTTGACGCCGACGCCAAGCGTGTCGGTGCCGCAAATCACTTTCAGCAAACCCTTCTGCGCGAGCTGTTCGACGAGGACGCGATACTTCGGCAGCAACCCGGCGTGATGCAGCCCGATGCCGTGCCGCAGCCACTTCTTGATGTCCGGCCCGTACGGGCTGGAGAACTTGAAACCTTCCAACATGCTGCCGATCGCGGCCTTTTCTTCGCGCGTGCAGACGTTGATGCTTGTGAAATCCTGCGCGCTCTGAGCAGCTTCGAGTTGCGTGAAGTGGACGACATACACCGGCGCGCGTTGATCCGCGATCAGGCTTTCCAAAGTTTTGGCCAACGGCAATTCCGAATACTCGTGCGACAGCGGCACCGGCCGATCGGTGGACGCGACCGTCACCGTCGGACGCCCGGTGAGCCGCGTGAGATCCTCCTCAAAGAACGTCGTGTCACCGAGCGTGGCGGACATTAAAAGAAATCGCGCCTTGGGCAAAGTCAGCAACGGGATTTGCCACGCCACGCCACGTTCGCGGTCGGCGTAGTAATGGAACTCGTCCATGACCACTTCCTGTACATTCGCCGACGCGCCTTCGCGCAAGGCGATGTTCGCCAGAATTTCCGCCGTGCAGCAGAGGATGGGTGCGTCGTGATTCACCGTGCCGTCGCCGGTGCTGAGGCCGACGTTGTCCGGGCCGAACTCGCGGCAGAGCGCCATGAATTTCTCATTCACCAACGCCTTGATCGGGCAGGTGTAGATCGAGCGGCGGCCGTGGGCGATGGCCTGGAAGTGCAGCGCGGTGGCGACGAGCGATTTGCCGGAACCAGTGGGTGTGTTGAGGATGACGTTCTTCTCCTCGAACAGTTCGAGGATGGCCGCCTCCTGCGCAGGATAGAGCGAGAGCTTGCGCGCCTCGACGTATTCGAGGAAGCGTCCGAGCAAGGCGTCGTTGCTAAGCTTCTCGTCGCGCGGCAGGAGTTGGTCGAGTGTGATGGTCACAGGGTTGGGATTTGATTCTTTGGCCGTGCCCCGCCGTTGAATTTGAAATCGCCGTCGAAAAAACCATGCGGCGACTCAGAACAGCTTGATCTGCTGTTTCTCTTTTTCGAGCGACCCGGCCAGGCTTTGCACGCGGCATTTGCGGCGCTCCATGCTTTCCTTGTCGGTCGCGGGATCGTAGGCCACGGGATATTTTCCATCCCAGCACGCCATGCAAAAATTTTCGCGCGGCAACTTGGTCGCCTTAACCATGCCCTCCGGTGAGAGATAATGCAGCGAGTCGGCATTCAAATACTTGCGGATTTCGTCCACCGTGTTGTTCGCCGCCATCAGCTTGCTGCGGTCGGGAAAATCAATGCCATACACGCACGGATGCATGTGTGGTGGGCAGCTTACGCGCACATGAACTTCCTTCGCACCGGCCTCTTTGAGCGTGTTCACCCGCGTCTTGCAGGTGGTGCCGCGCACGATGGAATCATCTACGATGACGACGCGCTTGCCCTTCACAAGTTCGCCGATGAGGTTCAGCTTCACGCGCACGTTGAAATCACGGATGAGCTGCGACGGCTGGAGAAAACTGCGCCCGACGTAGTGGTTGCGGATGAACGCCATCTCGTAGGGAATCTTGGATTCCTCGGAATAGCCCAGCGCCGCATACACGCCGCTGTCCGGCACGGGAATGACCAGGTCGGCGTCCACGGCGTGTTCGCGCGCGAGCTGGCGGCCCATTTCGACACGGACTTTATAGACGTTGCGGTCGGCGATTGTGCTGTCCGGGCGCGCAAAATAAACGTACTCGAACATGCAGAACGCGCGCTTCTTGATCTCGGGAAAAGCCTGCACGCTCTCGATGCCGTTCTTGCTGATGACGACGATCTCGCCCGGCTCCACGTCACGGACAAATTTCGCGTGGATCAAATCCAGCGCGCAGGTCTCGCTCGACAGCACCCAGCCGTCGTTCAACTTGCCGATGCACAACGGCCGGAAACCCTGCGGATCGCGGACGCCGATGAGTTCGTTCTCCGTGAGAATCGCCAACGAATACGCGCCTTCCAAGCGGCGGATGGATTGCACCAAGCTGTTTTCCTGGCCGTTCATCTGCGGCTGCGCGAGCAGGTGCAGGATGATCTCACTGTCCACCGTGGTCTGGAAAATCTGGCCGCGCGCCTCGAGTTCGTCGCGGAGTTGCGAGGCGTTGGTGAGATTGCCGTTGTGCGCGATGGCGATTTTGCCGCGCCCACAGTCCACGGTGAGCGGCTGGGCGTTGCGGATGTGGGACGAGCCGGTCGTGGAATAGCGCGTGTGGCCGATGGCGTTCTGCCCGGTGAGCTCGTGCAGGATGGAGCCGGTGAAAATCTGCGGCACGAGTCCCATGCCCTTGTGTTCGCGGAATTGTTTGCCGTCGCTGGTGACGATGCCCGCGCTCTCCTGCCCGCGATGCTGCAACGCGTACAGGCCGTAGTAAGTCAGCTCGGCGGCGTTCGGATGGCCGAACACACCGAACACACCGCAGTAATGTTTGGGATAATTTTGCATCGCGCGCGGCGGGATGTTCCAACAGATGCGGCGGCGAATCAAAACAAAATATTTTCTCCGGCGACGGATACCGAGATCAACGCCCCACAGACTCCCAAAGATTGGGGAAAGCCAAAGATGCATAGCTCCTTCCATCTTTGGGTTTTCTCCGCCCGCGCCCCTTCTTGCTTCAACCCGGTGCTTGCGATACTGTCCGCCCCTGATATGGCATTGCTCAACGACAACTATTTGAAACTGAAAGCCGGCTACCTCTTCCCCGAAATTGGCCGCCGCGTAAAAGCCTTTTGCGACGCCAACCCTGACGCCGCCAAACGCCTCATCCGTTGCGGCATCGGCGACGTGACGGAACCCCTGCCGCTGGCGGTCGTCGCCGCGATGCACAGGGCCGTGGATGAAATGGCCGTGCGCGATTCCTTCAAGGGCTACGGCCCGGAGCAGGGCTACGAATGGCTGCGGCACGCGATCGCGCAAAATGATTTTCGCGACAAGGGTCTTGACGTGGCGGACGACGAGATTTTTGTCAGCGACGGCTCAAAGTGCGATTGCGGCAACATCCTCGACATTCTCGGCGCGAAAAACAAAATCGCCATCAGCGATCCGGTTTATCCCGTCTATGTGGACACGAACGTGATGGCCGGCCACACCGGCGACGCGAACGATGCGGGCGCGTACGCGAAACTGGTTTATCTACCGTGCAAACCCAGCAACGGTTTCATCCCCGAGCCGCCGAAGAAGCATGTGGACGTGATTTATCTTTGCTCACCGAACAATCCGACTGGTGCCGCCGCCACGCGTGAACAGTTGGAGGCGTGGGTGAAATACGCGCTCGAACACAAGTCCGTCATTCTCTTCGACGCCGCCTACGAGGCGTACATCACCGAGCCGGGCATTCCGCATTCGATCTACGAGATTTCCGGCGCGCGTGATTGCGCCATCGAGTTTCGCAGTTTTTCCAAGAACGGCGGCTTCACCGGCACGCGGTGCGCCTACATCGTGGTTCCCAAATCCCTCAACGCGCAAACCAAGTCCGGCGAGTTCAAGCCGCTGCATCCGCTGTGGTCGCGCCGCATGAGCACCAAGTTCAACGGCGTTTCCTACATTGTTCAGCGCGCAGCCGAGGCGCTGTATTCGCCCGAGGGCAAGGCACAGGTAGCCAGCCTCATCAAGCATTACCTCAACAACGCGGGCATTCTGCGTCGCGGGGCGAAGAAGGCGGGCTTGAAAGTTTTCGGCGGCGTCAACGCGCCGTACATCTGGGTGCGCACGCCGAAAGGGATCACGAGCTGGCAGGCGTTCGACAAAATCCTGGGAGACGCCAACGTGGTCATCACGCCCGGCAGCGGCTTCGGCTCGAAGGGCGAAGGCTTCTTCCGCATCAGCGCCTTCAACAGCCGCAGCAACGCCGAGGAAGTCGCGCGGCGGTTGCAAGAGTTGAAATGGTGAAGGCCCGGCCCGTGGATTTGAATGAACACGCACCTCGAAACATTCAACGGTCAGTTCCGCCGCTGATACCCCACGCCTATGCCCGAAGCCATCGCCCATAAAAAATTCTCCTGCCCCTCGTGCGGCGGCGAGGCGCAATGGAACCCCGCCAAGAAACTCCTCATCTGCCCGTTCTGCGGCACGACGTCACCCGCACAGGCTGAACTCTCCGCCACTGGCGACGAGGTCATCAAGGAGCACGATTTGGTCGCGGCGTTGCGCGGCATTCCCGATTCTGCGCGCGGCTGGCAGGCGGCCAAGACTTCCGTCAAATGCCAGAGCTGCCAGGCCATTTCCGTTTTTGACGCCGCGCGCGTCGGCCAGCGCTGTGATTTCTGCGGATCCTCCGCGCTCGTGCCGTACGAGGAGATCAAGGAATCGTTCCGTCCGGAAAGCCTGCTGCCGATGAAGATCAGCGAAACGCAGGTGCGCGACACGATCCGCCAATGGTACGGCAGCCGGTGGTTTGCACCGAACAAACTCAAACGCGCCGCACTCACGGACACGGTCAAGGGACTTTACATTCCTTACTGGACCTTCGACGCGCAGGTTCGCGCCGAGTGGACGGCGGAGAGCGGTTACCATTACTACGAGACGGAATACTACACCGACCAAGATGGCAAACAGCAGAGCCGGCAGGTGCAACGAACCCGCTGGGTGCCGAGCGCCGGTTCGCTGGATCATTTCTTCGACGATGAACTCGTGCCGGCTTCGCGCGGCGTGCAGCCGGAGATGTTGCGCAAGATTGAGCCGTATCCGACGACGAAGGATCTGGTTCCCTACAACGCAGGCTTCCTGTCCGGTTGGGTGGTGGAGCGCTATCAGATTGATCTCGTCAGCGCGGCGCAGACAGCCAGGGATCAGATGGATCGCGAAATGTACGCACTCTGCGCGGCGCAAGTTCCTGGCGACACGTATCGCAATTTGCAAGTGGCGGAGGATTATTCCGGCCAGACGTTCAAGCACATCCTCGCGCCCCTCTGGCTGCTGACGTACAACTACGGCACGCGGAATTTCCAGGTCGTCATCAACGGCTACACCGGCGTGATCGCGGGCAAGTATCCGAAGAGCTGGGTGAAGATTTTCTTCGCCGTGCTGGCGGGCTTGGCGGCGGCGGGTTTGATCGCACTCCTGGCGGACCACCGATAACAACCGCACAATCTGCCGCCAGAACCGGCACCTGATACGAACAACTTCTGGGTGGCGTTCAAGCAGGCCACGGGCATG
>JAYWBR010000141.1:0-6320 GCA_043781315.1 Verrucomicrobiota bacterium | reverse complement strand
AGCAGCCCGGCGTGAACCGGCATTGCGCGAGCGGGCCGAACAGGAAAGTTTTCGCCGGCGAGAGCGTCCAGCGATACAGCCGCACCAGTCCGACCAGCAGAGCCGTGCTGGCATGCGAAACCAAACATTCAACCTTTAACATTGAACCCCGAACATCGAAGGAAGCCGCACGCCCATCCAATCGGCGTTGAATGTTGGGCGTTGAATGTTGAATGTTTTTTTGCATCAGCTCTTGATCAGTCCCGCCCGGCGCAGCGTGGCCAGATAATCTTTTTCCACTCCCGAAAACATTTTTCCGTTGATCGAATGGCGCGCGACCAGCACGAGATCCACCGGCTGGGCCAGTTCGTTTTGGTGCAGCCGGAACGCCTCCCGCATCAGCCGCCGCGCGCGATTGCGCACCACGGCATTGCCGATCTTGCCGCTGGTGACCACCCCCAGACGCGGGGTGGAGCCGGCGGGCAGCTTGAGCCAGTTGGCAATCAGGCAGCCCAGCACCAGGCGCTGACCTTGCTGGCGCACCCGGGAAAAATCGCGGCCCTGCTTGATGTGCATCGCGGGGATGAACTTCAGGCGCTGGGGCGTCGCAGCCGGCATGATGACGCGGACGGATTAAACCGGCGTCAGGCGTTTGCGGCCCACGCGGCGGCGGTTGGCCAGCGTGGCCTTGCCATTCTTGCTGCTGTTACGATTGAGAAAACCGTGCTGGCGCTTGCGGCGGATTTTCGACGGCTGATACTGTCGTTTCATAAATCTAAAATTCTTTTTACGCGTTCAATGCTGCCGAACCTCGGCCCACCCGGGATTCTTCCAAAACCGGAACGCAGGAGAATAGCAGCGAAGACCTTCGTGTCAAGAAGCTGCTGACCTCGGTTGTGCATCACTTTGAAATCGCCGGAGCGCGGAGCATTGCTCCGCCAGTATCTGACGTGCGGAGCAATGCTCCGCGCTCCGGCTAAATTGAGATCCCACCCTGCCTTCATCACCCTTTGTTCAAACGTCAGGCAGTTCGAATGGGTGCGGATCGCTTGGCTGGCTCAGGTTGCGGGAAACTTCAACCCCGCAATTTCGGTCTGTCACTGCCTTCTCAGTCACGGCCAAAGTTTTTTCCTTTCGACGCGCGCGCGAATCCTGACTACCGTTTCCGCCCGATGTCCGCTGAAATCCAACTCACGCCCATGATGGCGCAGTACCGCCGCATCAAGGGCGAGCTGCCGAAAGACGCCTTGCTGCTCTTCCGGCTCGGGGATTTCTACGAGATGTTTTTTGATGACGCCAAGGATGGCGCGCAGTTGCTCAACCTTTCGCTCACCGCGCGCAACGGCATTCCCATGTGCGGCCTGCCGCATCACGCCGCCAACGGCTACATCGCCCGCATCCTCAAGGCCGGACGCAAGGTCGCCATCTGCGATCAGACGGAGGAAGCCAAACCCGGCAAGCTCGTCAACCGCGAGGTCACGCAAATCCTTTCCCCCGGCACGCACTTCGACGAACGGATGCTGGTCGCGGAGCGCAATAACTTTCTCGCCGCCGTCTGTCCCAGCGGAAAAATCTTCGGCCTCGCGCTGGTGGATCTGACCACGGGAGATTTTCTGACGACGGAACTGGAAGACAACGCCACCCTCCTCACCGAACTGGAACGGCTGCGGCCGGCGGAAATTATTCTGCCGACGGAAGCCACCGCGCTGAGGGATTTTCTCCGCGACGCCTTCAAGATTCTCAACTTCTACGACGACTGGGTGTTCGCGCCGGAAACCGCGCTGTTCACCGTGCGCGAACATTTCAAAGTCACCACGCTCGACGGCTTCGGCCTCAAGGATCGCGCGGCGGCCATCGGCGCGGCGGGCGCAGTGTTGCATTATCTGACCCAGCATTTGCGCCGCGACGTAAAGCAGCTCACACGGCTGTCGTTCTATCGCCGAACGGATTTTCTCACGCTCGATTACACGACGTTGCGGCACTTGGAAATTCTCGAACCGCAGCACCATGACGCTCCGCGCAACGCCTCGCTCTACGGCGCGTTGAACAAAACGGTCACGCCGATGGGCGCGCGGCGTTTGCGCGACTGGCTGTCGCAGCCGCTCGCCGCCGTCGCACCCATTCATCGGCGGCAGGAAGCGGTGCAGGCGTTCATTGAAAACTCCCCCGCGCTCGACAGCTTTCGCGCGCAGCTTGCCAAAGTCCGCGACCTCGAACGCACGCTGGGTCGCCTGGGCAGCGGCGGCGGCAACGCCCGCGATCTCGTGGCGCTGCGTCAAGCGCTGGAGCAAATCCCGGCGGCTAGGCAAATCCTTTCAGAGTTGGTAGGGACGCGTTCCACCGCGTCCTTAATTAAAGAAGAAGTTGGGAACGCGGTGGAACGCGCCCCTACCCTGTTGGCCGATCTCACCGCCCAGCTCACCGAATCGCCCGACCTCGTTGAATTGATCAGCCGCGCCATTGTGGACGAACCGCCCCTCGCCGTGAAGGAAGGTGGCATGATCCGCGACGACTTCGATCCGAACCTCGACGAACTCCGCACCGCCCAGCGCGGCGGGAAGGATTGGATCGCCAAGTTGCAGGCGGACGAAATCGCGGCGACGGGCATCGGTTCGCTCAAGGTCCGTTTCAATTCCGTGTTCGGCTATTACATCGAAGTCACCAAGGCGAACCTGGAAAAAGTTCCCGCGCATTACATCCGCAAGCAGACCGTCGCCAACGGCGAGCGCTACATCACGCCCGAGTTGAAGGCGATGGAAGGAAAAATCCTCGGCGCGGAAGAACGCGGCGTGAAGCTCGAGTACGAATTGTTCCAGCGCGTGCGCGAAGAAATTCTCGGCCAGTTGCCGCGCATCCAGCAAACCGCTTCCGCCCTGGCGCAACTCGACGTGCTGGCGTCGTTCGCCGAAACCGCACGGCTGCACGGCTACTGCCGGCCGCAAGTTGCCGACGAAGGCGTGTTGCAAATCCGCGATGGTCGCCATCCTGTGCTGGAGCAGCGCCTCGTCGAAGAACGCTTCGTGCCGAATGACACAGGGCTGGGCAGCGGAGCGCCGAACTCCGATTCGGCGCGTTCCAATGCCGGCGTCCAACGCGCCGATTCGGAGTTCGGCGCTCCGCAGATCGCCCTCATCACCGGACCAAACATGGCGGGCAAATCCACCTACATCCGGCAGGTCGCGCTGCTCACGTTGCTTGCGCACACGGGCAGTTTTGTTCCCGCAGCCGAGGCCTGCATTGATCTGGTGGACCGCATCTTCACCCGCATTGGTGCGAGCGATGATCTGGCGCGCGGACAATCCACCTTCATGGTGGAGATGACCGAGACCGCAAACATTTTGAACAACGCCACGCCGCGCAGCCTCATCGTGCTCGACGAAATCGGCCGTGGCACCAGCACCTTCGACGGCCTCTCGCTCGCGTGGTCCATCGTCGAGCACCTGCACAACACGGTCGGCGCGAAAACTTTGTTCGCCACGCATTATCACGAATTGACGGAGCTGTCGGCGCGTCTGCCGCGTTTGAAAAATTTCAACGTCGCCGTGCGCGAGTGGCACGACTCGATTGTCTTCCTCCGCAAGATCGTCGAAGGCGGCACGGACAAAAGCTACGGCATCCAGGTCGCGCGCCTGGCCGGCGTGCCGAAGGAAGTGTTGGAACGCGCGAAACAAATTTTGGTGAACCTCGAAGAATCCGAACTCACGCCCGAAGGCAACGTGCGCCCTCCGCGCCGCCAGCAGGAACGCGACAAACTCAAGCAGCTCACCCCCGCGCCGCAGATGGATTTGTTTGGGTGAGCTGCGTCAGGCTGGTTTCAACTCCCGACTGGAGAGGACAAAAATCTTCCGCTTGTAGAGCAGATACAACAGCGCAAGAAAGGTCGCGGCAATCAGGGCATACGCCGCATACTCAGAGATGTTTCTCATCAGAATTCGCCGGGCGTAAACTTTGAGCAGCGGCTGAATTTTGTCGGCGGGGTAGCCGTATTCCAGCGCCATCTGCAAAACTCCCCACGCCGATTCCAAAGTCCGCGTGGCGGCTTCGAGCGCCGCATAATCGAACAGCAAACTGGCCACCGCCGGGTCGGGCGGCTTGACGAACTGCAGCCGCTCGCTCAGTTGATATTCAATCGCCATCGCCAGTTGGCTGGTGGAATTTTTACTTCGCCAAAGACAAGCTGTTGCCCGATGTCTTGGGGCGACAATTCCAGAACGGAATGTTGCTTGAAATAATCCGGGTCGCGTTGCTGCGCGATTTTGGCTTCCAGAATCCGGACGTGCAGCCATTCCGTGCCCTGATGCGAATCCGGGTTGCGCCGAATCCCCTCCCGAATCCATTGCAACGCTTCTTCATTCTTTCCCGACAATTCGTACGCCGTGCCCAGGTTGGCGGCGATGAAGTATTCACCGGGCTTTTCCTTTTCCAGTTGCTCCAGGCGCTCCACGGCTTCGGCGCTTCGCCCCGCGTACATCAGCGCCACCGAATAATCGCTGCGGTCGTTGAAGTTCGTCGCACCCCGCAAACTGGTCTCAAGGTGGATTCCGTCCGGCTGAGGGTTTCGCAGCAGGGCGTGTCGCAACACGGCGACGCCGGTGCGCCGGGAGGTGTGAACGGACTCGCCGTTAAGCTTGGTTCCGGTTCCGAAAAAATTGGCGCAGGACAACGCCGTGTAAGCAGAACACAAAACTCCCAGACCGCACGCGATGGTTTTCATGGTGATGGTTTTCTAAAGGGTTGGATTGGGCCGGCCCGGTTTCGTTACGCGCCAACCCAAACTACTTTGGCAGCGGCTGTGGCGCGGAGTTTTTCATGGCCAGCCAATTGCCGGTTAAATCCCGGATTTTGCCGGTTGACTTCTTCCGCCAAAAAAATACTCTCCCTGCCCCTGACTCAAGCGGACCCGCGCGCCATGAAGGCCGTGCGTCCCGAGTCTTCTGGAGAGGAAGTGAATTAGTTTGACCGAGATTAAACTCAAAAAAGGCGAGCCTGTTGATAAAGCATTGCGACGCTTGAAGAAAAAGATCGACCGCGAAGGCACGCTCAAAATCGTGCGCCAGCGCCGGACTTTTGAAAAGCCCAGCGAGAAACGCCGCCGCAAAGAAAAAGTGGCGCGGTTCTCCGCCATGTTGACCGCCCGTTACGCCGACTTGTAAAAGATTGGTTTCCAGGCCGGACGCGGTCGTACTCATGACCGCGTCCGGCTTTTGTTTTGCCCAGGACTCCAGAACCCAGACGCCAGACGCGAAGATGTATTCTTTTTCCACCTGCTGGAATTCCCGCCGCCACACCGATGGCCGCGCCATGCTGCGCGAAATCCGCGAGCTGGGCTTTGAACACGCCGAACTCAGCCACGGCACCCGCGTCAGCCTGCTGCCCGGCATCCTCGAGGCCGTTGCCGCAGGGGAAATGAAAATTTCCACGCTCCACAATTTCTGTCCGCTGCCGATGGGCGTGAACAATTCCGCGCCGAACCTTTACCAGTTTTCGGACGAGCGCCCCCGCGAACGCGAGCTGGCCCTCAAGTACACGCTCAAGACAATTGAGTTCGCCGTCCGCGTGAAAGCCCCGCTCGTCGTGCTGCACAGCGGCAGCATCGAAATGAAAAATTACACGGACAAGCTCGTGGAGATGGTGGGGCGCGGCGAAAAAGAAACCCCGAAGTACAAAAAGCTCTGCGCCGAACTGGAGCTGAAACGCGCCGCCAAGAAAGAGGAGTATTTCGGACGCGTGATCGAAATGCTGAAACAAATCCTGCCCGTCGCCGAAGGCCACGGCGTCAAGCTCGGCATCGAAAATCGTGAGGCACTGGAAGAACTGCCGCTGGAGAGCGACTACAAATTTCTGTTCCGCGAACTGGCCAGCCCGAATCTGGTTTACTGGCACGACACCGGGCACGCCCAGATCAAGGAGAACCTCGGCTTCATCCGTCACGCCATGCACCTGGAATCCCTGCGCGAACGACTGGTAGGTTTTCACATCCACGACGTGCAACCGCCTGGTCGCGACCATTGCGCGCCGGGTTCGGGCATGATTGATTTTGCCGCGCTCAAGCCGTGCGTGCAGCCGGAGCACATCAAGGTTTTTGAATTCAGCCCCGGCCTCACAACCGAGCAGGCAAAAGCCGGGGTGGCGCACATCAAGGGAATCTGGGGCGGAGGTTGAACGGAAGTGGTGCGCGAGGCGGGAATTGAACCCGCAAATTGCCCATCTCACGGTTTCCGGTCGGGGGTGTTTCGATGCCGTTCATTGCCCGTAGATTATCAGACAAAAGCCAATACTGTCAAGGCTTATTGTGATTCTATGGGCAGGCATCGGAAAGAATTTCTGTGCAAATTTTGTGC
>JAYWBR010000140.1:0-6358 GCA_043781315.1 Verrucomicrobiota bacterium | reverse complement strand
GCCAACTCGGCGGCACGCTGCGCGTCGGTCCAACCCAACAGTTCAGCCATCCAGCTGGCAACCTGCTCCGCCTTGGCACCGGCATCACGATGGTACCGCTGCCAGTCCGTGCGCCGCACCATGACGTCGTCCAGGTGCACAACCCACTCCTGCGCGCAGCAATGCTCGACCACGCGCCGGCAGAATTCCGGCGGCAGAATGCCGCTGAAAGTTTGCGCCTCGCCCGCAAGCAGCAGCGGTTCCTCGGCCGTACGGCACGCCGCCGATGACAGCGGTGACTCGTTGTCTTGATTCAACGATTTAACAATTCGATTCACCGCCTGCTCGGCCATCAGCCGATGCGTGGTGAGTTTTCCGCCGGCGACATCCCACCAGCCAGGCTCGGGATTCTTGATTTCGTGCGAACGCGAAAGGTCGGAGGGCTGCCCGTTCGGGTTGGCGAGCAAGGGCCGCAAGCCCGCCCAAGTGCTGATGACGTCCGCCGCGGTCAGCGCCGCGTCCGGAAAAAATTGATTCGTGATTTTCAAAAGGTAATCAACATCCGCCCGGTCGGCCGTCACGCGGTCGGCGGAACCTTGATAGTCCGTGTCGGTCGTGCCGAGGATGGTGCGCTCGCCCCACGGGATGGCGAAGAGAATGCGTTTGCCCGCCGTCATCACGACGGTTTCCGGCACCGGCACCCGGCTCCGGTCCACCACGAGATGAACGCCCTTGGTCACGCGGAGTTTCACCCGGCTGTGCGGCAGGCCGTCGGCCCACGGCCCGGTGGCGTTCACGACGGTGCGGGCGCGAATTGGCGAGACTTTTCCAACCAAGATGTCCTCGACTTTACAGTGCCAAATTCCGCCACCGCTCCGGTCCGCCGCCATTCGCTGCGCCTCCGTGAACCGGCAGTAATTCACCAGCACCGCCCCGGCGCGCGCGGCTGAGCGCAGCGTGTCCAGCACGAGCCGCGCGTCGTTGGTAAAGCCATCAAAGTAACGCACCGCTCCACTGAGGTCGTCGGATTTCAGGCCGGGAACTTTTCGCATCACCGCCGCCGGATCGAGCCAGGTGGACTGGCCGAGATTGTGGCCCCCGCAGAGCAGGTCATAAATTTTCACCCCCAGCTTCAACTGCCAGAGCCGCCAATCCGGGGTGGAGCGGTACGTGGGGAAAAGAAACGGCAGCGGCGCGGAGAGGTGCGGCGCGATCCGGTGAAGAATGGTCTTCTCCACGCTGGCTTCGCGGACGAGGCCGAGGCGGCCTTGCGCCAGATACCGCAATCCGCCGTGGAGCAAACGACTGGAGCGGCTGCTGGTGCCAAAGGCAAAGTCGTGCTGCTCGACCAGGGCGGTTTTCAAGCCGCGCAACGCGGCATCCCGGGCGATCCCGGCGCCAACGATGCCGCCGCCGATGATCAGCACATCAAAAAATGAATCTGCCAGGCGGGTGAGCGCGGCCGCTCGTTGTTCTCGGGCGCGCATCACGAACCTGCGTTACGGGCGTGGTTCAACATTGTGTCGGATTGTGCAACGTCCCAACCCCGCAGGGCAAGACCAGGGACAAGGCCGACCAGGGCTGACGCATACCCGGACTTTGAGTGGCAAACCCCCTCTCCTCCCTCGGGGGAGGAGAGGGAGAAAAACCCTCAGTGCATACGGTCTTTTTTCCGTATGCGTCAGCCATGCGAGGCCAATGCTGCGGCCGACCATCCGCGCGCATCGCCTACTTCTTGCGCGGGGCAAACGGCGATTCCGTAACTCGCACGGCCGGATATTTCGCGCCGTTCCGTTTGGACGCCACCGTCCGCCGTTCGCCGACCTCAGCCAGGCTGATGAAATCCCGCTGGCTGCGCTGCGGTTTCGCACCGTTCGGCAACGCCGCCTTGTGATACGAACCGTCCGCGTGCAGAAACCGCGCCTTCACGTTGTCCCCCAGGCTGACGCCAAGCACGTCCCGGATGAGGCGCTCGCGCAGATTGCCATCCTCGACCGGAAACACCACTTCGATGCGGCGGAATAAATTGCGCGGCATCCAGTCCGCGCTGCCGAGAAACACTTCCGGCTGGCAGGCGTTTTCAAAATAGTAGATGCGGCTGTGTTCCAGAAACCGGTCCACGATGCTGCGCACGGTGATGTTTTCGCTCACGCCCTTCACGCCGGGCCGCAGACAGCAGATGCCGCGCACGACCAGATCAATCTTCACCCCGGCCTGCGACGCGCGGTAGAGCGCCTCGATCAGTTCCGGCTCCACCAGCGAATTCATCTTGGCGATGATCCGCGCCGGCAGTCCCCGCGCCGCGTTCTCCGCCTCCCGCTGAATGCTCCGCAGCATTCGCGCGTGCAGATCAAACGGCGCGACGACGAGCTTTTGCATTCCTTGAAACTGGCAGATGCCTGTCAGCAGATTGAACAGGTTCGTCGCGTCCTCGCCGATTTCCGGGCGGCAGGTCAGCAGGCTCAAATCCGTGTAGAGCTTCGCGGTGGACGGGTTGTAATTGCCCGTGCCCAGATGCACATAGCGCCGGATTTGCCCGGCCTCGGCGCGGACGACGAGCGCGACCTTCGCATGGATTTTATAGCCGACCAGCCCATAGACCACATGCACGCCCTCCTCCTCCAGCTTGCGCGCCCACTCGATGTTGTTGGCCTCGTCGAAACGCGCGCGCAGCTCGACCACCGCCGTCACCTGCTTGCCGTTGTTGACCGCCTGCATCAGTGCGCCGACGATGCGCGTGTCGCCGCCGGTGCGATAGAGCGTCTGCTTGATCGCCAGCACGTTCGGATCGTTCGCCGCCTGCTGGAGAAAATCCACCACGCTGGAAAAATTTTCATACGGATGATGCAGCAAAATGTCGCGCTCGCGGATGGCGGAGAAAATTTCCTTCTGCTCGCGCAACGCTTTGGCCACCGGCGCGACAAACGGCGCATCGCGGAGTTCGGGCAGATGATCGCCCTCGGCCAGCACCATCAGCCGCGCGGGATGCAGCGGGCCATCAATCAAATACAAGTCGTCCTCGGTCAGCTTGAACGTTTTCAACAGCGCCTCGCGGATCGGCTCCGGGCAATCATGGTCAATCTCCAACCGCACCGCGTCGCCCTTGCGGCGGTTGTGCAGTTCGCGCTCGACCGCCTTAAGCAGGTTGCTGGCTTCCTCCTCGTCAATGTACAGCTCGCTGTTCCGCGTGATGCGAAAATGCCAGTAGCCGAGAATCTTCGTGCCGGGAAATAAATCCGCCAGATGCCGGCCGATCAGCCGGCCCAGAAACACGTAGTCGCGCCGCGCGTCGGTGCGCGGCAGCTTGACGAGCCGCTGATGGTTGCGGGGAATCTGCACCACCGCCATGTGTTTCAACGTCTCGCCATCCTTGGTCAGCTCCAGCTTGATGATCAGGTTCAGCGATTTGTTGAGCAGTTGGGGAAAGGGATGCGTGGGATCAATCGCCAGCGGCGTGAGCACGGGGCGCAGTTGCGTGCGGTAAAAATTTTCCAGCCAGTCCAAGTCCGGCTGCTCTAGGTCGGCAAGGTTCAGGAGGCGGATGCCGTTCTGGGCAAGCGCCGGTTTGAGTTCGTTCTGCCAGCAGCCGTACTGGCAGACCACCATGCGGCGGATGCGCTTGGTCACGGCCTGGAAAATCTCGGCGGGCGTGCGGCCGTCCACCGTGCGCTCGGTCGCGTCGCTTTCGATCTGCTGCTTGAGGCCGGCGACGCGCACCTCGAAAAACTCGTCGAGGTTCGAGCCGCCGATGCAGAAGAATTTCAGGCGTTCGAGCAAGGGATTCGTCGTATCTAGCGCCTCGTCGAGGACGCGCTGGTTGAATTCCAGCCAGCTCAACTCGCGGTTGAGGAAATGTTCCGGTTTGAAAATAGGGTTCGTCACAAAATGGGTGAAACAGCGCGGCATGTTGCGGCCGCCATCACATCCGGCAAAGTTACGATTAGGTGACGGGGCTTGTCGAGCAGGACGCCGGGTTAATGCGCGTCCAGCCTTCCGTATTTTCGGATCTCCGGCCAGATCAAGGCCACGGCAATCACTACGAGGATCGTCCCCACGCCGCCCGACACCACGGAAACAATCGCGCCGGTCGCGATGGTGTTGCCCATCATCGGCCCGAACCAGTGCGCCACCACGCCGGACTCGAATCCGCCAAACTCGTTGGACGTGCCGATGAACAGGCTGTTCACCGCCGAGACCCGGCCGCGCTTTTCATCGGGTGTGAGAATCTGCACCAACGTCTGCCGCACGATCACGCTGATGTTGTCCACCGCGCCGCAGGTGAACAGCATCGCAAACGCCAGCCAGAACCAGACTGCGCCCGGCACCGCCACCGGCAGCCAGCCGCTCAACGCCGGCGCGTTCAACAGGCCGAACAAGATGGTCGCCACCCCGAAGGCGACCACCGCCCACAGCAGCGCGTGGCCGGCTTTTTGCAGCGGCGGACGGTGCGCCAGAATCAGCGAACAAAACACCGCGCCGACGGGCAGCGCCGCCTGGAGAATTCCCAAACCCGACGGGCCGGAACGCAAAATGTCCTTGGCATACACCGGCAGCAGCGCGGTCGCCCCGCCGAGAAAAACCGCGAACATGTCGAGCGTGATCGTGCCGAGGATGATGCGGTTGCTGAACACAAACCTGAAGCCGGCAATGAGACTGCCCAGCGTCATGGGTTCGCGCTGCGCCACGACATGCTGCGCCCGCACCAGGCTGACGAATAAAAAACAGCTCAAGGCCGTAAGCGTGTTGATCCCGTAAATGACCGCCGCCGGATGCGCGAGCCGCCCGTGCATCGCCGCGATCAGCACGCCGCCCAGCGCCGGGCCGACGACCGAGGCGAGCTGGAACATGCCGCTGTTCCACATCACGGCGCGCGAAAAAATCTTGCGCGGGACGAGGCTGGTCACAAACGCCGCGCTCGCCGGCCACAGAAAAGTCCGCGCCGCCGCGTACACAAACAGGCAGGCGTAAATCCAGAACACCGGCGCTTCCAGCCACGAAATCAGCGCCAGCCCCAGACTCGCCACCGCGCTGATGACCAGCACGGTCTTGATGATGCCCTTGCGGTTGAAGTTGTCCGCCACATGGCCCGCCGGCAGCGTGAACAGCAGCATGGCGAGCATTTCCGAGAGACCGACATAGCCGAGCTTGAGCGCCGAGTGCGTGCGTTCGTAAATCTCCCAGCCCACGGCCACGGAGAGCATCTGCGAGCCGAGCACGGCCACGAGCCGGCCCGAGATGTAGAAGCGGAAGTCGCGGTTGCGCAACACCGCGTAGGCGTCGTTGTCGGTGGGAGAATGGTCAGGCGCAGGCATGGGTCAATCGGCCAAACGGAAGAAAACATTCAACATTCAACGCCCAACCTCCAACACTCAACCACCCGCACACCGTCGCAGTTGGCGTTGAATGTTCGGCGTTGAATGTTGAATGTTGAATGTTTCCCTTCAAAAAAACTTCGTCATGGCCCGGACTAAGGCTGCTCGCCTTCCTTGCGCACGGGTTTGAAAAACTTTTTCACCTTGGCCAGCACGTCGGGATTTTTCGTGGCGAGGTTTTCTTTTTCTGCCGGATCTGTCTTGAGATTGTAAAGTTCCGGCACCGCGTTGGTGGGCTGGCGGATGGCCTTCCATTCACCCAGTCGCACCGCCTGCTGGAATCCGCCGTCCGCAGTTTCCCAATAGACGGATTCGTGCCGGTTCGTCTGCGCCTGGCCGAGCAGCGTGGGCAGCAACGACCAGCCGTCCAGTTTTTCCGGCGGTGTGGTGAAGGCGATCTCGGCGGCGGTCGGAAACAAATCCCAGCCCGCGCACAGCAGATCGCTGACGCCGCCGCCTTTGATCTGCGCCGGCCAGCGAACCACCAGCGGCACGCGCAGACCGCCTTCGTTCAAACTGCCTTGCTGACCGCGAAACGATCCGGTGCTGCGGAAGAATTCCGGCGCGACGGCCTTGTCTTTTTCCGGCCCGCCCACACTCGCAAAAATGATCACGGTGTTCGTATTGATTTTGAGTTCGTCGAGTTTGGCGAGCAACTGTCCAATACCGTCGTCCATGCGGGAAATGAGTGTCGCGCGGATGCGTTCCAGCGGCGGCCACGGGGAGTCGGCATAGGCCGAGGTGCCAGGCGGCGCGGCGTTGACGGACACATGCGGAATGGGATACGACAGGCAGAGAAAAAACGGGCGGTAATGATTGAGCGCCTCCGGTTTGTTGCTGCGCACAAAATTGATCGCCCAGGTGGCCATTGAGTCCGGAAGGAACTGTCCGTGTTTGCCGTTTTCATTTTTGGGAAAAAGTGTGTAGCCATCATAAATCTGGCCTTCCGAATTCGGCGTGGGATCGTGCCGCCAGATGCGGTCGGTGAAATAATCCCGCGCGTGGTT
>JAYWBR010000139.1:0-6361 GCA_043781315.1 Verrucomicrobiota bacterium | reverse complement strand
CCGAAGTCGCGACGATCACTCCGGTGGGTAGCACAGGCCACTGGCCTGTGCCGAGCGGCGACCCGCCGCTCGGAATGGGAACGCCGCCCGAACTTTTTTTCACGTCAGTTTTCAGAATCACCCTCTTCCCCATGCCGTCCGGCCACTGGCCGGACGGCACAGGCGAGTCGCCTGTGCTACCCCTTCCCACTTCGGAGTTCGGGTTTAAACCTTCCACCGCCGGTGCATCCAGATCCATTGCTCGGGATGGCGCAGCAGCATCCGGCCGAGCGCATCGTTGTATAGCTGGGTGTTCTTTTTGATCGTCTCGCCCGCGCTTTCGCACTCGATCAACTCCAGCGGGTTTTCAAAACGCAAAACGTGCGTCCCGTCCGGTTCGCGCCAACTGGCGGCGGGAATCACCGGCGCACCGGTCGCCAGCGCCAGCAGCGCGAGGCTCTTGAACGTCCCTGCCGGATGGCCGAGGAAATCCACCACCACGCCGTCCTTCCTGCCCGCGTGCTGGTCATAGACGAACACAATGATCGCGCCCTTGGCCAGCAGATCGAGCATGGTGTCCAGCGAACCGGACTTGGCGAGCGTGCCGAAGCCGTTGCGCCGATCCCGCCAGGCAATCAGTTCGTTGAGCCAGCCGGGTTTGATGGGCCGGCGCACGAAGTAAAAAAGATTTTTGTATTCGGGAAATTGTTTAATCGCCGCGCTCGTCGAAGCCTCCCAGTTGCCGAAGTGTCCGGTCAGCAGCAGCAGTCCCCTGCCCTTTTCATGCGCGCGAATCGGCGACTCCTTGTTCTCGACGCGGACATAATTTTCCCGCCGCGCCGCCGACATGAACGGCAGCGTGGCAAACTCCTTCGCAAACCGAGCGTAGTGTCCGTAATACGCCTGCGCCAGCCGCTTGATTTCCTCCTCCGGCACCACGTCGCCAAACACGCGTCTCATGCTTTCCAGCACCAACGCGCGACGATATGGTAGAAAGCGATAAAGCACTTTCCCAATCCACGGCACCTCGGTCTGGCGCAACTCAGCCATCGCCACCGCCGCCGCACTCGTCTCGGTGTGCGTGAGTGAAATGCGAATGGCCGCAATGCGATGGCGGTTCATCACCGCTTCCGCTTTGGGGCTGAGTTCGATTTGCGGCGCGCCGTAGGCATCGCGGCGGACGCTGAAGTCTGACGGTTCAATTTTGCCGAGGGAAGTTTCGCGGGGGAAAAGTTTGCAGCAGGCTTCCTTCGCGGCGAAGCGTGCGGCCAGACTCGCGGCGCGGCCAACTCCCTCGCCCGCATCCTTCAACTCCTGCTCGCTGAAAAAATCCCGAAGCTCCTCGGGTTGCAAATCCGCCAGCAGCTTTTCGATGCGGGAAATTTCCACCGAATCAATCCCGCAACGCAGTGGCACGGGCGTCTCGCCCGTTTGTTTCTGTGCAAATTCAGTTTTCAATCAAAACTCACAGGCGGGACGCCTGTGCCACCAGCACGGCCACATTCATGCCGCCGAAGCCGCGGCAGATGACGAGCGCGATGTCGCTGCGCGGTTTTTGCGGCGCGGCGGAAACCGGGAACGGCGCGAATTCGGGGTCTAGGGAATTCAACGTGGCAATGCCCGGAACGATTTGATGACGCAGCGCCGTCAGCGCGAGGACGAGATCCACAATGCCCGACGCGGCGATCAAATGTCCGTAAGCCCATTTGAAACCCGTGACCGGCGGCGGATTGTTTCCAAACACGCGGCGAATTCCGAGCGCCTCAGAACCATCGGATGCACGCGTGCCGTTGCCGTGCGCCACAATCATGCCGACTTGTTCCGGCGTGATGCCGGCCTCGGCCAGTGCGGTTTCAATCGCGCGGCTCACGCCATCGCCGTCGGGACGCAGGTCGAGAATTCCCGTGGCCTCGCTGCAACAACCCGAGCCGAGGAACTCGCCGAGGATCATTGCGCCGCGTGCCTTCGCGTCAGCGGCAGTCTCAAGCACCACCGCTCCCGAACCCTCGCCAAAAATCGTGCCGCTGCGTTTCGCATCGAACGGACGCAACACATCTTCCGACAACAGCCCGAGCCGGTGATAGTTCAAAGCCGTCTCCGGCTCGAACGGCGCGTCGTGGCCCACCGCCGTCATGCGGTCGGCTTCTCCGAGACGCACGGATGCGGCGGCCTCGGCCACGGCCATGATGCCGCCGGCGCACTGGTTGGTGATGCAACCGTTGGAGCCTTTGAAATTGTAGCGGATGCCAACGTGGCACAGGACGTTGTTCGGCAGATTCTTCAACAGCCACATCGGATTGACGACGTTGTTGAGCTCCTTGCCGAATATTTTCAGATCACCCTTCGCCGCCGTGAGCAGTGGCAAGTAATCGTAGCTGCTGCGAAACGTTCCCCCGCCCGAACCGCTGATGATGCCGGTGCGGTCGTCGAACTGAACCACCGCTGCTGCGTCCATTTTTTCGCGGTGCGTGAGCAAGCCGGATTGCTGGACGGCCAGATCGGCGGCGTAGAGGCCGAACATGTCGGTGCGGGAAATGATTTTGTGCAGCTTGCGATCCGGGACGAGCGTGCGGTTGTCCGCCGTGACTTCGGCGGCGACGTTCACGGGCCATTGACTGGCGTCCCATTGCTTGATCGGAGCGACAGCGGAACGCCCGTTGACGAGCGCATCCCAGATTTCGTCCACGGTCTTGCCCGCGCCGCAGACCACGCCGAGGCCGGTGAAAACTATTTTTGGGGAAACGTTCATCGGGGATCGGTAGGGACGCGTTCCACCGCGTCCCAATTCCAAAACAGCTTATCGGACGCGGTGGAACGCGTCCCTACCAAGTCTAGATTCATCGCACTTCCTCCGGGTTGCGGAACACCAGGCAACTGTTGGAGCCGCCGAAGCCGAGCGAGTTGGACAGCGCGGCGCGGATGCGAACGGTTTGGGATTTTCCGCGCACGAGGTTGACATTGCACTCGGGATCGGGCGTGGTGAGATTCGCGTTCACCGGCGCGATGCCGTCGCGGATGGCGAGCGCGCAGACCACCGCCTCGACCGCGCCCGCCGCCGCGATGAGATGGCCCATGCAGCTTTTCGTGGAGCTGACTAAGACGCGATCAATGTTCGATCCCAGCACCACCCGCAGCCCGGCACATTCGCTCTTGTCGTTCATCTGCGTGGAAGTGCCGTGGGCGTTGACGTAATCGAGTTCATCCGCCGTGATGCCCGCGCTGGCCAGCGCTTGGTGCATCGCCTGAATCGGACCGTTGCCGTCCGGCGGCGAATCGGTGATGCGATAACAGCTCAGGGAATTTCCGTCGCCCGCCAGTTCCGCGTAAATTTTTGCACCGCGTTTGACCGCCGCGTCCCAGTGTTCCAAAACCAGAAAGCCCGCGCCTTCACCGAGCACAAAGCCATTGCGCGTCAGATCAAACGGCCGGCTCGCGCGTTCCGGCGTGTCGTTGTCCGGCGAGACCGCGCCGAGCAGACAGAAGCCGGACAGGCCGATGGGATTGAGCATCGAATCGTAGCCGCCGACGAGCATGTAATCACAGACGCCGCGTCGCATCGCCTTGAGCGCGGTGCCGATGGCCTGGCCGCCGGAAGCGCACGCGGTGTGAACGGAGGTGGCGTAACCGCGAATGCCAAAATGATGAGTCAACAAGCCCAGCGGGGCGTTGGTCTGACCGCGACAAAACGCAATGGGGTCGGGGGAAAAACCTTTGCTGATCAAACCGGCGGGATCGAACTCGCCCTCCGGCGCGCAGGAGGCGTGGACGTTCTTCAACTCATCAAACGTAAAACCCATCATGCCCGCGCCGACGCTGAAACCCCAGCGATGGCTGTTGGCGTTTTCGGGACGGATGCCCGCGTCGCTCAACGCTTCTTCGGCGGCGGCAAAGGCGAAGCGATGGGAACGCGACGCAAACTTGCGCAGCTTGCGGTCGGGAATGGCGGCATCCGCGTCAAAGTTTTTCACCTCGGCACCAATGCGGGTGGAGAAGCCGCTCGCGTCGAAATTTTGAATGGGACCAAAGCCGGTGCGCCCGGCCTGGAGGCTGGCCCAGGTGGTCGGCGCGTCATTGCCGACGGACGTGACCATGCCGACACCGGTGATGGCAATTCGACGGGGCGGTTTCATGCTTTTGGTTCGGCGCTGAAAATTATTTTGGCACCGCCGGTGAGCTTTCCGGCTTTGCGCGCTTCGACGACGATGACGAGGGAATCGCTTTCGTGCTTCGCAACCCTGGCTTCAAAATCCAGATAGTCGCCCGGCGGATTGAACGTGCGGAGTTTGCCATCCGCAATGGTCCGCGCCGTCCACGCACCGCCGTTGGTGCATGGAATGTTTATCGCCACATCCGCCGCCAGTTCGAGAATTTTTTGCATGAACAAGGTTCCCGGAAAAACGGGCCGCCGCGCAAAATGATCGTCAAAGAAAAGCGCCGATGTTGGAATCGGCAGGTTCGCGCGAATCCACCGGCCGGGTTCGCTGGTGACGTTTTCAAAATTCACCGGCGGCACTCCGCCGTAAGCTCCCGGCACCGCTCCGCCATTGCACAGCAGGGCGTAGCGATTTTTCACGGCCTGGGTGTCGTCGAAATCTTCCTGCGGCAGCATCGGGCCGACGCAATGATTTAGTTTAATGACAGGCTTGCCCTCCACCAGCGCCGTGCCGCAGTAGGAGACGGCTTCGTTGTCCACGCTTTCAATGTCGGCGGCGAGTTCCAGCGTTTGTCCAGGCCGCACCTCGGCCAACAGTTCAATGCTCGCGGCGATGCCCGCGACGGGACGGACTTTGAAATCCAGCGCGGCCATCGAAGCCCAGGCGGCGAGCTGGCCGACCGCTTCCGCGATCAGCGGACGATAGAACACGCCCACGCCCGGAGGAATTTGGTAGGTGCCACAAACCCGGCTCCCCGCTTGCACCGAAGTGATCCGGTCCACGAAGGAGAATGCGCGAAAATGTCCGTCCATGAAGTCGGCTTCTTAAGCAGCCGTCGGGACATTCTTCTGCTGGCGGATCACCATCTTGCAGAAGGTTTCGGAGGTGAACAGCTTCGGGATTTCCGCGACCTTGAGCGGCGACGGGAATCGATCCGACGGCACCTCGCTGAGAAAACTTTTCAAGCGCGTGACGCCTGCTTCGCTGACCACACCGCCGGATTCGAACTCCGCTTCGGAGAGCGCGCCACGCGCGTCTTCGATGATTTTGCCGCGCGGAATCTTGACCTTGAAGCCGCGCTCCAAGCGAAAAATGATGTCGAGGAAGTCAATGGACTCCGCGCCGAGATCGTTGATCAACGAGGCGTTGGGCTTCACGTCCGCGAGGTCGCAGCCGAGCGCGTCGGCCATGGTTTCCGCCACTTTCGGGAAAATGGCCGTGATTTCTGCTTGGGTTATGTTTTCGTTGCTCATGATTTTAGGTTACAAAAGTTTGACCGCGTAGTGGCACGGGCGTCCCGCCCGTTCGTTTCAAATTCTGGAATGCCGCACACCAGAAACACACGGGCGGGACACCCGTGCCACTATTTTTGAAAATGGCCATCCGAGTTTTATTCCATCTTAAATCCGCCATCCACGTGCAAAATTTCGCCCGTGATGTAGTCCGCATATTTGGAACTCAAAAACCAGACCGCGTTCGCGATGTCCGCCGGCTGACCGATGCGCTTCAGCAAAATCCGCGACGTGATCTGGTCGCCGGCCAGTTCGCGGACAGTCCTGGACATTTCGGTTTCAATCACGCCCGGCGCAACGGCGTTGACGCGGATGTTGCGCGACGCGAGTTCGACGGCCAGCGATTTGGTGAAGGCGTTGATCGCGCCCTTGCTCGCGGCGTAATTCGTCTGACCGCGCCCGCCTTTTTCGCCGGAGACGGAACTGAGGTTGACGATCTTGCCGCGCCGCTTGGAAACCATGTGCGGCACCACGGCGCGCGTCATGTTGAAGGTGCCAATGACGTTCGTGTCGAGGACGGTCTTGATGTCGGCGTCTTCGAGCATCGCCAGCAGGTTGTCACGGACAACGCCGGCGTTGTTGACCAGCAGATCAATCTTGCCAGTACGGTCCACGATTTTTTCCACGAACGCGGCACAGGCGGCGGAGTCGCAGGCGTCCACCTTCTCGGCGGAGATGGTCTTACCGGGATTCGCGGCGATGACTTCGTTGGCGGCGGCCGCATTGTCGCGATAGGTGAAGATGACTTCCATGCCGGACGCCGCAAGGATTTCGACGATGGCGCGGCCGATGCCCCGGCTGCCGCCGGTGACAATGGCAATCCCGCCGGACAAACCGGCGTCAGTTAAAGTTGGGCTGTTCATCCGGAAATGCAGTAACCGCCATCCACGACGAGCGTGTGCCCGGTGATCATCGCGGCTTCGGGCAGGCAGAGCA
>JAYWBR010000138.1:0-6381 GCA_043781315.1 Verrucomicrobiota bacterium | reverse complement strand
TCGCGGACTCGGCGTCGGCGGGCAACATCGGGCAGGAACAAATCAAGCTGCGGCCCATCATTCGTCCGGGCGAGATTTTGGAGACGGTGCCGGGCCTGATCGTCTCGCAACACAGCGGCGAGGGCAAAGCCAACCAGTATTATCTGCGCGGCTTCAATCTCGACCACGGCACCGATTTCGCCACGAGCATCGATGGTGTTCCAGTGAATCTCATCACGCACTCGCACGGGCAAGGCTGGACGGACACCGGCTTTCTCATTCCCGAACTCGTCCGCACGGTGAGTTACCAAAAGGGCGTTTACTTCGCCGAGAACGGCGACCTTTCCAGCGCGGGTGCGGCGAACATTCAATACTTCAATACACTGCCCGGCAGCCTCGCGAAGTTTGAGGGTGGAAGTTTCAATTACTATCGCGGCTTATTTGCTTCGTCGTTGAAAATAGGCGACGGCAATTTTCTCTACGCGCTGGAGGGCGTGCATAACGACGGGCCTTGGAAGCGTGGTGATAATTACATCAAAGGCAATGGCGTTCTCCGCTACAGCGTGGAGCGCGATGATTCAGGTGGGAGCCTCACCTTCATGGGTTACAAGGCGAAGTGGAACGCCACGGATCAGATTGCCCGGCGCGCGGTTTACTCGGGGCAGATTGACCGCTTTGGCGAGATTGATCCGACGGACGGCGGCAGCAGCCAGCGTTACAGCCTCACAGGCGAGTGGCATCGGCAATCAGACACGAGCACCACGAAGCTGATGGCTTACGGCTACTACTACGATCTCGACCTGTTCTCGAACTTCACCTACTTCCTCAACGATCCCGTGCGCGGTGACCAATTCGAGCAGCCAGACAAACGCTGGGTGTCCGGCCTGAAGGCGAGCCACACGATGTTTCATTCCCTCGGCAACGCGGAGTCCGAAAGCACCGTCGGACTGCAACTCCGCAATGACAACATCCACAACGCGCTGAATCTGACGCAGGCGCGGCAGCCGTACGCGACGGTGCGCGAAGACCGGGTCTGGCAAACCAGCGTCAGTCCCTACGCGGAAAACAAGACGCGCTGGAACGACTGGATGCGCAGCAGCGTTGGCGTCCGGCACGGGAAGTTTAGTCAGCGCTTCCGTCGGCAATAATCGGGGAGCTGCCAGATTGATCGCAACCTCCAGGGAATTCGCCGCGCGATCCCGTTCGGTCAGTGGCGCGAGACCAAACCGCTTTTCAACCGTGGCCAAGACGGAGCTATGGTCGAAGACGGTGGCCGGATCGCCCGCATCGGCTCCGATGATCGTGCCTTTGCCAGTGTAGGCGGAGACTACTATGGCCGGCACGCGAACACCCAAACAATCGAAACGAAAAGAGTAAGCTAGGTTGGCGTAGTTGGAGTCATCCCCGGTCGGAACCGTGCCCGGGGGTGATAGATGGTCGTAGAACCCACCGTGCTCGTCGAAGGTGATGATGAGCATCGTATCCTTCCAATATTCAGAATTGCGGAGCGCCTCATAGACGCGTTTCACGAGCTCTTCCCCTTTCCTGATGTCATTCAAAGGATGCATGGAATTGCCGTCTAAATAGTTGTTCCCAGTATCGTAACGGGGTTCGATGAAGTTATAGTCGGCCAGGTCGGCGTTTTTTATATCTTCAAAAAAGTCGTCCATGTCCTGGAACTTCTCCGTGAAAGGATCAATAAACTCATCGCGCAAACTGGTGATCCCCGCCATCTGGGGCAGTCCATCGTGATAAATGCACCAATCCTTGCCGGCATCGTCCAGCCGCTCAAAAATCGTGTCACTCTGAAACGAAAAGCCGGCGAGAATCTGGCCGGTGGACGGACTGTCCGTGAGTCCTCCCGAGGTGGCGGCGTGGATGAAAAACCGGTTTGGCCAGGTGGGGCCAGGAAGGGATGAATACCAAAAATTGAACAGCGCAAACTCCGTCGCCAGCGTGGATAGAACCGGCATTTGATCGGGCTGAAAGCATTCCATCACCAGGTTTTCGTCTCCGCTGTAATCAACTGCCTGGGTGGCGCTGGCCAAGAACCCCGTCATGGGTGCCGGGTAGCGTGGCAGGTTCGCAATCGGCGGCAGGCTGGGATCGGTGTCCGTTAGCGGCCCGTAAAGCTGGACTTGCACGTCGTAAAATTCGTGACTGGGATCGAACGTCATTACGAAGGAAGAAGCCCGGCTGACTTTGATCGCCGGATCGGTCGGTGAATTTGGATTCTTCTGGTTGGACTCGTTGCCAGTCAGCCCCATCACTTTAGGATTAACGGCGTTCAAATAGCCAAACAAATGGTCGAAGGACCGGTTCTCCAACATCAGCAACACGAACCGTTGGATGCCTTGGAACTTTGCGACTTCGTTCGGATCGGCTTTCATGATTTTTATGTCAATGGTTATAGCTCCGTTTCATTGCTCCTGTGTTGCTTGGGTGAGTATGCAACCGGCTTCCTCGTCGTCAAGACTATCAGGCCACAAATTTTTCGCCGGGACGACGGCTCACGACGCTTGCGCGCAGCATGGACTTGATCACGGCGCACCCGTCGGCTGCGTGCTCGTCTCGCCGACGCACGTTTATCCCGGCCCCGTCGGCGTGGACATCAAATGTTCCATGAGCTTGCTCCAGCTCGATCTGCCGGAGGACGCCGTCGCGGACAAAACGGTTCGTCGCGCGCTCATCAACGCCATCGTCGAGCGCACGCCGACGGGCGCGGGCAAAGGCCAGCGCAACGTCAAGAAAGGCCGCACTGTGAATGCCGAACTCGGTCGCCGCGTCGCGATCGAAGGCGCGTCGGTGGCCGTCTGCAACGACCTTGGCATCCCGCCGGAATGGGCGGCGCATTGCGAAGACGCGTTTCACGTCGGACACAGCAATCAGCGCGACGATCTTGCCGCGCGGCTCGACTTGCTCATCCGCACCGGAAAATTTCCGAAGTTTGAGGACAAGATCCGCCAGCTTGGTTCTTACGGTGGCGGCAATCATTTTGGCGAGTACGAAGCCGTGCAGATTTCCGACAACGACCGCGCGCGCCGTGAAACGTTGATTAAAACGCCGGGTTTTATTGTTCCTTGTTGCATTGTTAGGAGGTAAAACCGCCGCGGATTTACGCTTGCAGGAACGGGGTGGCATCTATAGTGTTAGCGCGGTTAGGCGCGGTTAGCTCAGTGGTAGAGCATTACCTTGACACGGTAGGGGTCACAGGTTCGAACCCTGTATCGCGCACCATCCCCTGTTTGCAATGGTTTCAGTGGTTTTCCAGCTAAAACTAACAACAAAACTAACAACGGAACCAAGCTAATTCAACATGTTTTGAAGTTGTTCAAAGCTGTTTTCGCGAGGCTCTTTCTCGCCAATTCTTCAATCCCAAATCCCCAAATATTTCGCACACCCGCCTTAGCAGTCTGTTGAACTATCACTTTTTTGCGACTCGCTTTCACGCGGCGAACTCAAATGAGTAAGACAGCCGAGCAGGATGATTTTGTTCTTCTGACTCTTTGGTTTCCAGCCATTCCGCCGCCAGGGCCAATAATCCCATGATCACATCGTCCCAAAACGCCCCCAAGGCGCCGCGGCCCATCGCTTCGCATTGTTTGGGTGTTCCTACCCCGCAGAGTTTGCGCATCAGTTGCGAAAGGTTATAGAAAGCGGCCGCCAGCTTGAAACGCTTTTGAAGATTTTGCCGACCGCGCAACGTCGCCCGCCGCATACCGCCACAGTCCAAGATATGAGCAAACGCTCGTTCAATATGCTGACCCCGCTTGCTCAGCAACTCTTTGCCATACTGACTGCGGGTGCTGCGCTTGGCCGCTTTGACCGCTGCTTGCTCCTCCGCTGCCAGTTTGTCCACTCGCCGGTTGCTGATCAGATCGCAAATCACCGTCTTGATTTGTTCCCGCTGCAACTCCTGCAGTTGACTTACCGCATAATATCCTTTGTCGGCGGTCGTGGTCTCTACGGTCATCTTCTCCTGATCCTGGTTGCGGGCGGCATTGATGTTTTGTTGCGCTTCCAATATCGCCGTGGCCACTTCCTTGTTATCCGCCTGATCTCCCGGCAGCAGCTCGGCACCGACGATGGCGCCCGTGTCCAAATCCACCACGGTCTGCGGCTTGTAAATCATGTCCGTCGCCCCGTCTTTCTTGGGCCCGATCTTGGCATCCGGATCATCGGGATTCTCCCATTCCTGGTTGCTCATCTGCTTGGGCCGCTTACGATCAAACTGGCGCACTGCCGCGCTGTCCTCCGGATCGATGCCGCTCTGCGCCGCCAACCGTTTGACGTAATCCCAGTAAGCCTCGCCGGTGTTCCGGTTGACCAGCCCGCGCAAGGACGCATTGGCTTCCATCACCGAGGAATCGATGCCCACATTCCGGCCCCGCAACAAACCATGCTCCTGGAGCGCGGACAAAACCAGGGTGAAGACTTGTTCGTAAATCGGACCGTCCAACCGTTGGCGAATAATCCAAAGACTGGAATGATCCGGCGTCGCTTCGGTCCATTCATAATTCAGAAACTGGCGGATGGCGATCGCCCGCTCGCTGGGCAGATCCTCGAAAAAGCCCACCATCATCATCTTCAGATAAACGACCGGATCAATCCCCGGCCGGCCCACCCCGCTCTGATCGTAGGCCGGGGCGCAGAGTTCACGAACCTTGGCGGCAAACCCAAAGCTGTCCAAGGTTTCGTCCAGCTTGGCATAGAAGCCACGCTTGGCGGTCGTAACCACTTGATCAGCGGCAATCCAGAATTCAGATTGCGCAGCTTTCTTTTTCGCGGTGAACATGAAAATAAGACACTGCCGCCGATTAAATATTCAAATTGACGGGGGAATAGTTCAACAGACTGCTAGGCTGTCGGGGCGGGAACAAAAGGAGAACGGCGGGAGTTCAAAAGGAGAAACGTATTTTGGCTCATTGGTGTCATTGAATGAAAGACGGGGAGTGGCTTGGTTGGGTGATTTGCGGGAGCGGGGAGGCGATGGCGAAGCCACAAAGTCGCGGGTTTGCAAAGGACTCTTTGAGTCAGAAGATGACGTGGCGGGGCGATAGCTTGCGCATAAGCTTGATCTGGTGCTGGCGCCCAAAAATTATTTTAATGGCCATCACCCCATTCCCCTTGCCGGGCACTTCTGCGGAAGTGCGTCACCAGTTTCTTGAACCTCTGCGGGCGGGATTTGCTTCAATCCTTTCAGTTGTTCTGGTCGCGCGCAGTTCAGGTTGGGCCTTACTTTGAAACGCTCGCCAGCCCCCGACGCTTAAGCATGGTGGCGGACTGTTCCGCGTGGTTGCGGCGGCGGGTGGATGCGCTCCGGCTCTCGCCTCTCTCTGAGTTGGACTCCCTCAACTCGTTTGCGGTCTATGCCGGGGACGGTCATTATCTGGAACACGCCACGCATGATCCGCTGATCGGGGAAACCCGCTGACCGACGGGTCACTGCTTCGCGCTCCACTTGAAAAGTCAGAGCCTCTTTCCCTTGGGGCTGGCGGATTGGGCCGCGCGCAAGCAGGAGCAGGCTGTCCGCGCGCTCAAGCGGCAGAGCGTGGCGCTGCTGCGCCAGGGCGCGGGCACAGGGCGCAAGGTACTCTGGGTTTGGGATAAGGCGGGAGTGGATTTCCCCTTCTGGCAGGAACGCAAGGCCTCGGGGATTTATTTCCTGTCCCTGCGCCAAGAGGGGATGTGTCTGGCAGTCGAGACGGAGCGGGTCGTTGATGTCACGCAGCCGATCAACCAAGGCGTCACTGGAGACCGGGTGGTCACCGACCGGCGCAGCATCCGGGTGCGCGCCAGCACTTTTTGCCATCCCTGCGATGGCGCGGTGTATGTCTATCTGACCAGCGAGATGACGCTCGAACCGGGGCTGCTGGCGTTGCTCTACAAAACGCGGTGGGAGCGCGCGCAGGGGTTCGACGAGACGAAGACCAAGTTGGCGGAGAAGAAATCGTGGGCGACCACGACCACGGCCAAGGAGATGCAGGCGCACTTGGTGGCCAGCGGCCACAACCTGCTGCTGCTCCTACAGGACTGGCATCAACAACACGGCGTGGAAAACACGGCGGAAAAACAGCGCAGACAACAGCGTCTGCACCAGCCGGCAACGGCACTCCAGAAAACGGGCCGAACATTGCCGCTGATCGACACACTGCTCCAACGATTCACGCAGGCGACGTTCAAACTCATCCGCTGGCTGCGCGTCCACTGGCATCGCCCCACCTCGCTCCCTCAAGCCCTGCTCCAGCTACGCTCCCTCTATGCCAAACTTTAACCGCTCAGTCAGGACACCAATGCAAAAAATGCTTCTTCACGGATCTTAGTGGCTAGGTTTGGGGGTGCTTGGCACCGTCGCCAAACCAGCCAGCCCGTTCTCACTGGAGCAAAACCTCTGTGGCAGTG
>JAYWBR010000137.1:0-6393 GCA_043781315.1 Verrucomicrobiota bacterium | reverse complement strand
AATATTTTTCGCCCGATCCCCAGGCTGGCGCTGGAACCGTTCAATCCCTTGGACGACTGATTTAATATCTGTCCCGTGCGTGCCTGGCTGAGCGAGTCAGACCGTGCATACAAACTCGTTGGGCAAGATTGGAATTGCTTGCTCTCGCGGCAGCCGGATATTAAACCCAACTGACGCCGACCCAAACCCGATCCGCCCGAACAAAAATTTATCCATGCAAAAAATTTGCGCGCCTGGCCCGCTAATCTTTGAGTCGTCGGCACCTAGTCCCGCAGCCATCGCCATCTCGGCGATCAGCCGCCCGATTTTGCTGGGGTGCCTCCTGGCCTTTCTGCCGGGCCAGCACGCGTCCGCCGAGTCCGATCTGCTGCAACGTGATCAGCGCGGCGTGCGGCCCATGTTGGTCGGCAACCTCGAGCGCCCACTGCGCTACACCCCGGACCACAGCGACTTCGTCATCACCAACGGCCAGGAATCATTCAACCGTCCGCTCTACGGCGGCTCCAGCGCGTTCCGCGTGGACGGTGGCGACCGGCCGGAATTTTCCTTTTATCTGCCCGGGCGCGGCGGAAATCTCCGGCTCGGCATCAGCACGGCCACTGGCACGAAATGGCTGAACAGCGCGGCCCATGTCATCACGCGTTACCGGCCCGGCTCGATGCTCCATGAAATTCGCGATCCGTTGCTCGGCAACGGCGCTCTGCAAATCACGGCGCTCGCCCCGCGCGCGCCAGAAGGTTTGATCGTGCGGGTGGAAGCCCAATCGCTGGCCGGTCCGGTTGATCTCGTTTTTGCCTTCGGCGGCATCACCGGAGAACGCGGCAGCCGCGACGGCGACATCGGCACCGAACGCGTTCCGGTGCGCGAATTTTTTCGGCCGCAACCGGAATACTCCCGCGACAACGAGGTCACGCTCGGTGAAAAATTTTTCGTCGTGCGTGGCAAGGGCGGAAGCCTGGCCGGCATTCTGCCAACCAACAGCCTGCTCAACACCGGCGACGCGGCGTTGTGGGAAAATCCGACGGAGCTGCTCGCGCGCAATACCAATTCAACAACGACTCTCCCGCTCGTGGTCGGACGAGTCCGCCTTGTTCCAGGTCACCCTTTGTTCATCGCCTTGCAGCACCTCACCTCGAAGCAGAAAAACGCCGAGGTGCTCACCACATATCGGGAAGTCGCAGCCGGCCGCGAAATTAAAACGGACTCGTCGGCCGAAGCACCTCTCTGGAAGTCTGGCGAAATTTCCGCAGTCTTTGCGCGGGCCGAAGCCGACCGCCAGTCCGTCGCCGGGCGGGTCAGCACGCAAACTCCCGATCCCTATTTGGACGCCGCCGTGGCCGCGTTGAACATCGCTGCGGATGCCGTGTGGGACGACCGGCAATCGGCCTACCTGCATGGCGGCGTGGCCTGGCGGGTAAGACTTTTGGGCTGGCGCGTCAGTTGCGCGGGCGATGCGCTGGGCTGGCACGAACGGACGCGCGCGCACTTTGACAGTTATGCCGCGCAACAAAATATTGCGCCCATTGCGGAAGTGATTCCACCGCCGGAAGCCTCGGCTCACCTGGCTCGCAACGAAACCGCGCTGCACTCGAACGGCGACCTGACCAAATCGCATTACGACATGAATCTCATCAGCGTGGACGCCATCTTGAGGCATCTGCTTTGGACGGGTGACCTGGACTACGCGCGGAAAATCTGGCCGGTGCTCGAACGTCATCTCGCCTGGGAGCGCCGCCTTTTCCGCCGCGAATTCGGGCCGGAGAAACTGCCGCTCTACGAGGCCTATTGCTGTATCTGGGCGAGCGATGCCCTGAGCTACAACGGCGGCGGTGCCACCCACTCGACCGCGTTCAACCTGCTCCACAACCGCCAGGCCGCGCGCCTGGCGAAACTCCTGGGCGCGGATCCGGCTATTTACGAACGCGAAGCCGCGTTGATCGAACGCGGGTTACGCGATCAGCTTTGGCTCAAAGATCTCGGCTGGTTTGCGGAATGGAAGGATTTGCTCGGCCGGCAACTGCTCCACCCGAGTGCGGCGGCGTGGACATTTTATCACACCGTTGATTCGGGCGTGCCCTCGGCGCTCGAAGCCTGGCAAATGAGCCGGCAGGTTGAATGTGAACTTCCGCATTTCCCCATTCACGGCCCCGGCGTGCCGGCCGGAAATTATACAATCGCAACGACGACGTGGATGCCCTACGCCTGGTCTATCAACAACGTCGTGCTCGCCGAGTGCGTCCATACCGCGCTCGCCTTGTGGGAAGCCGGACGCCGGGAGGCGGCGTATCCGCTGTTGAAGGGCGCGCTGCTCGACAGCATGTATCTGGGCATCACCCCGGGCAACGTCGGCATGTGTACCTGGTTCGATGTCAACCGCCGCGAGTCCCAACGGGATTTTGGCGACGGCATCGGGGCACTCGCACGCACCGTGGTTGAAGGGGTTTTCGGAGTCTCGCCCGATCTGCTCGCGGACGAAGTGCGGCTGCGGCCGGGATTTCCGTCCGACTGGAAGCACGCGCAGATGCACCATCCCGATTTTGATTTTGCTTTCACACGCGCCGGAGAAACCGACCGGTATGTTTTCGCTTCCCGCTTCCCGCGACCCGTTGCCATCCGGCTGCAGATCGCGGCGCAACGCGACGATGTCGCGACGGTCACGGTCAATGGCCAGCCCGCCGCGTGGCGCGCAATCGCTGAGGCCGTCGGCACGCCGCAGATTGAAATCCAAACACCCTCCGCCACGAAACATGAAGTGACCATCTCCTGGCGCGGACAAACGCCAGCTCCGGTTCCAGTCGAGAAAATTGTCAGCACAGGTGCTGAATTTGTTGAAGACACCGGCGCGACGATCACCGGATTGGCGGATCCGCAAACCGTATTGACGAACGCGCGATTTTCCTCCCAAGAAATGCGCGGAACCGTGACAGGTGTGCCGGGCCATCGAACCGTGTTCGCGCACGTTTCCCAGGGCAAGCTCAGTTGGTGGCAGCCGCTCGCGCTCGAAGTCCGGCCCGCGCACCCGGCCGCGCCGCAAGTTTTTACCACGGAGTGGACGAAGCCGTTGCCGCCCGAAATTAAACTCGATCCGGTGCCGCTGGCCGGAATTTTCAACGATCAAGTCGCGCAAATTTTCCGCCACGATTATGTCAGCCCGCGCCCGCCGCCAGCTTCGCTGGCAGTGCCGCGCCAAGGTTTTGGTTTCTGGACGGCACCGGCGGCGGCATTTGCCGTGGACGACTCCGGCGTTCGAAATGTGGCCCAGAAAAATGACGCCCTCATCCGCCTTCCCAATGGCGTACCGCTGCGCACACCGGGCGAGGCCGACGCCCGCAACGTCGCGTTCGTTTCCCAGTGGGACAATTTTCCCCGCGAAGTGACCGCGCCGCTCGCCGGCCGGGCTTCGAAAATCTTTCTGCTCATGGCCGGATCCACCTGGGCGTTGCAGAGCCGGATTGAGAACGGCGAAATCGTGGTCGCCTACGCGGATGGCTCCACCGCGCGCCTGGCGCTGGAAAATCCGACGACCTGGTGGCCGATTGATCAAGACTACTTCGTTGACGATTTTGCCTTCCGGCGCGAGGGCGGTTTTCCCCTGCGGGTGGATTTGAAAACCGGAAACATCCGCGTGCTCGATTTGGCCGCGTGCCAAAATGGTCGGCGCGAGATTTCCGGAGGAGCGGCCACCGTTTTGGATTTCTCGCTGGATCCACTAAAGGAACTGAAATCGCTCACGGTGCGGGCGGTTGCCAATGAGGTGATCGTGGGGCTGATGAGCGCGACCTTGCAACGTCCCTGAAAAATCGGCGCGGTTCGCCCCGGTTAAAACTTCAGCACGCCCAACCCGGCCACAAACAAACCGAACGCCATCCGCAGCACCGAGCCGACGCGGACACGCGTTTCATTGGCCGTCGCCCAGTTGAGCAAGTCGCGCAACCGCCACGGCGCAACCGTCAGCCAGATGCCGGCCGCGACCAGCACGTAAGCCCACGCCTGCACCACCAGCACCCAGTCGGTGTGCGGCAGAAATGGCCGCCCGGTGTCCACCATGAGTTTGCCCAGCAGCAGGAACACCACGGCCAGTCCGCGCACCGCCAGAAAATCCTGCACAAAAAAGCAGGCACCGATGCCGATCGCCGCAAAGCCAATCATCATCGGGGTTTTGAAGGCGTTGAAATCGGAGATGGATTCCAGGCTCAGGTTCCAATCAAACCACGCTGTCCCGAGCAACATCAGGGCGATGCCGATGGGAACGTGACGGGGAAATTTGCGGACCGCAGCGGCAAATGCCTGCGGTTTCAGGATGCCAAAAATTTGCGGCACGGCCAGTCCGAGGCCGAGCGCGAGGGCGAGGGTTGAAAGTTTCAAAGTCATTTCAGTCGCGCGGAGGATGCAAGATTGCCGGCGTCGAAGCAAGCCGACATCTGAGTGGAATCGGCCCGGTGGTGACAACGGGGCAGCTTTGAAGTCGCGGCCAAAAATTGGTCCCGCTCAAATCGTCTGGCTCAAGTAGCCGCCGTCCACCCGGATGTCCGTGCCGGTGACGAAACTGCTCGCCTGATGTGACGCGAGGAAAACCGCCGCGCCGATCAACTCCTTCGATTCGCCGAAACGATTCATCGGCGTGTGGCCCCAGATCGCTTTCGTGCGCGCGGTCGGCGAGCCGTCATCATTGAACAGCAACTTCCGGTTTTGCTCGGCGGGGAAAAATCCAGGCGTGAGGGTGTTCACGCGCACGCCTTTCGTCGCCCATTCGCGCGCCAGAAACAAACTGAGGTTCAGCACGGCGGCTTTCGCGGCGGAATAGCTGACCACGCGCGACAAGGGCAGATGCGCCGAGACGCTCGCGATGTTGATGATGCTTCCCTTCCCTCGCTGGCACATGGCCGGGCCGAATTCCTGGCACGGCAGAAAAACCCCGCCGACCAGGTTCAAATCAAAATTCGCGAGCCACGCCTCAAGCGGAATTTTTTCAAATGAATTCTCCGCCGTGACCGTGACCTTGGGATCGTTGCCGCCGGCGGCGTTGACGAGAATCGTCGGCGCACCCAGCCTGGCTTCGATCTGCTCGTGGGCTTCCCCGAGACTGGAACGCGACGCGGCGTCGCAGGCGAAGAACGCCGCCCGGCCACCGCCGGCCTCGATGGCTTTCACCCGCGCCTCACCCCGCTCGGCATTGCGGCCCAGCACCGCGACCTTGGCTCCCGCCGCAGCGAGACCTTCGGCCAGCGCGCCGCCCAGCACGCCCGTCGCACCGATGACCACGGCCACTTCTCCCGACAGATCAAAAAGATTCATACAATGTGACGGGATGATGCAATAGTTTGGGTTGTTGCAAAGCAAACATTGATTCTTTTTTGTGCAAACTTGCTTGAACCGCGCGCAGTCCCGCTCCCCGTGTCCAAAGATCAATCCGCCGTGTCTCCATAGCGCGTCCCGCAGGACATTGGTCGCATCTCCGGATTCATAGAGCGCGGCCCGGCGTTCAATTATCGCATCTCCCGACACCGATTTTGGTTTCCGCTTTCCAAATTTCAGCTTTCAGCTTTTCCTGAAGCTCTCCCCGTGTCTCAAAAGAATCTTCTGAAGCACGCAGACCTGATCTCTGTGCCTCAAAAGCGTGTCCTCCCAGCCCCAGATCGAACCCCGCAATTCGCGGAACGCATCCCCCGGCCAATGAATCGCGTCACCGCCAGGAAAAACCCTCTCCGCTCCCGCCGAGGGAGGGTGCGGGGGTGATGCCACGGCCCGCCAAAAGCCGGGAATGACCGAACCCGCCCGCGACGCGTTCCACCGTGTCCAACACTTTTTCAAAGAGAAGGGAACGCGGTGGAACGCGTCCCAAAATTCGATGGGAGGTTCATGGTTAAAGTGAGGCAAGGGAAATTTCCCCGTTTCCAGCCATCAACCGCGCACCTAAAATAATTTAGAAATAAGGCTTACCGGCCCGACGTTTTAGATTTTAGTGACCTTCAACATAAGAGGCATGTGGGATTTCTTGACGTGTGGTTTTGATCTGAGCCAGCAGTTGCAAGCAGCCCACCCATTTTATCCACCCCACAAAAACCATGGGGGCCGCACCCCGGATTTTGCGCCGGTCAATAGCACCGCCGCATACCTCAATTGAGGTATGGCCTGTTTTCGCGAGACCCGGCTATTATCCAACACAATCATGATTCAGGATGGCCCTCTTGCATGGGCCGATTCTGAATCACGGATACGCACAGGTAAATCGTCCCGGGAGATAAAGGAATGGAAAAAGGGAAGGGGAAAAAATGAATGAAGGATTGCAACAGATAACGGACTGGTCGGACCGCGCGGCGGCGGCGTTGTGGTGTGTGACTGCCCTGGCGGAAGGGAGCCATGTCTCCATCGCCACGTTGGAACGCCACTTCC
>JAYWBR010000136.1:0-6394 GCA_043781315.1 Verrucomicrobiota bacterium | reverse complement strand
CGGTGTCACCGGCGCGGGCGTCTCGATTTCATTTTCTTGCGCCCACGATTTCAATTTTTCGGTTTGCTCGGCACTCATTGGTTGTGTCCCCCTGATTTACGGCCGTAAAAAGCTGTTTGTGGCGGTTGTTGGAAAATTGGCACGCCGTTCGGTTGCGGATTCAAATACAGCAATCGCTGGCAGCGTTCGCCGCGCATCGCCTGCGGCAAACGCGACAACCGCACGGCGGACAACGCCCCGCGATCCGCGCCGAGCGTAATCAGCACCGGCTTGATTGGCAGCAGCAGCTTGTCCCAATCCGCCTTGCTCGCCGCGTCCACGCGCACGAGCGCATGAATTGACCGTCCGCCCGACTCGCAAATGCTCGCGATGCGAAACGGCATTTGCACCAGACACCGCAGCCAGTCATCGGCATCGGCTTCGTCGCTTTCCAGCACGGCGTAACGCCATGCCGTCACCGCTTCTTCCGACCGCCGGGACTCTTTCCCGTCGAGGCGTGGATTCGGGGAAAATTCGCCGCTGACCGGCTGCGGCAGAAACCACACGCCGTTTTCGCCCGTCGGCAAATGATGGTTTTGCGTCACGTCGCTTTTGTCAGCATCCCAAACGAGTTGGCCTTGCGATTCCATGACGTTGAACAGGATTACTTTTTCGCCCGACCCGTGACGGTAAAGATGCCGCAGCACGCTTGCCGAATCCTGGCACTCCGGTTTCACCGGCGACCGCGCCGCGAGGAAACCGATCACGTCCGCGATGGCCGAAACTTTTTTCGCGACGCGCTTCAAAGTTTCCGGTTTGAATGTCGGTTTCGGCGGCGGCGGCGGCATCGGCTTCGTTGAACCAGACTTGCCGTGTTTTGCGTCATCGCCGAGCAAATGACCACGCGGCAACAGGTGAACCGTGTTCGCCGCCGAAGTGATTTTGTGTCGCAAGTCCGACTCGCTCCACGGCGGGAGGCACGAACGATTCCACTCGCCCAACAACGCCAGCGCATCGGCTTCGCCGAGCGCGAACCCATGCACCAGCACCGCCGCGACATGAAACGTCGAGTTGTGTCCGCCTTGACCGCTGACGGCGGGCGGACACTTGGCGACGTAGCGGCGGGCGCGTTCAATCACGTTTTGCATGGTGTTCCTCACAGGTGTTTCGTCATGCGCCGTTCCGTGGAAAGCGACACACGGCACGTTTGCGCGAGGTGCGTTTCTACATCGCTCCATTTGAAAACGACACTCCGTCCGATTTTGTAATAAGGCAGGAGCCCGCGTTGCATCCAGTTGTCCACCGTCCGCAATGTTTTGTTCAGCCGCCGGGCGACTTCGTTTTTGCCGATGAATCCTTCCGGCGACGCCGGAAGTTGATCCGTCGGGGTTGCTTGTGCTGTTTCAGCCATAATGTTTTCAGTTTTATTGTTTCGGGCTTGCTTGCGTCAGCTACATCACCAACGCGCATCCCGCTGAAAACAGCGGCAGAGTCAACTTGCCACACACCACCAAACGAAAAACGCCCGTGGTTACGGGCGTTTTTATCAATTTGACCGGGTCAAAGTATGGTCAATTTCGCTTCATTCCGATTCGTCGTCTGACTCCTTAATGTCGTGAACCAGCGTCTTGCGGTGGATGTATTCCGCCCGCGAATCGGTGATGGCATCCTCGACCTTTTTGAAAAACGGCGAGTAGGCTCGCAATTCCTTCGGGTGTTTGCCCGTCGCAAGATGAATTTTTTTCAGCCGGTTTAGAACGGTGGCTTTGACGCAACCGCATTTGTCGGCCACGGCTTGCGCCGTCAAATCGCGCCCGCAGTAAAGCCGGAACACTTGCAACACCGAGGGATTTTTCAGCCGTTCGTCGGCATCCAATTTTTCGATAGTGGCGAATAATTGCGCCGCCACCGTTTCAGGGATCGGTTTGCCAGCGTCCGGTGCGAATGCTTGGAATAATTCCCCGCCACTTTTGCGCGTCTGCAAACCCCCGCTTGCAGTCAGGACGAGATTCGTCTCCAAATCAAAGAACCCCGCGCCCGCTTTATCCAGAAGTTCGGTGCAGACGGCATCCACGAATCGGCTCGTCGGCGCGAAAAGAATGAACGGTTGTCGCCAGCGCGCCACCAATTCCGCAATCACGTTGCGGAAATCATCCCGCTCGTTTTGAATCGTCAGTATCACGGGCACCGCGTTGGAGAATTTTGCGCCAATCTGCCACGTCAGCGGCAGATGCAAATCCGTGACCCTGGCATCGCAGTCAAACGCCTTGCAGATGGCCCTGCCAAGTCTCGACGTGTTGAGTTCCCACATCACCACATCATTCGCCGTCAGCTTGATGTCATCACAGTTCGAAGGATCACAGCAGCACACGGCCACCAGTGAGCCGTTCGTGTGCTCAACAATCTCATGCGCGCAACCGCATTCACGCGGACACGGATACGAGTCAGCCCGCGTTGACTTGGTTCGCAGAAACGCATAGTTGAAAACACCGAAGCTGTCCCCCAGCCACATCCGCCACAGCGCCGGCACTCCGACCAGCCCTCGAATATTTTCCAGGCTATGCCACATTTTCGACACGCGCGGTCTTTCCGTTTTCAACCTTTACGGTTTCCCTAAAACCCTTTTCCGACAGCCATCGTTGCACCACCGAGGCGTCACAATACCGCCCGAGCTTGAGAATGTTTGGCGGACGCACCTGCACCTTGCGCGGTTTCTTCACGCCCACGAAATAGACATCAAACGCCGCCCGCACCAGCCGCCCGCCGTCAGGAATCGCTTTTCGCTTTCCTTCGCTCGCCGCCGCCGCCGCAAAGAGGTCATCCGCCTTGCGGATGACGACCTCATTAAACCCGCCGCCCCAGGCAATTTCGATCTCTCGCAAAACAATCCGGTCCACTTCACCATTCCCAATCCAATCCAGCGCGTCCGGTCCGTCCGCACGCAATGGCTCCAAAGAAAAAGCCTTCCGCTCTGAGAAATACCGGTCATCGCCAAAGAGTCGAATCCCGAACGTCTTTTGATAAAGTTCTTTCTCCCGCTTGGTGCCGGCGTGGATGCGAATTTCCTCGCGCTCCGGTGAATACACAACGACATCATCCTTTGCCGGACGAAAATGCAGCATCTTCAATTTCCCTTTTTCCAGCTTCGGCATTCGCGCGAACGTATCCCCGTGCCGCACCAGAAACCAGAACTCCGCCTCAATCGTGTACAGTTCGACGAACACGGTTTGATCACCACGGTTGTTATTTTTGAACCACTCATTAAGGTCTGCTGTCACCAGTTCAATCGCCGCCTTTGTTGGTGTCACAAACGAATCGCTCCGATCCACCGGCTCCTTGCTCCCGAAGTATTCAAACGACGACAGCCTGGCCAATCGCAACTCATTGTTTTTTTGCGCCAGAACTTCCGGCGCGGCCAGATACACCTGCATGGCGATGTCCCCGCGCGACGACTTCTCATCGAGCTTCAGGTCAACCTGTCCATCTTCCACCGCCTTTTCCAGACGTTCCTGGCCTTCGTCCGTTGCCATTTCTTCAATGGCATAGACTGCTTCAAACAGTCCGTCCGGCAGTCCGTCCGGCAGCATCGCGACCCGCGACATCGCTTTGAAATACTCATCGTCTTTGAGTTCTGGCGTTGGCAGCACAATCTTCGTCTCCGCCATTTCATCCTTGAACCGGTCGAAGAAACGTCCGAGCAATTCGCGCCCGATTCCTTTCAAAAATCCCGGCTTTGTGAATCGTTTGAATTTCATAATATTAAGGGTCTCTGAAAACAATGATTCTTCCATCTCTCCCGTCGCTGCTGGCAAAAGGGCGTCGTGGGAGTGAAACACTCCCACGACGCTTCGATTACCAGCCACCAACGGAGTCCCGAATCCAGTAGCGCTCGCCTTCGCCGGGTTCGGTTCGATGGCCGGACAATTCCGCGACCACAAACCCGACCGGCAACGGACGCCAATGAGGGCCAGGACAAACAAGCGATTTTAGAATCACTTTTTTATCTTTCTTTTTTGTGGGAATTGCTCTTGAAGTCTGTGAAGTGCCGACGTATAACGGCGGCTGTCAATTACAGAATCCTCAAGCAACACCCGTTGTTTTAGGTTTCGATCTGGTCGTGGAGGTCTGAACACCTTCACGACCTTATCGTTTCTACCCCACACGGGGCGAAATCTCTATTAGTAGTGCTCGCCTTTTCGTAACCACACCATCTTGCGGCACGTCCTTCTCAAAGAACTGTCGCCAGTTTCGTCTCACCTAAAATAAAAGTCAAACAAATGTTGCGTAGTGTGAATATGTTGTTAATATGTATTACAAATGGGCAACGAACTACACAATTTGCCGCTTCGGCTGTCTGAAGTCCGCTCCCTTACCAACCAGACCCAAACCGAGTTGGCTGGGAAATTGGGTGTGTCTGCTTCATTGATTTCTCACTGGGAAAAAGGCACGCGCACTCCGTCTGAATCGCAACTGCTCGACCTCGCGCGTCACATGGGAGTCGCGCTCGACTATTTGCTCAACGCTGAAATTCGGCCGAGCTTCCGATGCCGCGCACAAACCACATCCCCCCACCGAAACGCCATTGAACAAACCTTGCTTGAAGCGTCCATGCAGGTTCATTACGTGGACACCGCGCTTCGCATCGCTAAAAAAACTCCCGTCCCGTTCAGCTTGTGGGCGGAATTTGATTCGTTCAAAAATCTGCCGAACATAGCCGCGCATTTGCGCGACACGCTCAAGCTCAATCGCCGGATCACGCTCGACGAATTAAAGCAGGCGTTGTCGGAATGGAACATCTTCGTGTTTGAGTGGGCCATGCCCTGGCATCTGTCCGGCCTCTCATTTCGTGGCCCGTTTACCATGATCTTTATCAACTCGGCACATTCCGCCGCGCGTCGCTTGTTCACGTTGGCACACGAGTTTGCCCACGTCGTGTTTCACCTGGGTCGCGAAGATCGTGACACGCGCAAGCGCGTTGACACTGTGGTGTCCATCGCTTCGCACCGTGACCCGCAGGAGAAGGAGGCGAATGCTTTCGCTGGCGAATTCCTGATGCCGCGCGCTGATCTTCAATCCCTCGTGGAAACCTATGGCGAGCGCCTCAAAGAGCCGTCATGTCTTCAGGCTGTCGCGCAGCATTTCAATGTCTCGCGGGACGCGATTTTCTATCGCCTCACCCAGTTGGACGTTTTTCGTTGGACTGAGAAGGCTCGGTATTTTCGCGGTGACTTCCAGCCGCCGGAACCGCCCACTGTTCGCGTCGAGAAGATTGACGCCCAGGTTGACGGACGTTTCCGCGATCTCGCCATTTGCCTCCATCAAGCCGGTGAGATTTCGACCGGCAAACTTGCGGAGTGGTTGTTCACTCCACGTCACATCCTTGAGGAATATCTTGCTGAACTCGCCCGGGAGAAATTTATGGGTATTTCTGACGGCGCGAATCAAGAGGGGGAGCTTGCGGGGACAGCGTAAATGGATTCACTCGTATTCGACACCTCAGCCCTCCTCAACTTCGGACATCGCGGCGAACTCACCGCGTTGCTCAAAAGGCTTTCCGGCGAATACAAAATCCTGACCACCCCCGGCGCACGGAATGAACTGACCGACCCGAAGCGCCACGACTACTACACGGAATTCTTGCGGGAACATTTCACCGTTCAAAGCGCCACGACCACGCCGTTTGATCTCGCCATACTCGTTCGGCTTCTTCGCACTATTGACCCCGGCGAACTCAGTGTCTTGACGCTCACTGCTGAACTGAAAGGCATTGCCGTGCTCGACGATAAAGCTGCGCGCCGCGAAGCCCAAAATCTCGGCCTGCAATTGACCGGCACGCTTGGCCTCTTGCAACGGGCCGCAGAAAGAAAATGGATGACCCAGGCCGATTGTCTCGCCCGCGTCATCCAGCTTCGCGCCGCCGGCTTCAACATTCCCAGACCGGCGCCTCACCACACCTTCACCGAATATCTCCGCACTCTGGAATAATCGGAACAAAACCTCGAAAACTTTCCGGCCATGCCGCTCACAAATTCGCTTTGATACTGTCCGTCCTTTCGCGCAAGACTCGGTGTGTGCAGCAGCCAACCAAACTCGAAACCCTCGACGACCTGATGGCGCAGGCGGAACACTACGCCGGATTTTGTATGCGCAATTCGGGCCGGATGCCGCCCACCCTTTTTCTCATCGGCCCGGACGGCCCGCTGATGTTCCTGCCGGAATCCGTTGCCGACGCCAGCGCCAAGGACGACTTCGCCACCAACGCGCGGCTCATGTGCATCGCCTACGCGGCCACCGCCGTTGTCATGGCGCTCGAAGCCTGGATGAAGACCGCCACGCCCGGTGAAAAATTTGATGCGACCGAGCCGCCGTCCGAGGCGTTTGACCGGCAGGAAGTCATCGTGCTCATGGGCGAATC
>JAYWBR010000135.1:0-18325 GCA_043781315.1 Verrucomicrobiota bacterium | reverse complement strand
GAGCGTGTCGAAGTGATCCATGACTTGGACGCGGTGGTCGCCGAGAATTTTGGCCGACGGCAACGCGGCGACTTCGATCAGTTGGAAACCTTGGTAATCCGCCAGCACGCGACCACCCTGCGCCACCAGCGATTCGGCGAGCACCCGATCCGTCACGCGCAATTTGTGCGGCCCGGCCAGCGCCGTCGCCGTGAAGAAAACTGCGGCCAACCAAGCCCATTGGCGGGAGAATTTTTTAAGTATCATAAGATCGCGCTACGGAGTCCAGCCTGGGTCGAACCAGTCACCGTTTCTACATCGGCAACCCGTCCCCACTTGTTAACCCTAGAATAACCGCCACCAACTTTGCGGGTAGTGTCGGCGCTGTGTGCCGATTCGTCGAGCCACAGGCTCGACGCTACATCAAATTGACACCACTTGGAATTATTTCCCCATCGCCGCCAGACATTGTTGCAACGAGTGCAGCACCAAGTCCGGCCAGCAGCCCAGCAAAAAAACCAACGCGGCCAGCACGCCCAGCACAACTTGACTGAGCAGCGACACCTTGAAAATGCCCGCGTCGGCTGCCGCCGGCACCACGTAGATTTGCTTCAGCACTTTGAGGTAGTAGTAAAACGACACCGCACTCATCGCGATGGCCAGAATCACCAGCCACAGCAAGCCCAGCCCAGTTCCACCGGCTTTCAACACGGAAGCAAACAGATAAAACTTTCCGAAGAATCCCACGAGCGGCGGAATCCCCGCCAACGACAGCATGAAAATCATCATGCAAAACGCCACCACCGGCGCGCGCCTGCTTAATCCAGAGAAGCTCGAGAGCTTGTCGTCCCCTGCCCCGGCCTCGACCACCGCCACCACACCGAACGCGCCGATGGTGGTCAGCCCGTACGTCACCGCATAAAAAATCAGCGCAGCCACGGCGGGTTTGTCATTCGCCAGCACGGCCAGCAGCATGTAACCCGCGTGCGCGATCGCCGAATACGCCAGCAGCCGCTTCACGCTGCTTTGCACGATGGCGACGAAGTTGCCGAGGATCATCGAAAGCGCCGCGCCAATCGCCAGCACCGGCACCCAGCCCGCAGAAAATCCGTGATACGCCGCGCTGCCTTCTGCGCCGGCAAATCCGATCATCATCACTTTGGCGGCGATGAAGAAGCTCGCGACCTTCGAGCCGGACGCGATGAACGCCGCGCTCGGCGTCGGTGCACCTTCGTAGGCGTCCGGTGCCCAGAGATGAAACGGCACGGCGGCGACTTTGAACCCAAATCCGATCACCGTCATCACCAGCGCGACCACGAGCAGCGGGTCAAGCCCCTTGCCCGCCAGTGCCGCCGCGATCTGATGCAGGTTGGTAGAACCGGTCAGGCCGTAAATGAAACTCAACCCAAACAACATGAACGCCGCCGACATACCGCCGAACAAAAAGTATTTCAACGCAGCCTCGGCGGACTTGATGTTGTGCTTGTTGAACGCCGTCAGGATGTAGAGCGACAGGCTCGTCAATTCAAGCGAGACGAAGATCATCAGAACATCCTCGGCGCTGACGAGGAACATCATGCCCACTGTCGCCAACAAAATCAGCGCGAGGTATTCGCCAATGTGGTCGGTGAAAGTGGCATCCATCGAAATCAAAACCGTGAAGATCGTCAGCACCAGCAGGGCAATTTTGACGAACTGGGTGAGCGGATCCATCACCAACATGCCGCCCAACGACCCGACAGTTTCCGGCATGATGACCATCCACACTATGGCCGCCGCGCAACCCACGCAGGCAATCATCCCGCCGATGACAAACCGCAGCCGCGTCTCCATTCCGCGCATCGAAATCAGGTCAATCGCCAGCACCGCCAGCGCGGTGAGCACCACGATGGTTTCCGGCGCGGCGCAACGAAGCAGTTCGAGGTAGTTCATGGTTTTGCCGTCCTTTCGGAAGAAGAACAGGCTCTGAAACAACCAAGAACGTCAAGGCGGAGTCCCAAATCGTAAATCGTAAATCGTAAATCGTAAATCATTGGACACCTCCCTTCCGCAGCCAGTCGAACAACGGGGAATCAAAACTCGGCACAATCACATCCAGCAGCAGGCGCGGGAAAAGTCCGATGAGCAACGACACGCCAATCAGCATCACCGCGCCGATGCGTTCGGGAATGGAAATAGGTTCCATCGGAGCGCCGGCCTCCGAACCGGCATGTTCCTCTTCGTGCGCTTCCGTTTTCGCTTCTCCGAAAAATGCCTTCTGCAAAACGCGCAACGTGTAAGCCACGCCGATTAAAATCCCCAGCCCGGAAATCACCGCCAGCGTCGGGAATGCTTTCCACGCCCCAATGATCACCTGCAACTCCGCCACAAATCCGCTGAAGCCCGGCAAGCCCATCGAAGCCACGCTCGCGATCACGAACGTCACCGCCGCAAACGGCATCGCCTTCGCCAGTCCCATGCCTTCCAGCTTGGAAAGTTCGCGCGTGTGCGTCCGCTCATAAACCATCCGCCCCACCACCGCGAAGAGCAGTCCCGCAATGATGCCATGCGAAAACATCTGCAACACCGCACCGCTCAGGCCAATTGTGTTCAGCGTCATCAAACCTAGCAGCACGAAGCCCATGTGACTCACGCTCGAATAGCCAATGACGAATTTAAAATCCTTCTGCACCAGCGCCACCATCGCGCCATAGACAATCCCGATGACCGCCAGCATCGCGAACACCTCCCGCCAGGAGTGCAAACCCATCAATCCAAAACCCCAATCATCCAATCCCTGTGGGAACACCGTCATCGCCACGCGCAGGCAGCCGTACGCACCGAGCTTCATGACCACGCCCGCGAGCAACATCGAAGCCGCCGTCGGCGCGGCGACGTGACCGGTCGGCGCCCAGGTGTGGAACGGCCACATGCCCGCGAGAATCGCGAAGCCCACGAACACTAGCGGGAACGCCCACATCTGGAAGCTGTGCGGGAACGGATACTTCGCCAACTCCAGCACATTGAAACTGTGCGCGCCTGAGACGACATACGCCGCGATCAAGCCGATCAGCACCATCGCGCTGCCGATGAATGAGTAGAGCGCCAGCTTCATCGCGCCGTATTCCTTCCGCGTCGAACCCCAGATCGCGATGATGAAATACTTTGGCACAATGGCGATTTCGTAAAACACGAACAGCAGGAACAAATCGAAACTGAGGAACACGCCATATACGCCGCCGATCAGCGCCAGGTAGAACGCGAAAAACTCCTTCGCGCGCTGCTCGATGTTCCAGGAGAAAAGAATTCCACCCACCGCCGCCAGCCCCGTGAGCAACACCAGCGTCAGACTGATCCCGTCCGCCGCGAGATGATATTCAAGGCCGAGTGAAGGAACCCACGGCAGCCTAGCCACGGTTAGAATTTCCCCCGCCTTGAATTGGAAAAAGCCCGCCAGCGCAACCGCCAGACCCGCCAATGCCGAAAGCATCGCCACCGCGCGGGCCGCGCGGGCATTGCCCTTGGGCAAGAGCATCAGCACCAGCACGCCAAAAAATGAAATGTAGATCGTCCAGGCTAACATTTTAAAATTTCAATTGCTCCACCAGCCGCACCACCGTGCTGTTGATGACGCCCAGCACCAGTTGCGGCCACAGCCCCAGCACGAACATCAGCGCGATGGGCAGCGCCACCAGCGCGCGTTCGGCCAGCGTCAGGTCGGGGAACTTCGCCCACGTCTCGTTCAGCGGCCCGTTAAAGACGCGTTGCAGAATCGTGAGGATGAAAATGGCCGTGACCAAAATACCAATCACCGACAGCGCCGCCGCCCATGGCGCGAGCGGGAAAGCGCCTTTGAAGATGAGGAATTCGCCGATGAAGCCATTCAATCCCGGCAACCCGAGCGACGAGAACAGCGCGATGCCCATCAATCCGCAGAACACCGGCGCGACTTTGCGCAGCCCGCCGAAGTCATTCAACCCGCGCAAGCCGTCGCTGCGTTGTTCAAGCAGGGCGACGAACCAGAACAACATTGCCGCCGTGAGACCGTGATTGAACATTTGCAGCAACGCGCCGTTGAGCGCGGCGGCTTTTTCCACCGCCGGAGCGAGCACATTTTCGCCCGCCGTCGCCACCGCGAACACCGCGAGCAGGCAGTAACCGAGATGGTTGATGGACGAGTAGGCGAGGATGCGTTTCAAATCCTTTTGCGCGAACGCGGCGCAGGCTGAGAACACAATCGTGATGACCGCGAGTACGAGCAACGGCGTGCGCAGCCAGTACATTTGCTCCGGGAAAATCGGCAGCAGGATGCGCAGGAAACCATACACACCCATCTTCGACATCACGCCGGTGAGCAGCATCGTCGTGGAGGACGGCGCTTCGGCATACGTCGCGGGCAGCCAGGTGTGGAACGGCATCAACGGCACTTTCACCGCGAAGCCAAGCAGCACGCCGCCAAAGATCAACCCACACATTTGATGCGCGGTAAAGGCGTGGCCGAAAAGCTTCCAGGCGAAATTGGTCGAGAGTGCGTGGGTGATTTCACCGTTGCCGGCCATGGTTGCCAGCGCGGGAAAATCCATGACGCACGGCTGTCCCGGTTTGCTCGCCGCGAGAAAAATCGCCAGGAACGACAGCAGCATCGCCACGCTGCCGACCATGGTGTAGATGAAGAACTGCGTTGAAGCGGCGGCGCGCTGCGGCCCGCCCCACAGCCGCACGAGGAAGAAGGCCGGGATCAAACTCAGCTCCCAGAAAATGAACCAGTGGAAAAAGTTCAGCGCCGTGAACGTGCCGAACAAGCCCGCTTGCAGGAACAGGATGAGCGAGAAGTAGAGCGATGTGCGGTCCGTCATCTTCCAAGCCGCCAGCAGCGCCATCGGCACCACGATCGCGGTGAGCAACACCATGAGCAGTCCCAGCCCATCCACGCCGAGAAAATAGTTGGCTCCGAGCGAGGGAATCCAAGCATGGCGTTCCACGAACTGGAGTTCACCGGAAGCGGCGTTGAAATTCTTCCAAAGCACGAACGTCAGCGCGAGCGAGAGGAGGCTGACGGCAAAAGCCATTGCGCGGGCAAGTTTCTTTTGTTCGCCCAAGCCGATCACGATCAAGCCACCGATAAGCGGTAAGAACGTCAGCAGGGTTAGTAGCGGCAAGCTGCTCATTTGGCACCTCCCCAAATCAAGAACAGCACCAGCACGGTGAGCGCAAGGCCGAGGAGGCGGAGATAATTTTGCACCTGCCCGTCCTGGAGACGCGACATAAACCCGCCGCTGCGTGAAACACCTTCGCAGCCCTGATCGAAACCAAGATTGAGCACGAACTTGTCCAACGCATCGTTCACCCAGCCCAGGCCAACCGTAAGTAGAGAAACGAACATCACCACGCGGCCCCAAATCCAGGTGTCGAGGAAATCGCAAACGCGGGCGAACCACACGTTGAAGCGGATGATGGTGATCTCGTAAAGCTCATCAATGTAGAACTTGTTCGCGAGCAACCCGTAAATGTCAGGGCGCGCCTTTTCGAGAACGTCAACCTCGCTGGCTTTTTGAATCGGCTTGCGACCGTAAAGCCACCAACCGAGCACCATGCTGCTGATGACGATCACGGAGGAGAGCAACATCAGCGGAATCACGCCGCCTTCGGAAAAATTGCTGAGGTCGAATTCAGCATGATGTCCACCCAGGAACGAATGAAACCAAGGCCATGCCGGTGTGCCAATAATCCCGAGCGCGATGGCGAAGAACGCGAGAATCATGAGTGGCGCGGTCATCACCAGCGGCGATTCGTGCGGCGTATGTGCGTGGCTGCTTTCGGCAAAAAGCGGCTGCCCTTTTCCATGCGCGTGAGAGTCACCGACGTTCTGCCGAACGCCGCTACGATTTTTACCAAAGAACACCAGCGCCACCTGCCGGGTCATGTAAAACGCCGTGAGCAAAGCGCCGAAGCAGCCGAGGTAAAACGGAATTTGCGAAACGCTCCAACCATGCGCGGCGTGGAGGATTTCGTCCTTGCTCCAGAAACCGGAGAAGAACAGCGGGAATCCGCACAGCGCCAACATCCCGACGGCGTAGGTCGCGAAGGTCACGGGCATGAACTTGCGTAGGCCGCCCATGTTCCGGATGTCCTGTTCCTCGTGGCAGCCGTGAATCACCGAGCCAGCGCCCATGAACAGCAGCGCCTTGAAAAACGCGTGCGTGATGAGATGAAACATGCCCACCGCCACGCCACCGACGCCCAACCCCATCATCATGTAGCCGAGTTGCGAAACCGTGGAGTAAGCGAGGATGCGCTTGATGTCATTTTGCGCAACGGCGATGGACGCGGCGAAGACGGCGGTGATCGCACCAATCCAAGTGATCACTTGCAAAGTCACCGGCGGAGGTGGAATCACACCGCTAACCGTGACAAACGAACTCATGCTCATCAACGGATAAACCCGCGCCACGAGAAACACGCCCGCCGCCACCATCGTCGCCGCGTGGATGAGCGCGCTCACCGGCGTCGGGCCTTCCATCGCATCCGGCAACCAAACGTGCAACGGCACTTGGCCGGACTTGCCCACCGCGCCGCAGAAAATCAGCAGACCGATCGCCGTTGAAACCGCCATACCAACGCCGGTGGTTTGCACAACCATTTTGGCGAGCGCGGATTGTTCCATGCAACCGTGACCGTCGTCGTAGAACAGCAGCGTGCCGGTTTGCGAGTAGAGCCAGACGATGCCGAGCAGGAAAGCCACATCGCCGATGCGCGTGGTGATGAACGCCTTCTTCGCCGCCGCCGCCGCGCTGGGTTTGTGATACCAGAAACCAATGAGCAGATACGACGTGAGACCGACAATCTCCCAGCTCATGAACAGGAGCAGCAGACTGTTTGCGATGATGACGCCCAGCATTCCGCCGGCGAACAGCGCGAGGAACGTGAAGAAGCGCGTGAAGTTATCGTCGTGCGCCATGTAGCCGACGCTGTAGATAAAGATCAACGTGCCGACGAACGTGACCATCACGAGCATCACCGCTGTGAGCGGGTCCAGCACCCAGCCGAGCTTCACCCATTCGCTGCCGAACTGGAACCAGGGGAAATTAAAAACCTGCCGCGCCTCTTCGCCGTGATGACCGAGTGTGTGGGCAAACGCAACGAGCGAGAGCAGGAACGCGCACACCATCGAGCCAATGGCAAGCGTCGCGGAGAACTTGCGATAACGCTGCGGCGTCAGCGCGCTCAACCCCGCCGCCAGAATCGGCAGCGCGAGAATCAGCCAGAGGTTTTGAACGATCCAGGGCATTTTATTTTTCAGGCGGACAAATCAGCGGAATGGTTTCGCGCTTGTTGCGGCGATAGACCCGAAAATCCGCGCGATCAGTCGTGAGGATCGTGTGGCCGGGATTCAATTCACTCATGCGAACCAGGCACAAGTCGGCAAAATCGGGGGTGCGGTCGGCATAACGCTCGGCCAGTTCCGCCAGGTGCGGGATGTGGTCGTTCACATCGAACGCCAGCGTGACGAACTGATCTTCCAGCAAACCCAGCACGATGCGGGCGTCGCCCAGATGAAAGGCGGCCTCGGCCAGCACGGCTTCGCACGTCAGCAGCGGGCCGGTGAACTGGCGTTCCAGGCCCAGCGCCCAGTCGTGATGCAAATCACGCCGGTTGCAGAAGGCGACGACGAACCCGGTGTCGGCGATGGCCTTCATTTCCGCGAAAACCCCTTCCGCATGGACAAATCTTTCGGCGCGTCCTTGACGCAACCCGCCCACCGCATGTACGGACGGCTGCCTGCGCCGGCTTTGGCCTTCTCCAACTGATCCCGCACCAGCTTGCCCTGCGGTACGCCCGTGCGTTTGGCGGTCTCCGACAACCAGTCTGCCAGGCTCTTGTTAAGACGGATTGTGATCGTATGACTCATACGGCAAAAGTGTAATCATGTCCTAGCTTGCCCGCAATATTTTCCTGCGGTGCCAACGCGCTCGACCCCGCCTGCAAAATCGGCAGCGCGGGAATCAGCCAGAGGTTTTTTACGATCCAATCCATTTTGATTTTTAACGCAAAGGCGCAAAGGCGCAAGGTTGTGATTTCTCTTTGCGTCTTTGCGTTGAACTTTTCATCCTTTGAGCGAATCCACCTCGTCCACGTTGGTCGTCTTGTAATGCCGGTAAATCGCGATGATGAGCGCGAGGCCGACCGCCGCTTCGGCTGCGGCGACACCAATCGAGAAAATCACGAACATGATTCCAGTGAGCGCCTCCGGGTGTTCGCTGAAGCGCCAGAAGGCGATGAAGTTCAGGTTCGCCGCGTTGAGCATGAGTTCGATGCCGATGAGGACGAGGATGGCGTTGCGCCGCGTCAGCGCACCGGCCAGGCCGATGGCGAACAGGAAGGCGGCCAGGATGAGATAGCCGGCGAGTGGAGTCATTGGGCAAACCTCCAAGTTCCAAGTTCTAAATTCCAAATTCCAAATTCCAAATTCCAAGCTCCACAATGCACGGGCAACGTCACGCTTATGGTTTGACGCTTGGAATTTCTTTGGAACTTGGAACTTGGAACTTGGAGTTTCATTTCTGTTCGTCCTTCATCGCGATGATCACCGCGCCAATCAGCGCCGCCGTCAGCAGCAGACCGATGACTTCCAGCGGCAGCACGTATTGGGTCATCAGCGCGTTGCCGATTTGTTTCACGGTGACTTCGGGTTGCGCCGGTATGCCGGGCTTCATCATAGCACTATGGTTGATGGCCCAGACGAGCACGCCGAGCACAGCCACGGTGACCGCGACGCCGGAAAGCCAGCCCTTGGACACGATGCTTTGCTGCGGCGTATCGCTGCTGCGCGTCAGGAGAATGGCGAAGACAATCAGAATGGCGACCGCGCCGACGTAAACCAGAATCTGCGCGAAGCCGACGAACTGGGCGTTGAGCTGCAAATACGCGGCGGCCAGGCCAAGGAACGTCACCACCAAGGCCAGCGCGCAATGCACGAGGTTGCGCAGGCTGATCGCGGCCACGGCGGCGGCGATGGTCAGCGTTGCGATGATGGCGAAAACAGGATTCATTTTTTCCAACCACAGATGGTCACGGATGGACACGGATAAGAATCAATAGCCGCAAAAGAACACAGAGAACACAAAGACAATAAAGTCTTCAACCGTTTTTCATCTCTGTGTTCTCTGCGTTCTTTTGCGGCCATAATCTCAGTGTCTTTCAATCACTCCGCATAGCGATACGTGCGTTTCTTGACTTTGTTCCCGGCGGTCAAGCCCCGGCCCAGCATGACATACGGGCCGGCGACCATGAGGGAGCAGACGATCCAGCGCGCCATTCCTGACGGCATGAAATGCCAGACAGCGGCGGTGACGATGTTCAGCAGCGCCATCGGCAGCATGAATTTCCACGCGAAGTTCATGAGCTGATCCTGGCGCAGACGCGGCAGCGTGCCGCGCACCCAGATAAACAGCGCGATCAACCCGAGCAGCTTGGCGAAGAACCACGCGTAGGACGGAACGAAACTCACGAATTCAAACGGCGCGTTCCAGCCACCAAGGAACAGCGTGATGCCCATGCCGCAGATGGCGAAGAGGCCCATGTATTCGCCGAGGAAGAACAGCGCGAACTTGAAGCCGGAGTATTCGATGTAGTAACCGGCGATGATTTCGGATTCACCTTCGGGCAGATCGAACGGCGAACGATTCGCTTCCGCCGCCGCTGAGATGAGGAACAAAACGAACCCGGCAAAACCCCACGGCGTGAAGACAAACCAGTTGCCCAAGCCGCACGAATGAAAGCCCGTCTGCGCCTCGACAATTTTCACCGTCGAGAGCGAGCCGACGATCATGATGACGCTGACGGCGGAGAGGATCAGAGGAATTTCGTAGCTGATCATCTGCGCAATCGCCCGCATCGCGCCGAGCATCGAATACTTGTTGCGGCTCGACCAGCCGGCCATGAAAACCGAAAGCTCGGTGCCCGCGCCGATGGCGAAGAAATATAAAACGCCCGCGTCGAAATCCGTCAGCACCATGTTGCGACCAATCGGCAGCACGGAATAGACGAGGAACGAAGGCACGACGAGCGTGAGCGGCGCGAGGTAGTGAACGATCTGGTCGGCGTTGCGCGGGACGAGGTCTTCCTTGATCAGCGCCTTGATGCCGTCGGCGGCGGGTTGGAGAAAACCGAACGGGCCGACGCGGTTGGGGCCGTAGCGGTTTTGAATCCGGCCCAGACCTTTGCGTTCGAGCACGGTCGTAACCGCAAACAGCGAGGCAAACACCCCGATGATGGCCGCGATGGAAATGATCGCCGCGACCACGGGCTGAAATGGTTCCGGCACCAAGCCGACCAGCAGGTGCTTGAGCGTGACAAAGATTTGGTCGAGGTCGTTCGTCATGCCGTAGGCGCGGGTTGAGCAGCGGCTTTGGCTTTTGCTTCGGCGGCGGCTTTCGCCTTGGTCTCGGCATCAGCTCTGGCCTTGGCCTGGGCTTTGGCGACTTCCACCGCCATGGCCGCGTCGGAGATGGCGGCGTCCGTGGGATGAATTTTCCGGTAATGCCCGTTGGACTTGGCGAGTTGATGTTTGTCCACGAGCAAGCCGCCGAAACGGTCGCTGTTGCTCAGTTCGAAGTCGGTGTCCATCTTGATCGCCTCAAACGGGCAAACCTCGACGCAAATCTGGCAGCTCATGCAGACGGACAGATCAATGTCGAATGTGGCCGGATAAAGCTGCATCTGGCCCTTGTAGTCCACGCGCTTGTCCTTGCTCTTGACGATGTAGATGCACTTGGGCGGACATTCCTTCTCGCAAATCTGACAGGCGACGCAGCGCAACCCCTTCATCGGATCGTCACCATCAAAAACCAGAAACGGAAACTGGCGCGTGGCTTCGGGCAGCTTCTGCCGCTCCTCGGGATATTGAATGGTCGGCAGGCGTTCCTCGGAGACGTAGCTGCCGAGAAAATTCTTGGCGGTGACCGCCATGCCTTTGATGATTTGTTCGCCGAGCATGTTAAAAAGTTGCGAGTTTCGAGTTTCGAGTTTCGAGTTTCGGACAGCCCGCGAAGTGCCGGGAATGTTTTTTCCCAACTCGAAACCAGAAACTCGCAACTAGAAACTGATCTTTCATCGGTCCACCTCTCCCAGCACGATGTCCACGCTGCCGAGAATGATGATGATGTCGCCGACGGTGTGACCCAGGCACATGTCTTCGAGAATGGTGAGGTTGATGAAACTTGGCGGACGCACGCGGTAGCGATACGGATTGGGCGAGCCGTCGCTGATGAGATAAAAGCCGAGTTCGCCTTTCGGCCCTTCGATGCGGCCGTACGCTTCACCCGCTTTCGGCCGGAAGCCTCGCAGCTTCGTCTTGGGATCAACGATGGGGCCGGCGGGAATGGTCGCCAGCGCCTGCTGCAAAATTTTCACCGACTCGCGCATTTCCAGCACGCGCATCATGTAGCGGTCATAGACATCGCCATGTTCGCCGAGCGGAACTTTGAACTCGAAGCGGTCGTAGATGCCGTACTTGTCCACCTTGCGAAGATCGTAGTTCACGCCGCTCGCGCGCAGCATCGGGCCGGTGATGCCAGCGCTGATGGCAAGTTCGCGCGGCAGCACCCCGACGTTCTGCGTGCGGGCCATCAGGATTTCGTTTTGATCCAGCAGCGCGGAGAACTCATCGAGGAAAGCGGGAAATTCGTCCACGACTTTCTTCACCTGCGCCAGCCAGCCGTCCGGGGCATCGCAGCGCAGGCCGCCGAAGCGCATGAAGTTGCACATCATCCGCGCGCCGCTGATGGCTTCAAACAGGTCGAGGATTTTTTCGCGCTCACGGAAGGCATACATGAGCGGCGTGCCGGACGCGCCCATGTCCTGCGTCAGAAAGCCGCAGAGCGACGCGTGGTTTTGCAGGCGCGTCAACTCGGCAAGGATGACGCGCAAGTATTCCGCGCGCTCTGGCACGTGCAATCCGGCGAGCTTCTCGACGGAGAGCGCGTACGCCCAGTTGTTCGTCATCGAACAAAAATAATCCAGCCGGTCGGTGTACGGCATCGAGCCGAGGTAGCTGGTGCCTTCGCCGATTTTTTCGTGGTTGCGGTGGAGGTAGCCGAACACCGGCTTCAACTTCACCACCTTTTCACCATCCAGCACCACGTCCATCCGAAACACGCCGTGCGTGGAGGGATGCTGCGGGCCCATGGAGATTTCCAGCAGCTCGCCGTCGCCGCTGGCATCGCGCTTTGGCAGCAGCTCAAATTTCTTCGCGGGCGTTTCGACGATCACGCTCACGGCTTCACCTCCTGCGCCCGGCGCTGCTTCACCTTGTCCAAAACGTCATCATGCGGCGTCGGCTCGTATTCGTAATCGTCCGGCTCGACGTAGTCCCTGCGCATCGGGAAATCCTTGAACTCGTCCCACATCAAGATGCGGCGCAGGTCGGGATGCCCGTCGAAAATGATTCCGTAGAGATCGAAAATTTCCCGCTCCTGAAACTCGCAACTGCGCCAGACCGGCGTGAGCGACGGTAGATGATTTTTGTCGGCGCGGTTTTCCGTGCGCAGGCGCAGGATTACCGGCCCGTGCTTCTTGGCCATCGAGTAGAGGTGATAGACCGTTTCGAGGTAGCCGGGGCGGATGATTTTTTTGACTTCCTCGACTTCCTTTTCCACGCCGTCCACGAACTGCTTGACCTTGATCTTCTCGGTCAACTCGGCTTCCGGCCAATCCACACCCGTCGCGTTTGAACAGTAATCCAAAAGCAATTCTGCATCGTCGCGCAGAAATTTTGCCACGGCCAAGCCATGTTCGTTATCCACGAGCAACGAGCGCTGCGCCGACGGGCTGTCGTTGGAAATAATTTCCAACTTCGCATCGGCGACGCCGGCTTCGATTCGCGCTTTGATTTGTTCGAGAGTTTCCATGGCGCTAGGAACGAACCACCTTGGGTGCCTGCCAGATCGCGGGATTGTTCGGCGGCACGAGATCATGTTCACCAAACTCCGGCACCGGATACGCGCCGGAAATTTCCGCGTTCAGATGGCGCGGACGATTCACGCCGGTCAGTTTCTGCGCGTCAATTTTTTCCTGCAACGTCATGAACGCGTGCAGCAAGGCTTCGGGTCGCGGCGGGCAGCCGGGGATGTGCACATCCACCGGAATAAAACGGTCAATGCCCTTGAGCACGTTGTAGCCCTGCTTGAACGGCCCGCCGGAAATCGCGCACGCCCCCATCGCGATGACGTATTTCGGCTCGGACATCTGGTTGAAGAGCCGCACCACCTGCGGCGCCATTTTCTTTGTGACCGTTCCGGCGACAATCATCAAGTCCGCCTGCCGTGGCGACGGACGAAACACCTCCGCGCCAAACCGCGCCAGATCCCAACGCGCCATCGAGGCGGCGATCATTTCAATCGCGCAACACGCCAGCCCGAAGCCCAGCGGCCAGATGGAGTTTTTGCGGCCCCAGTTGTAAAGCTCCTCAAGCGTGACGACGAAGACGCCCTGCTTGCCCAGCTCACTTTTTAATGCGTCGTCAATCATTTCCAGCTCAACACACCTTTCTTCCAGGCCCAGAGCAGGCCCTCGACCAGCAGCAGCAGAAAAACCATCATCGCGAGGAACGCGCCCACGCCCAGGCTGGTGAACGCCACCGCGAACGGTAGCAGAAAAATCGTTTCCACGTCGAAGATCAGGAAGATGATCGCGTAAAGGTAGTAGTCCGATTTGAACTGGATCCACGCGTCGCCTTTGGATTCAAGACCACATTCGTAAATCGCGTTCTTGTCCTGACCGGGTTTCTTCGGAGAAAACTTTTGCGCCCAGAGCCACGCCAGCACCAGCGGCGTCAGCGCAAACATGACCGCCGCAATCATCAGAATGACGACCGGGAGGTAGGATTGGTTTTCAACGGCCATAAAGTTGTTCCGGCATCGGCGGCGGAAAATTAGCAGCCGGAAATCTCAGCGTCAAGGAACGCGCCGGGCAAAAGCGGGGCTGGTGCAAACCGATATATGTGTGGGCGGGGAAAACAAACTCCTTACCCCTGCACCACCCAAAGATTGGGGTAAGCCAAAGCGGCTTTTTTTGTTTTCATCTTTGGCTTGCCCCAATCTTTGGGTCTTCCCCCTAGTTCAACGGGACCAATCGCGGCACAAGCGGATGTTGAAATTTTTTTAACCTTGCCGCCGCCGCCGCCGTGTCAGAAATTCAGCGGGATTTATTTTAGGAAATCAATCTCGACATGACGCCCGCACAACTTTCCGTCCAATTCTTCCTCCAGATGTTTTTCATCCTCGCCGTCTGCCGCGTTGTCGGCTGGGGCGCGCGCAAAATCGGCCAGCCGCAGGTCGTCGGTGAGATGATCGCGGGCGTCTGCCTGGGACCGTCGCTGTTCGGCTTGGTCTTTCCCGAACTCCAACTGCAACTGTTCCCCAAGGAAACCTTGAAGATACTTTACGTCGGCGCGCAGCTCGGCGTCGGCCTCTACATGTTCCTGGTCGGCGTGGAATTCAAGACCGAGCTGTTCCGCAACCGGGCGCGCAGCGCGGCGTCCGTCTCCATTGCCGGCATGGCCGTGCCGTTCCTCTGCGCCCTCGTGCTCGCGCCGTGGCTGATGAAAACGCCGGGGCTGTTTTCCGAAAAGGCCACCGCGTTTGAAGCCATCCTCTTCCTCGGCGCGGCCATCGCCATCACCGCCTTCCCGATGCTCGCGCGGATCATTTACGAACGCGGCATCACCGGCACCGCGCTGGGCACGCTTGCGCTGGCGGCGGGCGCGATTGACGACGCCGCCGCGTGGTGCGTGCTGGCCATCGTGCTCGCGAGCTTTCAAAAACTCCCGGACGGCTCGGTGGATGCCAGCATCGCCGTGCGCGCCATTGTCGGCGGCTTCACCTACGCAGCGGTGATGATCTTTGCCGGCCGCCGGCTGCTCGCGCCGCTGGGCCGCCTGGCCGAGCGCGAGGGGAAAATTTCCTCCACCCTGCTCGGCGTGGTGCTGATGCTGTTCTGCCTGTCGGCGTGGGCGATGGACGCCATCGGCATTCACGCAGTGTTCGGCGGGTTCCTGCTCGGCACGGCGATGCCGCGCGGTTTTTTCGCGCGCGAACTCAAGGAGAAACTCCAGCCGTTCGCCGTGGTTTTTCTGCTGCCGATGTTTTTCACCTACTCCGGATTGAACACGCGGCTCGACATGGTAAACAGCCCGCAGCTGTTCTTCATCGCACTGGTCGTGCTGGCGGTGTCCATCTTCGGCAAGGGCGTGGCCTGCTGGGCGGCGGCCCGGCTGAACGGCGAGGACAACCGCACCGCGCTGGCCGTCGGCGCGCTGATGAACTCACGCGGCCTGATGGAACTGATCATCATCAACATCGGCCTGCAAAAAGGCGTGATCCAGCCGGCGCTGTTTTCGATCCTGGTCTTGATGGCGATTGTGACCACGCTGATGGCGTCGCCGATCTTCGAGTGGGTTTATGGCCGGCACGCGCGGCAGACGGGGGAGTTGAACGTCGCCACGGCGGAGGTTTGAATTGCGATGCGTAGCGGCGTCTCGGCAGAGCGCCGCCATTCAATTTAGTTTGCGGCGCTCTGCCGAGACGCCGCTACAACGAACTTTGATTTGAAATGCGCCCGCAACTTTTCGCCCGCTGCATTTTTGAATTGAGTGTGGCGCGGATTGCCGCTTAATAACCTCATGCGCTGGCGTGTTTTGTTTTTCATTTCGCTCGTGGTCAATCTCGGGCTGGCTTTGCTCTGGCTCGTCGCCACGCGCCGCCACGCCGTTTCCCATGGTGACTCCGCCGAATTTGGCCGCAATGCCGTCGCGAAAACCAACGTCGTCGTCCGCCGCCAGTTCTTCACCTGGACGCAGGTGGAGTCCGAGGATTACCAGAAGTTCATCGCCAACCTGCGCGAGATCGGCTGCCCCGAGCAGACCCTCCGCGACATCATCATCGCCGACGTGAACGCGCTCTTTGCCAAACGCATCGCCACCGATCCCGACATTGTTTCGCCCGACCAGCAATGGTGGCGCAGCGAACCCGATCCCGACGTGGTGGCCACCGCCGAAAAACGGTTCCGCATGTTGGACGCCGAACGCCGGGCCCTGCTCGCGCAACTGCTCGGCACCAATTGGGAAACCGGCGATCTCGTCAGCCTCCCCCGCCCGGCCCGGCCCGGCCTCACACTCGACGGCCCAATGCTGGGAAATCTTCCGGCGGACGTGAAGCAGAAGATTCAGGACATCAGCGCCCGGGCCAACGAACGGATGCAGACTTATCTCGACGCGCAGCGGTCGGCGGGAAAAAAATCCGACGCCGCAGAGATGGCGAAGCTGCGCCAGCAGACGCGCGAGGAATTTGCCCACGTCCTGACGCCGCCGCAGCTTGAGGAATTTTTGCTCCGTTATTCGCAAGCCTCGAACAATCTGCGCAGCGAGATGGGCCAGTTGAAATACTTTGAAGCCACCCCGGATGAATTCCGCGCCATTTTCCGCGCGACCGATTCGCTGGATCAGCAGATCGAACTGCTCGCCGGCAAGGACGATCCGAACAGCGTGCTGTTGCGCAAAAGCCTGCAACAACAGCGCACGGACGCCATCCAGCTCGCGCTCGGCAAGGATCGCGACCAGCAATTTCAACTGCTCCACGACCCGCAGTTCCGCAACGCGGTCGCGATGACGGAACAGTCCGGCACGCCCGAAGCCGCGCTGAAAATTTACGAGATCAACCAGGCCACGGCCGAAGAACTCGCCCGCATCAACGCCAACACGAACTTCACCGCCGAGCAAAAAGCTATCGCCTTGAAACAAGCCGAACTCGATCAATTGAAAGCCAGCGCGCAGGCGCTGGGTCAGGAAGTGCCCGCCGAACCGGTGGCCGCCGCCCCGGAGAAACCCGCCCAGCCGGCGTTCGTCCAACTGACGCATCCGTATGTGCTCGGCGTGGCGGAATCCGCCGCGAACGTGGCGACTCGTTACGGTGTTTCCTCGGCCGCGTTGCAGGCGGCCAATCCGGACGTGGATTTGCGGCGGCTCAAGCCCGGCGACTCGATCAAAATCCCGTCGCCCCAATTTACGCCCACCGCCCCGCCACCGCCGTTGCCGCCCGGGATGATTATGCCGACGCGGTAATTTTTCAGCCCGCCAGCGGATTTTTTGCGAAAGCAAATTCGCCGACCACCCGGCCGCCGATGAGATGTTCCTGGATGATCCGCTCCAGCACCGCCGGCGAACAGGAGTGATACCAGACGCCCTCGGGATAAACGACCGCCACCGGCCCCTGCACGCAGACGCGCAGGCAGTTGACCTTGCTGCGATAAACCAACGGCTCCGGCCCGGCGAGGTTTAACTCCTTCAAACGCCGCTTCAAAAATTCCCACGACTCCAATCCCGCCTCGCGAGGCGCGCACTTCGGCTTGGTGGAATCAGCGCACAAAAAAATGTGGCGGCAGTATTTTTCGAGGCCGAGCGTCTCCGCAATTTTTTTTAGTTCGTCGGGCATGGGTGATAAATGTTGTGCGCCCAGAGTAGCGGCTTGGAGGTGATCGGGCAAGCGAAGCGCGGCGGCGATCCAAGGCCGACAAAGCCGGCAAACTTACGGCTGCCCGCGCATCGTGGCGGCGTGGCGCCAGCAAGGTTGCCACCACGGGCGCAATCACATCGCCCAAGCCCCCAAGGCCACCCAGCCCAATCAAATCTGGGTGGGCGACATCACCAACATCGAAACTCAGGAAGGCTGGCTCTATCTGGCCGCCATCCTGGACCGCTACAGCCGCAAGATCGTCGGCTGGGCCATGAGTGCGCGCAGCGACACCGCGCTCGTTCTAACGGCTTTGGACATGGCCCTCCTGCATCGGCGGGCCCCAGTAAATTTGCTGTTCCACTCCGATCGGGGCGTCCAATACGCCAGCGCCGATTACCGGCGTGCGCTGGCCCAGGCCGGCTTGGTCGCCTCCATGAGCCGCAAAGGCAACTGCTACGACAACGCCACCATGGAAAGCTTCTGGAGCACCCTCAAACTCGAACTGGTTTACCGCCGCGACTTCGTCTCCCGCAGCCAAGCCCGCACCCAAATCTTTGAGTACATCGAAAGCTTTTACAATCGTCAGCGCACCCATAGCGCCCTGGATTTTCAATCACCAGTTGACTTCGAACTTCTAAACAACTAACCAAATGACCCAACTTCTTTGTCCGCCTTTTCAGAGCAAGCCCAGACCCTGAATTGAAAGCCCTGTGAAAAGTCACTAAGGTTGTGTAGTTTGAGCCGAGGGCTGCCAAAAAATACGTCACTTTTAAGACAAACGACACCAGGATCCAAACCGAAGTTGTTGACGAAACTGCGAACTGGCCCGCCAATTGACAATAAGTAGCGAAACATTGGGC